>JALRLQ010000009.1 GCA_023254365.1 Candidatus Poseidonia sp. | reverse complement strand
CCGTTTCATTCACGACCGTAACGAGGAGATTCTTGGGTCACAAGAACTCATCGTCAAGACACGAAACGAAGTCTCGACGTTGGCCGACCGCTCGGGAGCAGGGCGGGTTGAACGCCAGTCCGACAAAGACGACGAACGGATCGTAGCCGTGGCCCGACAGGACGGCTTGGGTGGAAGGATGCTTCAAACCAAGTTCCTCGGTGACACGTTGTCGACCGTGGAGTACATGGCCAACGAAAAGCGTGAAATGATCAACAAATGGGGGTTCTGGGGGTTGATTTTCTTCGTTTGGATTCCGTTCATGGCGTCCGGAGTCTTGGTGGGAGCCATGCTGGGTCTGCTGTCTCGCATGCAGTTCATGCGGGTGCTGCTGGCCACGCTGATTGGTGGTTCCATTGCATCGGTCACCTGGGCCTACACCGCCGAGGGCATCGTGAAATTCATGCACCAGTACAAGCTTGAGGTGTTCATCCCTCTGGTCATCGGTGTCTTCATCATGATGGCTGTGCTTCACATTCGTTCGACCAAGATGCGGCGTCAAACCGAGTTGTTTGAAGACACCCTTCTGGACAACTTCCATGCTGACATCGTGGCGAAGTACGGCGACCAGTAGGTGAATGGATGGACCCGCTCACCGTTCACGAGGGAGTTGACGGGCATCTTGGGGACGCTATTCATTTGGGCATCGTGACCGTGAGCGACCGAGCGAGTGCAGGTGCCTATGAGGATGAAGGAGGTCCAGCGATTTTGGACTTCTTCAGAGAGGCCATTCGCAGTCCTTGGACGGCCCACTACCGATGCGTGCCGGATGAGCAGGAAGAGGTCGAGCGTGCGCTGAAAGCGATGGTCGACGTGCAGGGGTGCCATGTGGTGGTGACCACGGGGGGGACAGGACCCGCCTCAAGAGACATCACGCCGGAGGCCACTGAAGCGGTGTGCGACCGAATCATGCCCGGCTTTGGGGAACAAATGCGCAGCATTTCGTTGGCCTTTGTCCCTACGGCCATCCTCTCAAGGCAGGTGGGGGGACTGCGCGGTCAATCCTTGATCTTCAACCTCCCGGGACGCCCCAAAGCCATTCGTGAAACGATTGACGAAATTTGGAAGGCTGTTCCGTATTGCATCGATTTGCTCCAAGGGCCGTACATGGACATGAACCCCGAAGTTTGCAATGCTTTCAGACCAAAAACTGCCCGTCGAACAGAGGGATAACGGGCATCATGTTGATGTGCTGAGTATGGAACAGAACGATGAGGAACACGGCATGACAGGCAATGTTTTGATTCACGGCGCTACCATGGTGCTTCCCGACCTCACCGCCGTCGGTGATTTGCGTATCCGGAACGGCGTCATTGAGACGGTGCTGCCCAACGGAGTTCTGGAACCGCTTGAAGATGAACTCTTCATCGATGGACGAGGGTTGCATCTGCTGCCCGGCATGATCGACCCGCAGTGTCATTTTCGAGACCCGGGTCAACCGGAAAAGGAAGACCTTGGGTCAGGCTCAGCGGCGGCGGTGAGCGGCGGCATCACCTCGTTTCTTGACATGCCCAACAACAAGCCCTCCATCACCAACATGGAAGGCATGCGTATGAAATTGAAGACGGCCTCGGAAAAATGTGTGAACAACTACGGATTTTTCATCGGTGCAACACCGGACAACGTCGCTGACCTTCAGGAGGCGGTGGGAACACCGGACCAACCGATGAGCATCCCCGGTATTTGCGGCATCAAGGTCTTCATGGGCTCTTCAACAGGGACCTTGCTCGTGAACGAGCGGGTGGCGCTGGAAGCTATTTTCAACGGTACTGGAGGCCTCATCGCCGTCCACGCCGAAGATGAACAACGTCTGCTCGAACGTTTTGAGAAGGTCAAAGACAGAACCGATATAGCGGCTCATGCGGAATGGCGAGATGACGTTACGGCGCTGCTGGCCACGCAACTGGCGGTGGAACTCGCTCAAGCCTCGGGCCACCGGTTGCATGTGCTCCATCTGACCAGCGGATTGGAGGCCGAGTGGTTGGCTGGTATCACCCAGCTGCCCTCAACAGCAAGTGAAGAAGGAGCCATCATCACCACCGAAACCTTGCCCCAACACCTCACCTTCGACGAAACAGATGTCGCTCGTGAGGGAACCCGTTTGAAAATGAACCCACCTATTCGTTACGCTCAGGATCGTGAAACGCTTTGGAATCGACTGCGAGACGGGACGATTCAATGCATTGCAACCGACCATGCACCCCATACCTTGGAAGCCAAGGCCCTCGGTTTTCCCGATGCTCCAAGCGGCATGCCCGGGGTGGAAACCTCGCTTGCTGTGATGCTTACCCACGCCAACGACGGGGCTTGTAGCATCGAAGACGTGGTGCGTTGGATGTCTACCAATGTGGCGGATTGTTACAACATGATTGGAAAAGGTCGCCTGGAGGAAGGTGCCGACGGCGATGTGGTCTTGGTGGACATGAACCATGCTCACACCGTGGACGATGCGCTCTCGTGGAGCCGCGTTGGCTGGAATCCGTTCCACGGGCGTTCGTTGGTCGGATGGGCGCAAGTCACCGTTGTGGCGGGCGTACCGGTGTTTGAGCGAAGCGAAGCGTCCGGTCCAAAGGGTCACCTGCTGGTTGAGCCCGGCGAGGCAGGCTCAGCAATCGTGATGACGCCCTGGAGCTAATCAAGGGCGTAGAGACGCCCGTATTTCTGCTCGACATATCGCAAGAACGGTTCAGGACTTGGCGGTGAACCCGTTGCATCTTCGATCAGTTGAGCCGGCGTGACTTGACTGCCTCGTTGGTGGATGCGGGGGCGGAGCCAGGCAAGCAACGGTTCCCAATTTCCAGTGGCAACCAGCGCATCGATGTCACCGAGTTCCTTTTCCATCGCTTCCAACAGTTGGGCTGCGTAGAGGTTGCCCAAGGTGTAGGTCGGGAAGTAGCCAAACGCCCCCATCGACCAGTGAATGTCCTGCAGGCAACCCAATCGGTCCTCGGGCACGTCAAGGTCAAACCATGCCTTGAACATCGAATTCCAGGTTTCAGGCAAGGCATCAACCGTCAGGTCGCCATTGAACAATTGCTTCTCGATTTCATACCTCAGCATCACGTGTAAGTTGTAAGTCACTTCATCAGCTTCGACGCGAATAAACCCTCGCTCAACGCGGTTGGCGAGTTGGTTCAACTCGTCTTCTGTCCATTCGGGAGCGTCGGGGAACGCGGATTTGAACCACGGGAGGACCACTTTCCAAAAGGCGGGCGTGCGTCCAATCTGATTCTCCCAAAACCGGCTTTGCGATTCGTGGACCCCCAAGGACACGGCCCCCCCACGTGGCGTGAATCGATGGTCGTGGTCGAGGCCTTGTTCGTAAAGAGCATGGCCTGTTTCGTGCATCACTGCATAAAGACAGGAAAAGGGATCGGCTTCGTCAAAGCGCGTGGTGAACCGCGTGTCACCCGGCCACAAGCCAGCAGAAAACGGGTGCGTGGAAGCGTCCATCCGCCCGGCTTCAAAGTCAAAGCCCATACGACCGGAGACCGCTTCGCAGAACGCTTTCTGCGATTCAACCGAAAATTGAATGCCTTCCGGAAGAACGGGGTCAGGCGAGGTTGCTTGAGCAGCAGTGATGGCCTGCAACAACGGCACGAGGCGTTCCTTCAATCCAGAAAACAACGGATCGTAATCCTCGACGGTCATCCCGACTTCGTATTCATCAAGCAGCACATCGTAGGGCGTGGTCGTGACGCCGAGCAACGCAATTTTCTCTTTGGTCAAGGAAATCAAATGCTCAAGCGCAGGTTTGAACGCTTCAAAATCGGAGGCTGCTCTGGCGTTTTGCCATGCCAGCAACGCCTCTGAGCGAGCCTGGGCAAACGATTCAACGAACGTGGTGGGAAGGCGAACCGCTTGGTCGTAGGAGCGACGCATTTCGCGAACGTTGGCCGCCTGATCGGCGTCCAAATCCGAGCCTTCGAGTTGGTCGAGCAAGGCACCCAACCGAGGGTCTGTGAGTTGTTCATGGCGCTTTCCAGCCAACCACGCCATCATCTCGCCTCTCGATGCGGCCCCTTTGTTGGGCATCAACACCTCCTGGTCCCACCCCAGGTGACCTTGCAAGGCCCCCAATCGGTGGATGTCGTGAACACGCTGCAGGAATTCTTCGTAGGCTGCCATGACACCAAGACGTGGCGGGGTTTCTTCAACGCTCCCATGGGCGCTTTTCAAGGCGTATCTTCGAAACGTTGGAGCCCACAACGCTCAAAGAGGTCGGTGCGAAGGAAAAGGCATGAGCACCCGGCGACTCTTTGCTGCTGTTCGGGATCTCGATCCACCCGGAGGAGGGGCTGAGCGTTCTTTGGCGGCTTTACTCAACGGGGTTGCAGCACCTGGGCCCACGCTTGAGACCGCACCAACATATCTACCAATGTCGCCCTCCGAGGATGCTCCAACCCATCCTGCATGGACGGTCAGCGCCTTTGCGAGTCACGACAGAGGCGACCGTATTGGTCTGCTTCAGCCCGAAGTGAGTTTTACCACCACAGATCTCCCCATCGAAGGTTTCTGGTCGAAGGTCGCTTGGGGCTTGCGAGAGCGCAGTGGTGAATTTAGACGTAGAAAGTGGGCCTTTGACAGGCATATTGCCCGACGCAGTTCCCAATTCGCCACTCGCGTGGGTTCGTGGTTGGACAAACAGGACCATGCAGGTGGTATTGGGTTGACGCAACTCGATTGGGCACCTGGGGCCGCAGAAGCGTTTACGGCCCGGGGGATGCCTTACATCATCTTCGTTCGAGACGACACGCCTTTCCGTCTCGAGGAACGGTTTCGTCCCGCCATGGAAGGCGCAGCCCTCGTGTGTGCGGCTGGAGAAGGCCTGCTCGCTGACATTCGCTCACGGTTCTCCATTCAGCAAGGTCATAGCGTGCCTCTGCCAATCGATTTTGGTGGACGTTTTGGCAGCATGGACGACGTCATCGCCTTACGCACAACTGAGCAGGCAAAGAGGTCCGATGGTTCACCACCCAGGATTGGCATCATGGTCGTTACCCCAGAAAAGGGGTTGCGGCTGTATCAACGCCTCCTACCGCGGCTGCTTGAACGCTGGCCTCAGGCTGAAGTTCACATAGCGGGTGGCACTTCGTTCCCGCAACAACTCGCCCATCACCCAAACGCACACATCCGAGGTTACATTGACGCGGCAACCTTCTTTGCGAGCATCGACGTCCATCTTATTTTGTTTGAGACGACCGGTTCATGGGGACGCGTCATTGGTGAGGCGGGTTTATTCGGCGTACCAAGTGTAACTTCCGACGTTGGCTCGCAAAAAGAAGCGTTGGGGGAGGGGGGCATTTTGGTGCCCGACGGACACGATGCTGATGCCGTGATTGATGCCCTGAGGAATGTTTACGACGAACGTGAGCGTTACGGTGCGTTGGCACGAAAACACACCCAAATGGTCGATCATCGTCGTTCTGTTGCTGCCTTCCGTAGCGGCCTCGAAGACCTGTTGAACGACCGCTAATCGGTGATGGTGGCTTGTCCCATTGCCTGCGTCAGCGAATTCTATTGGACCAACCGTCATTTTCGGAGTTTATCCTTTAGACCCCAATAGAGTCGTTTTCCTGACTCTTTGATTTTTTTCCGAACCGAAATGTTCCCTTTTGTGAACAGGTAGGTCGGTGTTCCGGCGTAATTCACACCATCCGTCGTGTACCCAAATTTGGACACGGCATCTTTGAACAATTTGAATTCCTTTTTCGTTGCCAATTCAGCAAAGATCACGGGGGATTGGTTCTCAAGTATGTGCTTCGCACCTTCAATGATTTGAAGCTCAAATCCCTCAACATCCATCTTGATCAAGGCGATGTTGTCAACACCCCGCATGACCTGGTCGAGCGTGTCCACCTCTCGCTTGGAACCTGCAACGTTCACGATTTTTGTCATACCAGCATTGAGATGATTGATGTCAGAGAGGTCGACGAGCCCTTTTTTGTCAAGAATACCAATCTCGCCAAGATGGTAGCTGTCCCCTGAGCAATTGAGTTCCATATTTTTCTTCAAAATCGCAAAAATCGTTTCATCGATCTCGAAACTGTAAACTTTTGTTGAGTTGCAAAAGCGGTTGAAAAAAATTGAATGGTTACCTATGTTGGCCCCGATGTCAACGTATACACCCTGCACATTCAACGAACGAGCCTTTTCTAACAACTTCTCTTCGTAGAATGTTTGTCCGGTGACGATTCGGTCAAAGATTGAATCCTCCGTGTGGTAACCTTCCATGGTGATCCGCTGGTTCGAGTACACAAAGTCCGTCGTCACCAGACTTTGACCCATGGCATGTCCACCGAGAAAGAGCCTTTAATCCTCTTTCAAGGATGAGTTGGATGAGAGGACGGCTTCGTAAACCTCCAGCAACTGTTGGCGAATGACACCTTTGCTGTACCTCGTTTCAACACCAACTCGCATGTTGTTGGAGTCCCACTCCATGTTGATGGTGTTGCGCATGGCTTCTGCCAGGCCGTCAGCATCGTCGATGTCGACGAGTATACCATCCTCCTTTCGGACGATGTCGTTTGGTCCACCACAGCGGGTGGCGATGACAGGTCGACCTGTGGAGAGTGCTTCGATCAACACGATGCCAAAGGATTCGTATCTGCTTGGGTGGACAAAGGCATCGAGTGCTTGAAAAAATTCAGCTGCTTTTTCGCGAGGTATGGAGCCAACAAATTCAACGCTGTCGTCCATTCCGTATGCAGAGGTCAGTTCTTCCAACTCGTTGCGAAGCGGGCCCTCACCAGCCAAGAGGAGTTTGGCGTTCGGGACGTTTTGGAACGCCTGCAGCAACGTTCTGTGGCCTTTGTCTTTCACCAAATTAGCCATGTATCCAAACGTGAATGAACTGTTCTTGGGGAGAGGTGTGGAAGGGAATTTTTCCAAATCAATCATGTTTGGTACGGTGGTGAATGTTGACGCCTGGATGCCAAGGGTTCGTTCTATATCGTTGGCCAAGGCACTGCTGACCGACAGAAGCCGGTTGGCTGATTTCAAGGCCACGGTCGCAGTGGTGCGTTCCCTCGGCCCAACAATGCCTCTGGCGAACACGCTCGAATGGACCGTCACAACATAGGGGATGTTTTCTCTCTCGGCGATGGCTTTCGCAAGGATGGCCCCCCACATCGTCGCTTTGGCGTGAATGATATCCGGGGGACCATGCACCGCCTTGTAGGCATCGTACATCTTCAGCGCTACCTTCTCATGGGATCGGACGAATGACCGGTAAACGGAGGGAAGTCTGTGAAATGGACCCGGTTGGAACAATCGTTTGCTGGCTCGGACCACGGTCAAGTTGTTTTCGACAGTCATTGCAATCGGTCGGCTGGGTCCTTTTCGCCAAGTAGCAGATGGGAGATGGTGAAATCTCGCATGAAGAACACCAACTTTGTGACCGATTTCTGCAAACATTTCGGCCTGTTCTCTGAAGAAGGTTCCCAAGAGAGGAGCGTCTGAACTCGGGTACCAAGAGGGAATGAAGAGGATGTGGCGTTGAGTCAACGGCATCACCTCTCCTTCTTCACCCACCGGCGGTCAGTACGCTTGTGGACACGCTTACACATCGCCAATCTTGTTTAAATGATTTCAATTCATTTGTCAAGAAACCTTTCCAAATCAAGGTTGTACTGCTGAACCGGCCTGCTGACCATCACCCAAAATCGCTCGCTTCCCGTCCTATCGGGCTATTCAAGGGATTGGTTCTTTAATGATGGAGCCGGTATCAACACCATGACAGAAAGGCCTGAAGGGGGTTCGTTTTTCAAAAAATGGGCCATGAGGCAATACTGGAGAATGCAACAATCTCAGGCTGTCGTCAGCCTGTTGTTGTGGGGGACAACCATCACGCTCCTCGTTTGGCCTTTGATCCAATGGAGATTCACTGCAGAATGCACGTCGGGAGTTTGCATTTCCGACGAATTTTTTGGAATCCCGAGCACGTACTTTGCACTTACTGGCATCTTTTTCACCGTCATGTTCGCCGTCCTCACCATCGGATTTCTCTACGATCAAGTGTTCTCTCTTTGGACCGAGTGGCGAAGTGTCGATATGGAGCGCAACCCCTTCGTCACCTACGCCCTTGCTCCAGTTTGGGTGATGACGATTGCCTTGCAGGCCGAGGTCTTGAAGCGCACCTCGCCTGAGGATGAAGCCATGGTCAAGCAAGCGGATTGGTGTCTCAAATGGTGCGAGGCATACACGGAAGGAGAAATGTTCGCTCGTGCCGTTCAACGCTGGGACAAAGATTTGGGAGAGACGCCAACATTTTGGTTCACCAGCGATGAAGCAATGGAGCGAGCTCGTCAGACTTCCTTCGAGGATGAAGCCTGATTGAGCACGTCTCAATCGTGGTTTCTTCAACGCTCCCAACAACGCCCTTCACGGAGTATTGAACTTTTTTTGCGGGAATTATGCACACATTGAAGAACGGTTGAATGCTACCTTTACCATGGCCCTCCCGTTTCGCCGAAAAGGCTCGGACGGGGAGGACGATGATGGCTTGGACCAAGACCTCCAGGACATCATCAACGAGGCTGAAGGCGATGGCGAGACCACGTTCATCACACCAACACAAAGCGAAGATGACGTTGAGGAAGAAGACGAAGACACCCTGAGTCACGACCAAAAGATGTCTCGCAGTGCATTGACGGTCATCGACACCTGCATGGATTTGCGTCGTGGAGAAAACATCCTCATCGTCTGCGACCCAACCACCACCGATATCGGTCAGGCCCTGCACGATGCAGCCAGCCTTCGCTCCGACCGTGTTCTCCTCATCGTCATGCCAAAAGGTCGACACCACGGCGAGGAACCTCCTGCGCCGGTTGCCAACCTGATGCGACAACAGCAGGTGGTGATCGCTCCAACCAAGTACTCCCTCACGCACACACGCGCCGTTCGTCAAGCGATCAAAGACGGCGCAAGGGTGGCCACGATGCCCGGCATGAGCGTTGAGATGTTCACCGAAGGCGGCATGTCGGCTGACTTTAACATCATCAAGAAGAACATCGGCGAAATGAACGCCGTTCTCCGTCGCAAGCGCTTTGTCAACGTCAAATCATCCAACGGAACCAACGTGACCTTTGAGGTGAATTGGAGGGAGTGGAAACTGGACGACAACGGCATTTGCAATCGCCCTCGAATGCTCACCAATCTGCCGGCTGGCAAGATTTTCACGCTCCCGAGGGAAGGAACCATGAACGGCACCATCGTGATTGACGGTTCGTGGGATTCTGACCTGGTTGACGAGCCTGTGGTGTTGCAAATTGAAAACGGCCTCGTGGTCGATGTCAAAGGAGGAACCGCTGCTGCTCAAATTCGCCAAACGTTTGGCGAAGCTGCAAAGCGCTTGAAAAGCAAGGACCAAGAGAATGTTTGGACGATTGCCGAATTTGGTTTTGGTATGAACCCGAATGCTCGGTTGATGGGCAGCGTTTTGGAAGATGAAAAACGACTGGGTACGGCCTACTTCTCGATCGGCGATAACACAGCGCTCGGTGGCACCGCTGCGGTTGGCATACAAATTTCAGGTGTCCTGGCATCGCCGAGCATCTGGTTGGATGAAATGCCGCTTCTTCAAGACGGGACGTTTGCCGTCACGTGACCTCAATAGCCCAGGTTTTGGTTTCCGCAGACCGGGCAAAATCGCCAGTACGGGTCAAGACCGATGCCGCAGCCTCGGCAGTGGACGCCAGATCGGATCGTGGGTTGGACGAGCGGCGCCTGAGGCTGCTGCCATCCTTGGGGCTGCATCGGTTGTTGCTGCTGCCACGGTTGCGGTTGTTGCTGCTGCTGCCACGGTTGCTGTTGTTGTTGCTGCCACGGTTGCGGTTGCTGAGGAAGCGGTTGGGGCCGTTGCTGCACGGGTGCGGGTTGTTGTGCAGGTTGGGCAGCATTCCCGAGTGGTTTGCGAACGGGAGCGATGGGTTTGGGCAGCGTCGCCGTCTTCTCAGCAGCGGGTGAAGCGATGAATTCGGAGAGTGAAACGACCCCGTCGCCGTCGGTATCGGCTTGGGCATGAAGTTCAGCCGCCTCTTCTATAGAAGTCCCTGTGGCCTGAGCGAGTTCTTCAACATCCAAGGCTCCGCTGCCGTCGGTGTCGGCGGCGATGAAGTGCTCAGCAGCGCTCACAAACTCCTCTTCTGCTGGTTCAACCTCGACGGGTGTTTCGACTTCGATCGGCTCGGATGGAACCTCGACCTGTGGTTCAGGCTCCGAAACGAGTTCAGAACTGAAGGCTCCAGAAAAGGCATCTTGCGTAGCACGTGCGACGGCTCGTTCGTTCTCCACGTTCACTGCCGGTTCGGTTGGAGGGGCTTGGTCAACCTCCGGTAGGGCAACGGTAGCGGACGGCAAAGGAACTGTTTCGGGTTCTGGTGCGGGTTGAACAGGTTCCGTAGGTTCGGTGGGCAACGGCACCGGGGTCGCTTGAGCCGGGGCCGGTTCTGCAACCGGAGCAGGGGTCGGTTCCGCAACCGGTGCTTCGGGGAGTGCAACGGTATCCGGCACGTCAATTGAAGCCGAGGCTGCCGACCCACTTGCGAGTGATGGAATGGGAAGTACCTGCCCGACGACATCAAGCGCAGCATCGAGTTCTTGGTCAATAGCAACCAAGGCATCGAGCGAACCGGCTACATTGCCCAACATTCCCTCAAACGAAGTGAGGTACTTGACCACTTCATCGTTGGAACCTGTTTGTTGGGCAACGGCGAAGAGTTTCATCATTCGCATCGGGTCAGCGAGTTTCTCCAACCGGGAACGCTGTTCTGCGGAGATGGAAGCGACGGATTGGCCAGTGACTTCGCCGCTTGAATCCGATATGCCCAACGCCTGCGAGAGTGGGTCAGGCATGCTCATCAAACCCAAATGACCAGCGACGAGGTAGTAGATTTCACCACCTTCGCACTGCATCCGTTCGCTCGCGGCCTCAAAGTCGAAGTCACCAGGGCGGAGGACAATGTCGGAAAGGAGTTCAAAAAATTGGACCATCGCTTGTTCACGAGGCATGGCGAGCATGGCATGGAGGACGTCCGAGGAGTCGGTAGCCCCGAAGTAGGCAGCGGCGTCATCAACTTCAATGCCAGATGCATCTACAGCCGTTTCATCTGCCATGGCTCTCCCTCCTTTTTGTGGCGACCTCTGTCCCTCATTTAAGCCCTCATGACGGTTGTCAAGCACCCTTGTTTTTCGCAAGGTCGCATATGGCTCGAGATTGTTGGGCGCTCCATCCTGTTTCTTGGAGTTGCATCAACACCGTGCGCTCCTGTTCTCCGTCTTGGAAAGCACCGACAACCCAATCCACGGCTGCGATGCGATCCTCTTCCTGGTCGGCATCGAAGATGCTCAAGTCAACATTGATCTTCGCTTTTCGAACCTTGGTCGAAGGCGTCTCTTCTGCTGTGGGGACCGATTTTTTCTTGGCCACCTTTTGCCGTTGAGCGGGTTCACGGGCTGGTGATGGAGCGCTGCGTGGTGGACCACCAGGGCCTCGCTTTGATGGCCCTCCTGGGGCGCGTCCTGGAGGGCCGCCGGGACCGCCACGTGAAGGTGGTGAGGTTGAGCCACGCTTCGCAGGAGCAGGTTGTTTGGGCGTTGCTCGTCCTCTCATTGGCGAAGCACGTTGCTTGTCCAGTTTGTCGAGGAAACTTTCCTCTTCTTCATCATCGTCAAAGAAATCGTCGTATTCGTCCTCGTCATCGTCATCATCGTCATCGCCCCGAAGCATCCGGAGCACGACCACGAGGACCAAGGCGAGAACCAATCCACCGCCACCGAGGACCACCATCAGGGTGCCTGCATCAATGCCAAACAACCCCTCTTCACCGTCTCCCGAGAGGGGAACGTAGGGGCAACCGTCGTCGTAACCATCCACGCCTTTCGGTTCGTTGGGGCAGTTGTCGGAATCGTCGTACACGCCATCAAAGTCAGAGTCGCGCTCAAACGGCATGCATCCGTCAAGATCCACCTGGCTGGCCAGCGAAGTCGGTGTTTTGGGGCAAAGGTCTGCGTTGGTCGCCCCTTCGATGTACTGACCGGGCCAACTTGAATCTCGGTATGGGGTCCATGAGGCGTCGCCCCAGTTGTCGCCATACCCATCAAAGTCGGAGTCTTTCCACTGGGTGGGGTTCTCACGCAACGACAGCGGCTCGTTGAAGTCGGCCCAGCCATCGCCGTCGTCGTAACATCCCGGCAAGTCGATGGACGAGGTGCCCGCTTCAGCGGAGCAGAAATCAGCATTGTTCGCGTTAGGAACAAACACACCTGGCCACGAAGGGTCTCGCGAGCTGTTCCAAGAGGCCACTCCCCAGTTGTCGCCCAAACCGTCGCCATCGGTGTCAAACCACTGCGTTGGGTCGCTGGGGAAAGCATCACCGGTTTGGTTGACGTGTAGTCCGGTCTCATTGTCGATATCGTAGGTGTAGACGCCAGCGTAACCGTCGCCGTCCAAGTCCACGGTCAACGCACTCTCGTCGGTGCAACCGTTGGCAAGGATGGGGAAACCTGGAGGCGTGTCGTCGCACGCATCGTCCAAATCGGACAGCCCGTCGCCGTCGCTGTCTCGCTGGGCTTGTGAACAACCGTTCTCGTCAACGTTTTGGCCGGCTTCGGTGTTCGGACAGGCGTCCTCAGGGTCGTTGAGCCCATCACCGTCCGAATCCGATGTGCGCTGTTCAACACTGCATCCATCACTGTCAACACTCACACCGAGTGGCGTTTCCGAACACAAATCGGCGTTGTTCTTCACGCCGTCATCGTCGTCGTCAAGCTCCGATTGTGCACAGCCGTCTTCATTGACGACCTCGCCGATGGGGGAGTTTGGACAGATGACGTCCACGTCGTTGATGACACCGTCACCATCGCTGTCTTGCAGGTCGATGATTCGGCAGCCCATCCCGTTGGTTCCGTTGGCAACACCGGCCTCGAAGGGGCACTCGTCTGCATCTTGGCCGTTGGGGTTGTCGCCAAAGCCATCGCCGTCGGCGTCCAGCCATTGCGTTTTGACAAACGGGAAGGCATCGCCAGCCTGATTTTCCCGTAGGCCAGTGGTCTCGTTCAGGTCGTAGGAGTATTGGTCAGTATAGGCATCACCGTCCGAATCGAGGCATCCAATGACCGGGAAACTGGAGTTGCCCCATTCGTTAGGACAGGCATCCAACTGAATGCCTTGAGCGTTGGTTCCGTTGTAGAAGGCCGTCCAATTGTCCGCATAGCCGTCGGCGTCGGTGTCGTTGGCAGCGGCCGCCCTGTACGGGAATCGGTCGGGACTGGTGGCGTTCTCAGACTGGTTGTCACCAAAGCCGTCACCGTCCGTGTCCTTCCATTGGGTGGGATCAAAGGGCCAAACATCGGCACCGTTGCTGACGTTCCATTCAAAGAACGTGCCTTCATCCGAAGGGTCGCTGGAACCGTCACCGTCGGAATCGAGGCATCCGTTGCGGTCACGCCACGAAACGCCGTAGTCCCAAGGGCAGAAATCGCCGTGGATATTGTCGGTATCGTTGTCACCGTACCCGTCTCCGTCGTAGTCAGCATGTTGTGAGCCGATGTAGGGGAACAAATCACCAGCCCCCGCGTTCGGGTCGATGGCCGTTGAACAGCAATCAGGACCGTGGTTGTCGCCAAAGCCGTCGCCGTCTGTGTCCAAGGCTTGCTTCCAGTTGCCTTTGTAGACGTCACCGTCGTAGTACAGGGCGTTGTTATCCGACCATCCGTCTTGATCCAGATCTTCGCAACCAAACCGGTCAATCCAGGAGGTCCCTCCGTCCGAATCGCATCCATCAATGGAATCTGTGAAACCGTCCGTGTCAAAGTCGGCGCAGCCGAAAACGACGAAGGTCGACGGCCCGAAGGTGGTTGGGCACTGGTCGGGCATCGGCCCGAGTGGGTTATCGCCAAAGTCGTCCCCGTCGCTGTTCTTCCATTGGTTTCCAACCGTTGGCATCTCGTCGATCAAGTCGAACACCAAGTCTCGGTCTCGGTCGGGATAGAGGCGAAGCATCACGGCATCGTCGTCAACTTCGTCCCAATACGCCATGTGGACCGTCCCGTTGCTGTCAAGGGCCGCATCAACGGCGTATTGCGTGACGACATCACCAAAGTGCACGGACATCCACGGAGCAAATCCATCGTGAGCCCCGTTGAGTTCAACCGTGTTGAACACGAGGTGTTGGGAAGTCGGGTCGCTGGTCATGAGCATGAGATGATCGTTCATGCGTACGACGTCCCAGGCCCCGTTCGCAGCCGCATCAGGTCGCTCAGCAACCGTTTCCCAGGCACCGGTCGAATTGAGGATCATGATGGAGGAGACGGCGTTGGCTCTGATGGCCAAAATCGGTGAATCACCGCCTTCGAGGTCCAGTCGGAATTCGTTGTTGGTGCCGCTTGGCTGGGTGAGCGTGTGTTGATACCACGAAGCCGCGCCTGGCCACTGCTCGTAAACGCTGAGTGCACCCGTGGTCGTCATGGCGGCGACAAGGATGGAGCCGTTGGCCAACGTGGCCAAACCCAGTTGGGCGCCATGGTCCGAGAGATTGGCGATGGTGTGGGTGGAGAGGGTGGTGCCGTCGTGCATCCACAGCGCCAAATCCGTTCCAAGTCCGTTTGATTCAACCAACGCCACCGCCAGGGTATCGTTGCTCAACATCACAGCGGGATGTTGCAAAGAGACGGCGTCACCGGGTGCGCCGAGGGCAGTGAGGCTCCAGCTCGAGCCCCCGACAGCACGCTCCAACTGGGCGGTGCTGTTGTGTCGATAGACGAGATGGGGTTGGTTCGAACTGTCAAACAGGACCTCAATCCCGTTGGCCAACCCGGCACCGGTACGCACCAAATCGGTGCTCCAACCGGTTGAGGTTTGAACGGTTGCGTAGATTTGTTGACCGGCCCCGGAAGTGTAAGCAAGTGCTTGTTCGTTGTTCTGGTTGATGCCGGAGCCCAAAAATTGACCCATCGTTCCGGTGGTGGCGATCTCTTGTTCAACCGCCGTGTAGGACGTGGTGGTGGTGTGGAGTTGCATGGCCGAATCGTCTTCGGTGACCACAACGGGCTGGCCTGATGAGCGAACGTCAAACGCCGCTGTCATGTTGCTTGTTTCGAGGCGCGCAACAGTTTGGTAGACCCACTGACCCGATGGTGTGCCATCGTACATGTGCTCCAACTTCGAAACCGATGTCCTCAGGCTGTCGTTGTGCGTGAACACCATGCTGGTTTCACCACGGGCAGCAGTGGCCAAGTCAAGCCCGGTCAAGGTGCCAATGTAATCGAAGGAAATGGACTCCCAATCCCGCTCGGACAAGACCAGGTAGTTGAGTGCAAACGCCGTGCCTCGTTGTGTGGTTCGCTGGGAATAGACGAGGTCACTCAACCCGTCGCCGTCAATATCGCCGTCACTGGCCAAGCGGAAGCCGAGTCGTTCCGAGCTGTTGCCTTCCGCAAGCAATTGTTTGTCGGCTTGCAATCCATCAGCAGAGCCAAGGAAAATCTCAAGCCTTCCCGCCATGGAACCCATGCGACTGGTGATGTAGACATCGTCAAATCCATCGTCGTTGATGTCACCTGCAGGAACAACGGCTTCACCCACTTTGGCGTTGGCAACACTGGGGAAGTATTGCCAATCGGGATCGCTTGGGAGCGTTCCAGCGGTGCCTTCGTACAACCACAGCGCTCCGGTTCCAAAGGCCTCGGAAGAGGAGTTGAAAGGTTCAGTGATGATGTGTTCGTTGTACCCATCGCCGTTCACATCTCCAATGCAAGCAACGTTGACGCCAAACAACCGCCCCTGAATCAACGATTCAATCGTGTGATCGGGCGTACCCGCATAACCGGAGGCGTTGCCGTAAAAGTATTCGAGAGACGAATAGGAAAGGGAGGCGGTGAAGGAACCGGTGTTGCTCACGATCAGTTCTTCGTAACCGTCCCCGTTGATGTCGCAACCCTCCAAGGCTCGACCGAACATCGACCCGGCTTTGGTTTGGGTTAGGTTTCGGGTGGGATTGAGACCCGCTTCATCGCCCTCGTAGAGATTCACTTTTCCGTATTCGGTGACCTGGTCACTCACTTCAACGCTGTACCCGTGAGCAGAAGCCGCCAACACCGTGCTTCCGGTTCCAAAGAGCACCGTCAATGTTGACCCCAAGGATTCGTTGTCGGTCCCGTTCGCCACCCACCAAGGTGAGGTCGCAATGCCGGTGCTGCTTCCAAGATGGACCGTCACTTGACCGTCGGTTGCCCCTGCTCGAGCAGCAGCGTGCCATCCAGGAGAGCCAATGGCCAAGTCGGCAATGCCGTCACCGTTGAAGTCACCCGTGTCGAGGCCAGCACCAAAATGAGCACCGTCGACCTCGCCGGCCAGAATGGTGCCGGGAATCGCTTCCAATCCGCTGGCTGAGCCGTAATAGACGTCCACTCGGCCGTTGTCGGTCATCGTTAACAAATCCGCTTCGGGGGTGGCGACGACAAGGTCGTCGTACCCATCGTGGTTCACATCGGTCAGCAGGATGGTTCCTTCGTTTTCGTCTTCTTCACCTTCTCTGAGGGTGGTGGGTACGGGGTCAACGCGGCCGGTGTCTTGACCGTCAAGCGAGCGAATGAGATTGATGCGAAAGGCGGCGCCGGTCTGTGTCGCCGTGGCGATTTGTTCAATGGCGTTGGCGTCCAAATCCATGCCAATGGCGTCGACAAGGTCGTTGGTGCGCTCCAACACGCGCACGTCCCGTTCCATTCCATCGACGCGCATCAACACAATCTCTTGGGCTTCAACACGTTGGTAGACGATGTGAGCCGTCCCGTTGGCGTCCAGCGCCAACTCAATGTCTTCTCCAACAGGCCCAGCATCAAGCAGGTAGGTGGTCCAATATGCCCCGCTAAAGTTCACTTGGTGCAGGGCTCCATCAGCGGTTCGCATCAATCCCCATTCGACGCCATCCGGTGAGATTTCCAGCTCCAGATGGGTTGGAGAAACGTCTTCCAAAATGGTTCGCGTGTGCCACCGAGGCCCGTCCCAATAGGTGGCGCTTTCCTTGGCATACCGGCCGATTTTCAGGTCGTCTCCATCGGCGTAAAGCACCCGAGGCAACTCGTTGGCCGTTACGCCTATGGCGCAATCAACGAGGTTTGAGGTGTTTGAAGCCGCCACCGTGTCCACGAGGCTTGAAGTCCACGTTCCCGAAGATCGATGAATCGCCGTACGAACCGGCCCTTCTTCGGTGCTCCAACAAAAATGGGTTTTATCGTAGCGGGTGAGCTTGATGTCGGGGGAGCCGTGGTGTTCTGCGCTCGAGTTGTTTAACTCGACCGACATCCAAGCATCAAACATGGATTCCTCGCGGACCACGGCGTTGTCAAGACCGTCCACGCTGACGGTTGTTCCCGCCAGTTCATGGCCGTAGCCAGAGCCCAAAGAAAACGGGGCATTGCGGCGCACATCGGTGGATTCATCCAAGGTTTCAGAACCCTCAAATGAACTCAGCATCGGTGACACGCTAGCGAGGAGAAACAGCATCACCATCAGGACGCTCTTGCTGTGAAATGATTGAGAAACGGCGTCCGACATACCACCCTCACATCCTCCGACCTTGAAAATCATTGTTGATTCCAGCCTTGACCCCCGTAGGGGGTCATCTCAACCTTCAACCACACCGTTGGGTTGAGAAAGCACAACCTCTGGGCGTGGTCATGGAGGGCGGCGAATGGCTGATACTTGCCAACGGTCCATGGCCCAAATCCATTGACCTTGCCTCGTTGCACCAACAAGCCGACTTTACGTTGGCCTGCGACGGAGCCCTTGGCCGATGCATGGAGATGGCGATTTTCCCGGATGCTGTGATCGGCGACGGTGACAGCGTCGTGGCCTCTGATCTTGAACGCTATCGAGCAGATGGTGGTCGCGTGCATCTCGAGGCTTCCCAAGAGGAAAACGACCTCGCCAAAGCGCTGAACATGGCTTTGCGAAACGATGCTCAGCGATGCATTGTTCTCGGTGCAACCGGAGGTGACCGCCACCACGAACTGGCCAACGTGCTCGCTTGCGCAGCCAGCGCCCTTGACATCCGCTGCATGGATGACAACGACGAAATACGCTTCCTCACTTCCTCTGTTGAACACTCTATAGAGGTTCAGGTGGGGGCTGAATTCTCTTTATTCGCCTTCCCATCGGCCACGGGCATCACGTTGCGCGGGGGTGCATTCCCATTGGACAATGCCGTGTTGAACATGGGTTCACAGGGACTTCACAATCAAGCCACGCTGCCTTCCATTGGCATCACCTACGAGAAAGGCCGACTCATGGTGATGCTTCCTCTCGCTCTTGGCGAGGGGGCAGGAAGGAACGAAGCATGACCGAGTAATCCTCCTTGCCGTCCCACGCCTGCGCTTTTTCGTCAATGCGAGCCTGTTCAAGCGTTGCCTCGAGGCCGCCCCAGTCCTCGATCAATTTCAGGCGGAACGCTGCTTTCGGTGTGTAACCGGGAAGGAAATTTCTCCAAAGAAACGGAATGCGGCCCGGCGTCACTTGATTCACAATTCGGACGATGGACGTGTTGCACGTCGTGAGCAAGGAATGGTACCATTCGGGTTGGACAGCGAGTTGGTTGAGTTTGTTGATCAGTCCCAGCAACAACGCTTTGTCTTTGCCCGGCGGGGTGATGGCTCTGAACATGTAGTCCTTGTTTTTACGTCCGTGCGTTCGAAGACCGGTGACGTCTCGTTCAAATCCAACCAACAGATAGAGTTCATACGCCCTCCAGAGGCCGTCCCAAGGGTGATACCTCTCGCCCTTTTCACGACGGGTTTCAAAGGAAAACGACAGGCAAGTCCCGCACGCAAACTCGAACGTCAAGTAGGTATGAGCAAGGCCTTTCAACGAATGGAAATGGTCGACGATGAACCAGACATCCTTCAACTCATCCAACTTCACATGGACGGATTCTTCCCAGTGTTCGTCACGGTCACGCGTGGTTCGCCAGGTGAAGTTACGGACCATGTGGAAGGTGATGTCGTTGCCTTCGACGGTCGCGGTGGTGAGGTGCTCACAATCGGCAGCCCATTCCAAATCCAGCGAAGGTTGGAGCGGACGAATCCGCGTGCGCCACACGTAATACAGACGAAGAACAACCAGTGTGGTCAAGGCGGCAACACCGCCAACAAGTATCTCAGTGATGTTCATGCTTCCCACCCGTGCCACACCAACCATTCAGCGTCCCACCAATCCAACCGCCCGTCGGGATGCTGGCGCCAGAGGACGCCCTGATCGTCCATGACGGTTGGCAGACCCAACGTATCGGGTGAACCGTCCGCAAGCACTTGGGGCGTTGGTCCCAGCGAAGGAAGTTCGAGGGGTTCGGGTTCACGTTCTCTCACCAAGAGCACGAACACCAGAACGGTCACGAACAGGGCAAGAACGGCAATGGAAAGCCATCCAACGGACTCGGTCGGTGTGTCAACACCCAAGGAGCTTGAAGGGGCAGTCTTTGACTCGTTCTCCGTGGCATCAATGGTGGGGAGACGGATGAGGTTCACGCCCTCCGTGGACGTGATCATCTTGTCGTTGACAACCTCGAGGGTGATGAGGTAGGCACCTGCTGGAAGTTGAGAGCAATCCAGCGAGGAACGGTTGGCGCCCTCAACCGCGACGCCCTTGATGCGCCAAATCTTGGTCCACGCCGATGTGTCTTGGCCTCCTGCAGCGGACATCTGAAGTTCACACGGCATGGCCGTGGTGTTTTCATGTCCTTTCACGGCCAATCCAAAGGAAGGAGCTGGACGATTGGAGATGGAGAAGTTCAACGTCCCCTCAGCCGTTTGGCCTAGCCCGTTGCGATAGGTTTCTCGAAGCGAGTAGGTACCGGCAGGCCATGAAGAACAATCCAACGTGGTTTGGGAATCAAGGACACTGAACGGAGCGCCTGAGAACGTCCGAACGCCTGTTTCCCCGTACCGGGGGCCGGTCTCGTCGGCGAACACCCGGGTGATTTCGCAACGTTCGCCTGTTTGAAGGGCGCCTGCGGCGTCTAAATTCAACTGCACGGTTGGAACACGAAGCGCAGGCATCAAGACAAAGGTTGGGAGTGGAATCGAAGCGATGAATTCGCCGTCTTCGTCGTTGAAATCCAACCGAAGACGATGCTCTCCCTTCGACCATGCATCGTAAAGAAGCGTGATGTTGGTTTGGCCAGAGAACGAAACCTCAGCCACCTCGTGAACCTCACGCTCCTTGTGCAAGCCGCGTAATTTCACGATCAATTCGTTTTGCGATGCCGTCGAATTCAACACAACCACCACGCGCACGGCATCGATATCACCGTCTTGGTTGGTATCGATGGTGTCGTTACGCAAGGCGAGGATGGCTAACCCGCGCTCGGACAAGCGCTCTTCGTTGGTCAATTCGCCCGACACCGTGCCGAGAGGAGAGGCCACGGCCAGCAAGACGATGACCATGAACAAAGCAGGAAGGCGTCTGCGAAGTTCACTCACCGGACTCACCTCCAGGAAGTTCGGGCAATGGTGGAAGTTCATCGAGTGGAATCAGTTGAGGGACGACAGGAGCTTGGTCGGGAGAACTCATCAATTCGTTCTCTTTCTCAGCAACGAATTGCTCCAACAGCACCGCCCGTTGGCGAGAGCCTTTCACCACAAAAGCAGCCAACGCACCGAGCAGGAAGCCACCACCAATCACCGCATAGGTCAACCACGAGGCTGCAGGGTCTTCACCCATGATGGCGATGGCAGCAGCGAGTTCACCGTATTCATCGGACCAACCATCACCGTTGGCGTCAGGACACCCTTGCAAATCTCGTCTCGAGGACCCCGCCTCTTCAGGACAATCGTCTCTAAAAGCGCCGAGGGGCAAATCCCCAAACCCGTCTTGGTCGGTGTCTTTCCACTGCAACGCTTCGGTTGGGAAGGCATCCCCCAGGCCGAAGGGGTGAGCAAGCCATGAAGGCGTGGGGTCTGACCATCCGTCGCCGTCGGTATCTCGACAACCAAGGCGGTCAAGCAGTGACGTCCCTCGCGTTTCAGGACAGGCATCGCCTTGATGACCTTCCAAGCGGTCACCGTAGCCATCGCCGTCAGAATCTCGCCACTGCGTTGGCTCGTGAATGAAGGCATCGCCAAGGTCGGACCACCCATCGCCGTCGGTGTCTTTGCATCCCCATCGGTCGCCACCCGCCGAGGGCCCAACGGAGGTCCCTGCAACATCTGGACACACGTCGGCGGTGGTTCCACGCGGATTATCGCCTCGTCCATCGCCGTCGGCATCGTGCCACTGCGTTGGATCGTTGGGCCAGGCATCCCCTGCACCGCCCGGACTCGCAAGCCAAATCGACGTGGGGTCTGACCAACCATCACCGTCACCATCGGGGCATCCCCATCGGTCAAAGGTTGAGTTCCCAAGCGTGGTTCTGCATCCATCCGGTCGGTAAGCGGACCGGAATGTTTGACCGTCGAAGTACTCCGTGTTATCGCCGTAACCGTCATCATCGGTGTCGTGCCACTGCGAGGGGTCATCGGGGAAAGCATCAGCAAAGCCGGAAGGATGGGCAATCCAGAGATCGGTCGGGTCGGAATAGCCGTCGCTGTCAACGTCCCGGCAGCCCAAGCGGTCAAAGCGGCTGATCCAGCCTGAATCAACCTCTTCGGGTGTTGACTGAGGGCAGACGTCCCCTTCAAAGCCTGTCAAATTGTCACCATAACCGTCTCCGTCGGTGTCCCTAAATTGTGAGGGAACGAACGGGAAATCATCGATTTGCGTGGCTCCGTAGGTTTGGTTGTCGCCCCAGCCGTCTTCGTCCGTATCACGCCATTGGGTGGGATTGAATGGGAAATCGTCGATGAGTTGCGCACCCATGGATTGGTTGTCACCCCATCCGTCTCGGTCCGTGTCAAGCCACTGCGTGGGCTCTACGGGGAAGGCGTCCGAACCGTTGTCAACGGTCCAATTCAGATCGCCATCGGAATACGAATCGCCGTCGGTGTCAACGCACCCGTAACGGTCGCTGGAGGACGTGCCACGAACGAAGGGGCATGCATCGGGTTGGGTGGCGTTGTCAACGAACTGACCGATGTCCCACAACATCCTCGTGTCGTTGAGCGAAGGATCGTCCCAGTTGTCGCCGTAGCCGTCATCATCGGTATCGTTCCATTGCGACGAATCCAGTCTGAAAGCATCTGCAGCACCTGCAGGATGGGCAAACCACGGTTCGAAACCGTTCAAGCCACCGGGGTCAGGGTCGGAGTAGGCATCGCCATCCGAATCCAAACAACCGAAGCGGTCGGCCGTGGAGTAGCCGCGGCTGTAGGTGCAGTGGTCGCCTTGGTACCCTTCGAGGTTGTCGCCAAATCCGTCGTTGTCGGAGTCCAGCCATTGTGAGGATTCGCTTGCAAAGGCATCTGCGCCGTTTTGCACGCCCCAGCCGCTGTCAGGGTCCGACCATCCATCGCCGTCGGAATCGGTGCAACCGTTTCGGTCGTTGGTGGAGGTCCCGACCAAGAAAACGCAGTCGTCTTCCGTGTCGATGAACCCGTCTTCGTCGGTGTCACGGTTGGTCTTGTCAATGGCCGGCGTGAGCGTGTAGTCAAACCCGTCGTTGCACCAGGAATCCGCTGCTTCGACCTTGATGAGAATCTCACCCGCCGTGGCCAACGTGGTTGACAACTGGGCGGAGGGGTTGCCGTCGTCGACGTTGGAGGTCACGCTTCCCATGGTGAAGGTCCCGATCCATCCGTCACCTGGACACCACCAAGCGGGGTTACTCATGCTGCCGGAGAACGAAACGCGAACGATGTCACCTCGCTTGCCTTGAATTTTCCAATAGTCCGTTTTGTCGTTGGGCGAACAGCCGTCGGGGTCGCAAACGTAGCCGCCCGAGGAGACCCCGTCGGTCAATCCGTTGGCGCTGGTGGGGGTGTTGTCCGCGGCCGAATTGGGGAGATGGACGAGGAGAAGCGACGCGATGAGGGCCAGCAGCACCGCGCGACGCATGCCCGCTGATGAGCAAACGGATTATCAAAACCACGCCTGCAGGTTCTTCCGTGACCTTCAGACCCGTTGTCGACCCAGACATTGGCGCAAGCAGGCTTCCAAGTCCGTGTGTTCGAATTCATATCCGCTCTCCAAGAGCCGGTTGGGAAGAACTCGCTGACCGTCCAACACCAATGCTTGGGCCATCTCCCCCAGCAACAAACGCAGAGCAAATCCTGGAGCCGGTGCGAAGGCGGGACGGCGTAAGACGCGGCCCAAGGTTTTGGCGTACACCTTTTGCGTGACGGGCTCGGGCGCCGTCAGGTTGTACACGCCCTCACAGGTTTCCGTCATCATCAGGTGGTCGATGGCGTAGACCTGGTCGGCCAACGAAATCCACGAATAGAATTGCTTCCCTCCTCCAGCCGGACCACCGGCCCCAAACTTGGTTGGCAGCAGCAGCTTTTGAAGCGCCCCTCCCATGGGCGTGGTCACGATGCCGGTCCGCATGAACACGGTCCGAATCCCTGCGTCAACGGCGGGTTGAGCGGCGGCCTCCCACGCAAGGCAGGTTTCTGCGAGGAAATTGGTCCCGGGAGCCGAGGTCTCGTCAAGTCGTTCATCACCACGGTTGCCATAAAATCCGACGGCTGAACCACACAAAAACGCCTTTGGAGGTCGGTCAAGGGACACCAACTTCGCAACCAGATTCGCCGTGGGGACGGTCCGACTCGAGACGATCACGTCTTTCCGTTTGGCGTTCCAGCGACGGTCGCCAATCCCGGCGCCAGCCAGGTGGATGACGGTATCAAAACCGTTCAAGTCACCGCTGATGATCTCGCCCGTCTTGTCGTTCCATACCACGGTATCGTCCCCTTGGGCGTCCGACGGAAGCACGGTGGCCGGTCGAACCAGCCGCGTGATGTGATGGCCGGCGGCGGCGAGATAGGCGCACAACTGCATACCGATGAGCCCGGTGGAGCCGCTGATGAGGATGCGCTGGCGAGGGAGGTGAGCGGTTTTCATGATGCGCTTCAAATCGCTTTCCACCCGTGCGGTGCGATAGGCAAACATCTGATTCAAGCGACCTTTCACCGTGATCGGTGCGGTCCAAAACGTGAGGGGATGGAAAGGAAGCCGCCACGTGACGGTGTCCACCAATTCGCACGTCTTGGTGGAAACGGGCACAAACCGATGTTCATGGTCCCATGCTCCGAACGGCCCTTTTTCCATGACGTCGTTGAAGACCTCGCCGGGTTGGACCCCGTGATGGCGAGCCACCCACATGGGACGCAAGGGGCCAAGACGGATTTTAAAACGCGTTTGCTCGCCATCGACCAATTTACCGGCCTCGACCGGCTCGATGCCTTCCCATTCGGGCATGATGCGTCGAAATGCCCCCGAACTGTCATACCACGACCAAAGTCGGTCAACGGGGACATCAAAACGGGCGGTGTGTTGGTAAACGGGCATGCAGGTTCCTCACTGATGGGTGGAGTAGAAGTTTGGTCCCGAGCCGAGCAATGTGGCCTGGGATGTGCCGCTGGTGTATTTTTCAACGTAGCCTTTGGTTTTGAATTTCCGAGCCGTTGAGTCACTCGTCATGCAACGAATTTTCCCATAAACCGCCCGTTCGGTCCAGCCTCGGTCAAATTTGCCGAGCACCCAACCGATGCCGGTGTAGGAGTTGGGGTCCCGACCGTCCAACGCCCATCGGTCGTTGAGGGCGATCATCCACTCCATGGCGGTTTCGGCATTTGGCGTCCATTCGAGGATTTTCTTGCCCCATAACATGCGCAGGTAATTGTGAATGATGCCTTCTTGTCGAAGTTGGAGTTGAGCAGCGTTCCACAACGGGTCGTGGGTTTGAGCGTTTTCGAATTCCTCGAAGGTGTAGAGGTAGGGTCGTTCGTCGTTTTCGTGCTCGCGCAGCGTGGTGATGGCCCAAGCCGGCAAGGATTCGTACTCGGTGTGGTTCTCGGTCATGGCGCAGTGGATGAAGCCGATGTCCCGCCACGTGATGATTTGGTCGAGGAAGGCTTCGACGGGGTCAGGCAACCCCCACCAACCTTGTCGGCGGCCGTCGTTGGGGGGATTGACCAAACTTACGTCCCAACCGTGATGGGCAAAGAGGTCATGGAGGATGTTGTGAACGCTCAAATGGCCAAAGTGTAACCAGGGCGACAACCCGCTGGCCCCGCGCTCCTGCGGTTCGTTGCGTTTTTCATGATACAAGGCCAACCGGTTCGAGAAGAACTCCTTCCAACGGCGTCGGCCTTCGCGGTGGCCTCCCCGTTTACCGACCACGGGCGGCACATCGTGGTCAATGCTGAGCGTTGAAAGGGCTTGCTGGCCCACGTCGCCGCCTTCAGCGACGCGCCAAATGAATTCATACGGGGTCATGGGGGTGTTGGTTTCGTCAAAGACCCGTTGCACCAACGTCGCATCCACATTCGGCAGGTCGGCGGCGTTGGCCAGCGGTTTCGCTTCAGGGAATTCGTACATGTGTTCGCGGATGGTTTTGTGGAGATGGCGACGAAGGGAATAGGCCGTTGAGAAATCCCGACCTTGAGCCCTCATCGCCATGAAACCGTTGGAGTCCACCACGTGAACTTCGCACGGCTTGACGGCGATCGCCGTGTTGAGGACGTGTTTTGGGTAGTAGGTCGGATAGTCGTCAATCACGCAGGCTCGTGCGTTTTTGAGCCAGCCCTGAAGCAGCCCGGAAGCCTCCTTTCGCTTGGTTTCAGCGTACGGTACGTAGGTCACGCCTGAATTGGCAAAAATCTCCCGGTTGTCCACCATGCCCTGGAGCACGAAGGCGGAGATGCGGTCGTTGGCCCAGCGGTGATGGAGGGCCAAACACTCGATCACCACCAACGGGAGGTGGTGTTCCTTCGCGAGATCAACGGCGTGCTGCAAGGCGTGGTTCCAGTACGGGCGACGGGCGGCCGTCATCCAGTACACCACCACCTCGCCCTCCGGGTTGGTTTCGCCGTGAATTTGGAGGCGGGCAGGTGGAATCATGGGCATCACCTCCCCTTGCCGTGGGCGACGGCGGCACGGTACACCGCATACGGGTTGGTTCGAGGCGTCAATCCCTGTTGGTTGACCAGAACCCTCGACCGACAAAAACCGTCAACGGCGAGCTGATGCATCGTTTCGGAAACCCATTCAAGGGACTTTAAGCCATCGAGCGAAAACCACCGGGCTGAGGCAATTTCATTGCCATCGGTTTTGAGTTGATCCTCGGCCACCGTCGCTTCGTAACACAGAAACACGGCAGGGCCGTTGCTTCGCAACGCCGTCCGTACGCCGGCCAATCCCACCAATTGCCCTTCCAAGCCCGTTTCTTCCCGGAGCTCTCGTAGCGCGGCGTCTTCGGGACTCTCGTTGCCGTCAACGTGACCTTTGGGCAGGCCCCACCGGCCTGCATGGCGCCCCTTGGCTTCCTGGACGAGGAGAATTTGGTCGTCCCGAACCACTCGGGTAGCCACGCCGAGGTCGCAGAGCAGTTGGGACATCGTTATTTTTCCAACCAATGAGTATATCAAGAACGGTTTCAACCCAGCAGAGGAAAAAGACGAGTGTTTATATACAAATTGAGCGAATTTTCTAACATGCTAGGAGCCCCACAACCAACTCGCACGCACGCTCCCGAGGCCGATGCGGTGTTGCCCACCAAACACGGTGACTTCCGCATCCGTGCGTTTCGAGATCCGAAGGACGGTAAGGAACATTGCATCGTGTACGTGGGCGATTTATCCAAGGGCACGCCGCTCGTTCGTCTCCACTCTGAATGCCTCACCGGCGACGCTTTTGGCTCACAGCGCTGTGATTGCGGGCCACAACTTGACGCCTCGCTGAAGGCGGTCCAAGAATCCGGTCACGGCGCCGTGGTGTACCTCCGGCAAGAAGGTCGCGGCATCGGCCTTTTCGCCAAAATGCAGGCCTACGCCCTCCAAGACGAAGGGATGGATACGCTCGACGCCAACCTTGCGCTTGGCCTACCGGGCGATGCCCGCCGATACGACTTCGCCGCCGAGATGCTGTATGCCATGGGCGTCAACCAAGTTGAACTCGTGACCAACAACCCTGACAAGCGTCAGCAACTCATTGACAACGGGATTGGGGTCGCCAACCGCGTCCCCATCATCGTGGGCCAATGCTCCCACAACCGAGCCTACATGTCGACAAAAGCCACCCGCATGGGCCACATCCTTCCCGTCTGAGGCCACCGCCATGAAAACCAATCTCGTCGGCCAAAAAGCTCCGGATTTCATGCTCGAAGATGACCAAGGGAAGGTCTTTGACAGCACAACGCTGCACGGCACCTGGCGCATCATCTTCTTCTATTCAAGACACGGGTCACCCACGTGCAAGCGAGGCTGTTTAACGTTCAAAGAACAACACGACTTGTTCGCCTCCGCAGGTTGCTCCGTCGTGGGCGTCGGCCCCGGGTCGGTTGAAGGCCTCGCCTCGTTCAAGGCCACCCTGGGCGACCTGCCATTCCCCTTGCTCGCCGACCCTGACCGCGTGGTTGGCCAGCAATTCAACGTCCCCATGCACGTCGGCCAGTTCCCGGCCAAGTCCTCCTTCCTCATCGGCCCTGACAACACGATTCGCTACGTGTACGACTGGCTGTTCCGTCCACGGCGCCACGTCGCACGGATTCTCGCCGACATCTCCAGCGTGACGGGGGATGCCTGATGTGGGACGAACTGCTCCTTGAGGCCGGACTGAACGAACGGGAGGTTCGCTCGATCATGATTCTCGGTTCACGCCCCAAAATGAAGGCCTCTGAACTGGCCAAGGAACTGAACACGACCCGATTGGACGCCTACAACAGCCTTTCTCGTCTCCAAGAAATGGGCATTGTGACCGCCACGGCCGACCGACCGATGCTCTTCTCGAGCCTGCGCATCAACGAGGCCATGGAGCACATCATTCAATCTCGCAAGCAACAACTTGACCGGCTGGTTGAAGGATTTGAAGACCTGTCCAAAGGCATCACGGAAACCGACGCTTCCTACGAGAAACAACGACGAGATATTGACGACCCCCGATTCGCTGTCTTGAAGGAACGGTCGCACATCTACAACCGTCTGCAGAAAATGGCCAACGAAGCCGAAGAACGGCTCATTCTCCTGTTGGGCCAGTTTGGCATCTTGCATCTTTGCCGTAACCCCGAAGCCCTCGAAGCGGTGAACACCGCCGCTGTGCGCGGCGTCGTGGTGCAGATCATCACGCACTTGGACGGTCGCACCCTGCGCTTCTTTGACCAACTCGACTCGAGCATCGAGGTACGACACTCCGACGAACTCGATTCGTTGGGTTTTGTCCAAGACCAGTCGGAAGTGATTCAGTACCTCAACATCGAGGACAATCCGGTGGGCCGTGGAAAAGAGGACGCCGCCCTCATCATCGAGTCAGGACCGTTCTCGCAAGCTCATCTGCACCTCATCGATGCGATTTGGGAGGGCGCCGTTTCATTGGACACCGCTCGAGCTCGCTTCACGGAGAACCAAATCAACGACCCGCTCCGTTTGACCATCGGCGAAGGTTCCTTTCTGAAGAACGTCTCCGTCGCCCTCGGCTTTGACGGGGAATTCCCCGAGGAAGACACGCCGTTTGACCCCGAGGCGTTCTTCGCTGCTGGCAAAGAAGTGAACGAAGCCCGCATGCGACTCACGGAAGGAAAGTTGTCCAACCTCAAGGTGTTGGGCATTGACATCGGTCGAATGTTGCGCCAAATCGGCAATCGCGTCGGTCAAGAAATCGCCTTTTCGTTGCGTTCTATAGAACACGATATTGAATTCCTTGACGAGATGATGGACTGGTGGGAACACGCAGGCTTGGGCATGTTGCAGTACGACGTTGACCCGCAATTTCACGTGGTCGTCGGCCTTAATCACCCGCCCGTGGACGACCCAGACGCCCTGCCCATGTGGCAGATGGATGACGGCATCATCGAAGGGGCCTTGTCAACTCGATTTGCGAAGGACGCCAACATCGTGATTCAACGGATTGAAGGAAGCGGCACCAACGACGACCTGTGGCGTTACCTCATTCACCGACATGAAATGAACACCATCGAACTCAACGATTGAGGACGTGACCTCCGTGAAGTTGCTGACGTTCATCCGTTTCTTTCGCCAACTCAAAGGAAAGAAACCGGTGAACATTGATGCGATTCAATCGATGGGTCTGTTGGCGGTGAAGTTGGGGCAAATCTTTGCCCTTCGACCCGACTTGATCGAGCCGCAACGATGCATTGAACTCCAACGCTTGTACAGCCGTGCGGCCACCATTCCTGAAGAGAACTCTCAGGCCCTCTTGGACCGTTTTGCCCCCGAAGGATTCGCCGACCACTTCCAATCGATTGAACCCAAGCCGTTCGCTGCTGCTAGCATTGGGCAAATCCACCGAGCCGTTCTGAAGGACGGCACGAAGGTGGTCGTCAAGATCATCAAAGCTGATTTTGAAGCGTCGTTTCGTCGGGATGTACGACGCATGAAGCGTTGGATTCGCATGGGGTTGTTCTTCAATCCCCGACTCCGAAAGGTGGGCAACCCCATCGGTTTGTTGGCTCACATCGAAGACTACACGCTCCGGGAGCTCAACCTCACCAACGAAATCGTGGGCCGAAACGATCTCTTGGCCAAAGCCGCTGAGGTGGAAGCCCATTTCCCCATGCCCAAGCTCCGTTTCCCCAAGATGTGGGAGGCGTTGTCCAATGAACATGTTCTCGTGATGGAAGAGATCACGGCGCCCACGCTCGAAGACCACCTCGAATCGGGCACCATGGCTTGGACGGACATGCTCGAGTTGTTCCGAATTCACGGCGCGTTCATGTTCGGCCTCGGCACCTTCCACGGTGACTTGCACCCCGGCAACGCCATGATGGATGAGTCCGGAGACTTCTACTTCATTGACACCGGCGCCATTTGCCACGCACCCGAGCACGTGCGCAACGCCTTGTTTGGCTTCTTTTATTTCCTGGCCAAGGGCGAATTGCGGAACGCCTTCGACGCCATGCTGACCATGGCGGCGGTGCGACCCACCGGAAAAACCCTTCAAACATACTACGATTCGATGAACGAACTGTACGACGGTTTTGTCGGCACCTCGGTCAGTGAAGTCTCGCTGACGGAACAGATGATGAAGACGGTCAAGGCCGCCGTGCTGGCTGGTTGCGCCTTTGGCGAAGAGGCCTTTCCCATCATTCGCTCGCTCATGTACATGGACGGGATGGTCCTCAAGGGTCATCCAGATGTGGATTTAATCAGTTCCATGGGGCCGTATTTGGACGAATTCTCGGTCCTCATCGACCCCCACGCCATCATCAATGGGTGATTTTCACTGTTATTTTTTCAGTTTTTTTTAGGACAAAAACCCCCCTTTATATGCTCTTGACCTCCCATGCGAAGCATGTCCAGCAGCGCTGCACCGTCCGTCGCCATCATCGGAGCAGGCCCCGGTGGCCTCGCCTCAGCCCTTCTCCTCGCCAAAGCCGGCGTACAAGTGACCGTTTTCGAACGATCTTCGGCGGTGGGTGGGCGCAACAAAGTGTTCGACCGAGACGGTTTCAAGTTTGACCTTGGGCCCACTTTTTTCCACTACCCCGAAGTGATTGAAGACATCTTCAAGGCGGTTGGCCACGACGCTCACGAGGCGTTGAACCTCCACAAACTGGACATGAACTACCGCCTCATCTTCGGTCAAGGTGGCCAGTTGGATTGCACCAGCGACCTCGACGAAATGACCGAACGGATCGGTGCTTTGTCCGGCCCGAAAAACGCCGATGCCTTCCGACGCTACGTGGTCGACAACCGAATCAAACTTGAGAAATCCAAGGCCTGCTTGCAAGAACCGTGGTACGGACCGAGCGACCTTCTCTCGAAGCGAGCCATGCGCGTGGCCGGTGTGTTGCGACCACAACGCTCCGTTGCGGGCGATTTGATGAAACTCTTCGATGACGACCGATTGATGTTGGCCATGTCTTTCCAGACCAAGTACCTCGGCATGTCGCCGTTCAACTGCCCCAGCTTGTTCACCATGCTGGCGTTCCTTGAGTACGAATACGGCATCTTCCACCCCATGGGTGGTTTGGGCAGCGTGAGCGAAAAAATGGCGAGCATCGCCAAGGAATTGGGCGTTACCTTCCGCATGAACGAAGCCGTGGAATCGGTCATCATGGACGGCAAGACCATCAAAGGATTGCGGACCAAAGAGGGGGAATTTTTCGCCGACCGAGTCATCATGAACGCGGATTTCGCCAACGGCATGACCCAACTCTTCCCCGATCACGTTCGAAAGAAGTGGAATAACAAGAAGCTGGACAAGAAGAAGTATTCCTGCTCAACGTTCATGCTTTACCTCGGCGTTGACCGCACCTACGATGACCTGCCACACCACCAAATTTACGCGTCCGCCACCTACGAGAAAAACCTCGAAGACATCGAAAAGCACCATCAAATCACCTGGGACGACCCGTCGGTTTACGTCCAGAATGCCTGCGTCACCGACCCTCAACTCGCCCCTGAGGGGTGCTCAACGGTTTACGCCCTCGTCCCGGTGTCCCACGTCCACGAAAACATCGACTGGTCCAAAGAAAAGGACGCCTACCGTGACCGAATTTTGGACCAAATCGAATCCAAACTGGGCTTCGAAAACATCCGTGACCACATCGTGACGGAGATGATCATCACCCCCGAGGATTGGGGCGACCACTGCTACCGAGGCGCCGTCTTCAACCTCGCCCACGGCCTTGACCAGATGCTGTGGCGACGACCAAAGAACCAGTTTGACGAAATCAACAACCTCTACCTCGTCGGCGGTGGCACGCACCCCGGCAGCGGTCTGCCGGTCATCTACGAGTCGGCACGCATCAGCAGCAAACTCCTGTTGGACAGTTTGGGCATCATCCCGGATTGGAACGGGGTTGACACGTGGTTCGAAAGCCGAAAGCGGTCCAGGCAAGGCCGTGCGGCGCTCAACAAAACCTCAAAAGAACCGTCCAGCGGAAGCCCAACATCAGCCTGAGGTGTCCCGCCATGAAGTCGCTTCTCCTCGCCAACGCTTACGACTATTGTGAAGCGGTGTGTCGAGAGGCCTCAACCACGTTCTATTCCTCCTTTAGCGCTCTTCAACTCGAGAAGCGCAAAGCCGTCCATGCCGTCTATGCCTTGTGTCGATGGGTGGATGACATCGTTGATGGTGACGAAGAACCCAACGTGACCGAAACGGAAGCGCTTCGGGTGGCCACCGATGAACGACAACGTTTGGTTGACGAGATTCATTCCGGAAAGGTGCCGGTTCTCCCCCAAGAAGAGCACCGCCGCCGCTTGATGGCGCTCACCGAAATCCGAATGAAGATCGGGCAAGCCTTTGACCAAACCATCACGGCCAACGACCATCCCATCTTCATCGCGCTCCAAGACGTGTTCGCTCGCTACCCTATCAAACTCAACGATTTTGAAACGGTCATCGAAGGCATGGAAGACGACCTCTACCCCGTCCAAAACCAAACGTGGGACGAACTGCGCTCCTATTGCTACAAGGTCGCCTCTGCCGTTGGCCTGATCCTGATTGAGATCTACGGTTACGAAGACCGCGCCGCTCGCCTTCACGCCATCGACCTCGGCATCCAAATGCAACTCATCAACGTGCTTCGTGACATCAACGAGGACATGGAGCGGGGACGCATCTATCTCCCGCAAGAGGTGCTGGCATCGCATAACATCAGCCTTGAGATGCTCGAGGAGGGCAACGTCGCTCAATCCCTCGCCTGGCGCGGCTTCATCGTGGAATACATGGACGTCGTCAAGCGCCATCAGGCCTCGGCCAACCACTTGTTCGGATACCTCGACGCACGAGCACGGGTTCAACCGGAAATCATGGCCGACGCTTATGCTTCCATTTTGAACGAAATCGTACGCCGCTCGGGCGACGTGTTCAGTCAGCCGGTGACCTTGTCGTCGTGGCGGAAACTGTTGTTTGGTGTGCGGCTCAGCCTGCGAAAGTTACGAGCTCGCTATTTCGCTTGAACGAGCACGGAGAGCACCGCTCTACCCCCGGAGTTCAGTTTGGGTCGTAATCAATGATGGAGGCCAGCCAATACTCGACTTCCCTTCGGGGGATTCGTTTGCGTTGCGCCAAATCCATCACCTGGCCTTCGTCGATTCGAT
>JALRLQ010000099.1:5109-5491 GCA_023254365.1 Candidatus Poseidonia sp. | reverse complement strand
ACCTCCAGTGGGAGGACGATGAAGTGAGTCAACTTCCCGCTGGCGACGAGCAGAGCGTGACGCTGTCGGTTACCGTCCCCGCTGACGCCGCACCGGATTACTACGGCTACCGCCTCACCATTGGTTCCACCAACGGGAACGTGACCTCCTCCACCTTGCTCGTGGTCAAGGTGGCAGCTGAACCCGCTCTGTCGATGGCGTTCTTGCAACAAGACGACCTCTTCCTGCCCGGTCAAAGCACGGCCACCACCGTTCAAGTGACCAACACCGGCAACACCGTGCTCGATCTCGATTGGTCGGTCACCGCTGAAGCCAACGCTCCGTGCACCGTGGCGATGATCGATGCGCAGACCAGCGGACTTGCCCTCCAATCCGTGGCCGA
>JALRLQ010000099.1:0-5099 GCA_023254365.1 Candidatus Poseidonia sp. | reverse complement strand
CGACGTAGACGAAACCGCCGATGGAAGCGACGAATGCGCCGTTACGATGGTGGCTCACCATCAAGTCAACGACGCAACGGAGGTGGTGCAATCATTGGCGTTTGTCGTGGCCATTGACGAAGCGGTCAATTTCTCGATGAGCGGGCCCGCCGCTTCGGTGGAGATGGTGCCGTCCGAGGGTGCCAACTACGAACTCCGGCTTCACAACCACGGGAGCGACGCAGCGACCTTCTTCCTCGATATTCAGCCCACGCTCGGTTTGCAGACGGTCATGGTCACGGCTTCGGCCGTCCACGTCGACGCAGGCTCAACCGGTGTTTGGACCGTCAACACCCAAGGCGATGAGGGCTTGGCCGGCTCGTTTGTTCAATCCTTTTCCACCACGTACAACGGACAAACCGCGAGCGTGGACGTTGAGGTGGTCCTTGAGGAGGTCGCTTCCTTCACCGTCACCGCCGCTGCCGAGGACCGTGTGCTCCTTTCTCCAGGCGAATCGGCCTACTTGAATGCCACCGTTTCCAACACCGGCACGTCCAACCTTTCGCTCTCGGCGGTGCTCTCCGGCCTGCCCGCCGGTGTCACGGCTCAGTTTTCAGAATCAACGGTCACCGTCAATCGGTCATCAAGCCAGGTGCTGTCCGTTCTTCTTCAGGCCGCCACCGGCGCTGAACCGTCCACCACCGCCCTCACCCTAACGCTTCAAGACGGCAGCGTAAGCGACGCCATCACCGTTGATTTGATCTTGCTCGACCGAACCGAAGTCGTGGTCAACTCGGTTCAAACCCGTTTGCTCGCCGCCCCCACCGAAACAACGACCATGGTCGTGGATGTGACCAACGTCGGCACACAAACCGACGTGTACGTGGTGGAATGGAGCAGTGAATCCAACGGGTACTGGTACGAGTTTACCGTCACGCCGACCACCTTCCAACTCGGTGCGGGCGAAACTCAGTCGGTGTCCATCGGCGTTCGGGAAGTCAGCCAAGGGGCTCCAGAACAGGGTGTGGAATACACCTTCGCCGCTTCGTCCACGTCCGACGCATCGAGTTCGGACACCGTCGTCGTGACCGTGGAATCCGTGGTGGCCAACGTCAACCTGACCGTGCTTGACGACAAGTCCTCGGCCAAACCCGGTGCCTCGGTGTACGGTAGCATCATCCTCACCAACACGGGCAACACGGAGGACACCTTCTCGGTGACCAGTGTGGGAACGGATTGCGGTTTGGACACGAGCGTCACCCTTGCTCCGGGTCTGTCCTCGTCGCCCTTGGGTTGGTCGTGCATCGTGCCCAACGATGCTGCAGCCGGCGAACGCGGCGTCGTGTTCCGGGCCGTCAGCGCAGTGCGCAGCAACGTAGCGGTGGAAAAGGCCGTCTTTTACACCGTCGAAGCGGACTACCCCGGTAGCAGTTTGGTGGCGTTGGCCTTTGAGCAATCCACGCTGACCCTGGGCGTCGACAGTTCGTCATCGGCCGTGCTCTCCGTCACCAACTTGGCCAACGCCGAAGTCGTTGGAACGCTCGAAGTCTTGGGCGAGGAAACCGGTGTGCTCATCCTCGAATGGACGAGACTTTCTGACCAGGTTTCAACCAACGGCTTTACGCTCGCACCGGGTTCAACCATTGAGTTCAAACTCACCGTGATTTCCAACACCGCTCGTTCCGCCACCGCCGAAGTTGTGGTCCGTTCAACAGCGACGGGGGCCGGCGTGACCACGTCCGACCAAGCCGTGCCGCTGATGGTCACCGTCGAAGGACCAGCGCTCCCGCCCAACGGGCTGTCGCTTCCCTTCGGCCTGACGGTCAGCCAATCCACCACCCTTACCGTCATGGGCGTGGGCTGGTTGGTCGCCGTGCTCGCCGTGCTTCGATTACGAGGTCGAGTGCCGGTGGGCCCAGAGGAGGACAAGTCGTTCGACGCTGCTGAAGAGGTAGCGGAAGAAGATGAAGAGGACGAATCCCTCCCTGAATTGGGGTACAACGAGTGCCGACTGGACGGCGAAAGCAAAGTCAACTGCCCCACCTGTGAGGCTCGGCTGGGCGTGCCTCGGGGCAGCGTTCCACCGTTCCGGTTCACGTGCCCGCAATGCAGCAACAAGATTCGCGTGGTCGAGTGACAAGGATTGATTCTCTCCTATCGTCAATTTCCGGCGGTGTCACTTTGCGAACACGGCCTGCACACGAAGCGTTCTTGGCTTCGTATTCCGTCATGAATTCGTCGTCCACATGAGCGGCAAACATCCTCTCGACTTGACTGACAAATCATGCAGTAACCGCTGGTAGTTGGTGCACTGCACCGCCTGCATCGGAGCATCATGAGAGGCCAATCGCTCGACCATCTTTGAAGGGTTCAACCAAAGTTGGGGTCGCCGGTGGACCCTTTCGGAGAGAGGTCCATTCTTCGCTCGGCAAGGCCCTTCTCAAAATCGTGCTTCATCCGCTTGACTGCCGTCAGGAGAGCGGATTGAGTGATGATCAAGTCCTCGTCACTGGTTGAATTAAGGCTGATGTAATGAGCCTGTTTTACGATTTCATGAACGTGCGAGCCGGTGAATCCCCGCTCTGGAAACAGATGAACGAGTTTCGCCGTATCCACGTCCTCGTGGCAGGAGTGGGGTTTCAGTTTCAGGTCGAAGATGTCCTTCAACACCTCCCGCTTCGGGTAATCATAGTCCAAGCGGACATCAAAACGACCCGGCCGACAAATGAGGGCCCAATCCAAGAGTTCAGGATGGTTGGTGGTGGCGATGGTGATGACGCCATCGTTGCTTTCAATCCCGTCCAATGAATTCAACAATCCCGATAATCCAGCACCATGTTTGTATTCATCCCGTTGCCCACTGATGGCAAGCGCATCCATGTCTTCAAGAATCAGCACCGTGGGGGCGTATTTTCGAGCGATTCGAAACAACCAATCCAACTCGTCATGCATGGCTTTGGTTTTTGCAAGGATGACGGTGCTCTTCGAGGCTGACATCAACGCATCCAGCGTCATGGATTTCCCTACCCCCGGAGGGCCGGCCAAAATAAGCCCGCGATTGGTGTCCACGCCGTGTTTTTTCAATTGCTCCGTGTTCTCCAAAACGGCGAACACGTTGTCGTTGAGAAGTTCAACTTTTGATTCTGGTAAGACCATCTCATCAAACGTTCGGCCTCGAGGGATAACCTCAATGAACTCGGTGTCGAATTTGCTGTTCTTCAACAATCCATGCTCTCGTTCGAAGGTTTCAAAACGTTCTCGCAAGAGTTCAATGTACTCCATTGACCGTTCTTTGCGATGGTCTTCATCATCACTCTGGAAAACCGCTGCTCCAGTGAACCACGACACGTCGCCGGAGGTAAAGGTCTCATCCCAGAGGGCTGAGATGACCAAGCGCATCGGTTGATTGGCGAGGGGGCACATATCGTTGTAGAGGAAGATGTCAATCTTGCCCGGAACAAGGTGTCGTTGTTTGCTCCAAACAAACGACTTGAACCTCGGCTTTGTTCGAACAGCATCGTTGTTGCTCGTCTCAACCACCACTTCGAAGCCCAAAGATTTGATGAAATTCATCATGTCACAATAGAGAATGGCATATGCATTTTTGTTGTTGACATTTCGAGAATCTGAATCTTGATCTTTGCCAATCCAGTTTTCTTTGTCGTATTCGTCCAGTTCGTGATACGGAAGCAACGCTTCTTTTGGCCACATCGGTAGGCCGTGTGATGGCAAGGTGGGAAATCTCGGATTGAGGATGATGTGGTGATTTTTGTTCGACAACACGGGGACGTATTCGGACCCGTGTAGCTGAATGTCGGCCAGTCCCTTTCGCAAAGCGTCAAGCAGATCTAAAGCGTGTCCACGAAGGATTGCCAATTGTTCAAAATTTTTCTCGGGCCCTGTAAACTGGTGGTTTGATGACAATGATTCGCTAACGACGAATTGCAACTCTTGGGTCGGGGTATCAACAAGGTTGAGGGCGGCGGAAAAACCGTTCCAAATCTCCGCCAGTTTGTCATCGTTCTCCATGTCTTCTTTTGCTTTGAGAATAAGGGCTGACTTGATCCGGAAGGACGCTTCGATGGCGGCTTGGAGCACGGCGAAAAGGAACGTGGTGTCTTCTGGAAAGTTTTGTTCAAGGTTCTCTTTCCGGAGGGCTTCCAGGGCCCGAGCGTCGAGGGTTGAGATGGAAAACATCTCATCCGTGAGCAAGTTTTTGCTGTTTTGAACCACTTCACCCCACTCTTCCTCGGAGAGGACGCTGGAAAACGTACTGCAGGCTTTGAGGACTGCGCCACGAATGGCGCTTGACCGTTCAACAGCACCCTGCTCTTGGTTGAAGGTCAACTCGTCCAACGCCTCCGTGATGAGCGAAAGAATCTCCTGAGTCTGACTTCCGGCTCCGCTGTTACCTGAGCTGCTTGAGTCCATGTCCAAAACCTGCAATGACACAATTTGAACCTTGGGGTGGGAGGTTTACTCGGATGAGGGAGAGGTCAGCGACGCTGAGCCACGAGCAGAAACGCCGTGTGCCCGAACGGTCCGTTGACGGGCCGCATGCCGCCTTTGGAAGCACGTCCCCACTCACGTTCCATCAACTCCCCGGCCCACTCAACGGTGAGGCCTGCGGCTTCACAGGCCTCCCAAGCCCGTTCAAGTTGCGAGGTCACGGGGCAATAACAAGCCAAACGACCGCCAACGGCCAGCAACGGCGCCGTGGCTTCTACGGCCGGTGGGTGGTCGGGCAAATCGAGGATGACTACATCCACGTTTGGGGCGATGGCTTGCACGTCCTCCGCCGAGGCTTCAACCGTCCCTTCAAGATGATGGTGGCGAGGAAACGAGGGCAAACACGCGCGGGCCCGCTCAAGGTTCTCCAGGGCCACTTCGGCGTGTTCGTTCCGGGGCTCGACCGTGATGAGGGTGCCCGTTTCTCCGAGCGCACGGGCGATGTACAAGGAGAGGCCTGCGCTACCGATGCCTGCCTCTAGCACCGTGTCACCCGGGCCCAAACCGAGCCGGGCGAGGAAAAAGCCAGCGTCCTTGCTCCCGATGGTTTGGGCGCGTCGAACCATGCCACGACTCAGTTCGGGCAGACGGGCGGGGAGCCGGAGGAGCTC
>JALRLQ010000098.1 GCA_023254365.1 Candidatus Poseidonia sp. | reverse complement strand
GGGCCCCGGTGATACCGAGTTGGAAATACTTCAGCGTCCAGCCCGAGACCACGGCGTAGTAGAACCCGATGGCGGTGGAAATCCATGCGGTCCACAGACCCATCCAGGCGAATTTGCGACCGGCAAAGATACGGAAGGTCCCGATGGTCCCCGTTCGGCTTCGCTTGCCCATGGCGTATTCGGCGATGACGAGCGGAATCGACCAGACAAACAGGAAGAACAGCCACGGAATCAGGAAGGTTCCTCCCCCGTTGGCACCGACCATCCGAGGGAAGCGCCAGATGTTGCCCGTACCGATGGCGGCACCGATGGAAGCAAAAATCAGTCCGAGACGGCCGTTGAATTGGTCACTTTCTGCCATGCAACCACCTCAGTCCCCACTCTGGAGTTCGGCTTCGTACACCTTGTCCTCATCGTCGTCAGAGAGCATGATTCGAAGGGCGACGGCAAGACCGCCCCAGACGAAGCCTGCCACGAGGGTGAACGTGAACAGCGAACCGATGACGCTGCCGAAGGCAGCCCGGTAGGTCACATCGAGAACGAAGTAGTCACCATCCGCAGGGTACTGGTAGAGGTCGGCACCGCCGAGGGTGGACACTGTGGCTTTGTAGTGAACTTCACCGGTGGCGGTTTCCGACACCGGAAGCATCGCTCGCAACAGCGTACCGTTACCAGCGGACAGCGAACAGCCGCCTTCAATCATGTCAACCCCGATGCTCTGCCACGGGGTGGTGGACCACTCGCGAGGCCCGAAATCGCTCTGCATGCGACTGGGCTTGACCTGACGCCACTTGACGACCGTGTCTTTGACGCTGTAGGGGAATTGCGAGGACACACAGAGGTCGATGGGGATGTCGCCCTCATCGGGGACGTCGATCATCAAAGGTTCCTTGAGGTAGTTCTGCTGAGAAATGTTGGCGATTTCAAGGTCGGCTCGCTCACGAGGTGCGTCGGCGATTTCCGCCATGTAAAAGCCGGTACCGAGGTTGCGAACAGCGATGTGGTCGATGTCGTCCTCATGCTGGTGGAACGCCGTCCCGATTTCGGACGTGTAGCAGTAGGAACCGTGCACCCCGTAGTGCCAGTCGCAGAAGTCACCTGACGTGGGGTAGAGGTCGGAGGACTGCATGTTGGTGTATTGGGTCATGTCCGCCATCATTTGGCCGTGGTAGCGCAGTTGGGCATGGTCGGGGCTTTCACAGTCTTGGCAGTGACCCCAAGGGTAGAGGATGAGTTCCGAGTAGGAGTGGTGGGTCAAGGTCGCCTTGAATTCGCTCGCACCGTCGCCAACATCGTCGTTCATTTCGGTCAAATCTTGGATGAACTTGGTTTCTGGTTCGGAATTGCCGCCCCACCAGTCTTCATCGGTCACACCGTCGGCGTCGTCGTCCTTGCCGTCGACGTGGTCTTCGTTGATTTGCCCGTCACCGTCGTTGTCTCGGTCGTCAACAGGGCCGTTGTACACATCGTTGTTCGAACCGTCCAACTCGCCCTCAGCAGGTGAACAGGTACCGGGAATCAACGGTCCGGTGGCGCCAAGCGGTGCGCCCCATTCGAACTGGTAATTTCGGTTCAGGTCAACGCCGTCGCAGTCTTCGTCCACCTCTTCTTGGAGGTCGGGAATCGGCGTCACGCCGGTGAAGGTGTTGTCACGGAGGTTCTTCCTCCATCCGCCGCTCGGGCAGGTTTCCCAAGCAGGTGCGGGACAGAAGACCTCGCGGTCGTAGATGTTGCCGTCCACGTTGAGCATGGGGACGAGGTAGATTTCTCGGGAGTTGACCAAATCGGTGATCCACTGTTCCGAGTAGTCCTCGTCCACGCCCTTGTCGCCGGGACCGCAGTTGGTGCCGTCTCCGTTGGAGTCCTGGTATTCAGCGGCGAGCGAAAGACAGTCACCGTCATCGTCAAGTTGACCGTCACCGTTGGAGTCTCCCCAGGTGTCTTCGTCGACCAGTCCGTCACCGTCGTTGTCGTAACCGATGTTGTTGTAGGAGAAGGCAATGACCTCCATTTGCATGACCGGAACGGTGTAGGACATCCATTCACGGGCGTGGTGGTTGCCCACGATGAGCACGTCGTGGCGGTCTGGGTAGTTGCCGTTGTCACCCACGAACGGGTTGTAGTCGCCGCCCTGAACGTCGCCAGTGATCTTCAACCAAGGTGAGGCGTAGCCGTAATACCAGCCTTCGTAGGCGTCGGCCGTGACCTCTTCGCCACGTGCGTTGGTGCCCCCGTTGAGGCCTTCGTGGAACTCAAAAATATCCGGGTTTTCCTCAGCCAAACGCTGCATGCGCAGTTTCATCGTCTCGTAGGAGTGGTATTCTTTGAACTGAAGTTGGCGCTCGTTTTCAGATGCCCACGGGAAGATATCGTTGATGTAATCCTCCGACCAGATGTCCTCCGGCGCGTCGCCGGTAGCGGGTTCCTGAGCGTAAGCGTGTTCGGCGACCGGTGCTGCGAACGAAAGCAACAACGGAAGGCAAATCAAGAAGCCAAACGAAGGGCGAGGAGCAGTATGGCGTGAGGCAATGGGCGCGGCTGACGTCATGCTATCAGCCATGCGAACCCGTCTCACCTCTTCAAGCGTTCGCGCCGCTGAAAGGAAAGAAAGGCAGCCCGTGGGGCTGAAAAGCGACGCCTTCTCAAGCCAAAACCTCAATTCATGAGGCCTCGTGGGCGAGGTCATGAACGGTCTTTGGGAACCGGCTGCGGATTCAGCTTTGCGCGACGAGGTGCTTGGCTTCACGAACTACACCCTGTTGGCGCTGGCTGGCTTGGTGGTGATGGTGTTCATCGTTCGGTTGGTGACCATGAAGTTCGCACCAAGCCTGCTTCGAACCATCATCCGTTCCGAGGCCATCAAGAGCAAAACCGTCCAAGACTCGGACAAGGCCCTTGGTACCGCGGTGGGGGTTGGGCTGGCCTATCTGCTGCTCAACGTGCTCATCGAAGACATGGCGAACGATGGCTCACCGGTGATGATGCCCGAATTGGCCGCTTCCTTCCTCCCTGGCGTCCTGCAATTCATCGTCGCCATCGCCTTGGTGGTCTGGGCGTTCCGCTTGGTCAACATCGTTCAGGACATCGTGATGCTCTTTGACAACGACGACCAAATGGACGGCACCGAGAAGACCCTTGTCTCGGCGCTCCAAAGCACGCTTCGCTTCTTCATCATCTTCGTTGGCGCCGTCTTTGTCGCCGACTCGATGGGCTTCGATCTCACGTCGCTCATCGCCGGGCTTGGCATCTCCGGGTTGGCCTTGGCGCTGGCGGCCAAGGATTCCATTTCCAACTTCTTCGGCGCCATCACGGTGCTGCTCGACCGCCCCTTCAAGGTGGGCGATTGGATCAGCGTGGGTTCGGCAGAAGGCGAAGTGATTGAAATCAACCTGCGAACCACCTTGATTCGGACCTCGGCGGACACCATCATCACGATGCCAAACGCCAGCCTCGTCAACACGCCTGTTGAGAACTGGGGCAAGCGGCGATGGCGCCGATGGCAAACCCAACTTCATCTCGACATCAACGCCGACGGCGAGGCCGTGAACACGTTCTGCGAGCGTGTGCTCAAGGCGATTGAAGCCAACCCCAAGACGCTCAAGGAGGACGCTTCGTTTTGCCAGGTCTCGATGATTTCAGCAACCTCGCTGGATGTTGACGTCAACCTGTACTGGGACGTTGCGGGCAGCGTTGAAGAGCGCGAAGAACGCGCCAAGTTCATCATTGAAATCAAGAACATCGCTGAGGAATTGGGCATCGATTTCTACGATGGCCGCGTTCGCCAACAGCGCTGATTCAGAACGGTGGCGGCACGCGTCGGCGATGCACGGCATGGGCAACCAACGAGCAGGCAACAGCGCCGGCGATGACCGGTACCTGCGCCGGTCCTGAACCGATCAGCGCCGCTGCGATAGCGGCGTACACGCCGCCCTTGCGAACGGCGTGAACGGTACGCAATTCGCCCAATCGGGCTTGGATTCGGGACACGTCAAGCAGCCAACGGTCGCACCGGTTGGTTTGCTCTTCCAACCCAAACGCTCGAGCCTCGGCCAGCATCAACAGGATGGCTTCGTAACGCCAAATCCACACCCCACCGTTCACGGTTGAAACCGACGCAGGCGAGGTCCAGCCCGCAGGCAATTGAGCACCCCAGGCCGCATAGAAGGCTTGGCGTTCCTCGACGGAGGAAAACGCATCGGCCAGCGACAACCGTTGTTCAAAGCGGGCCATCGTAGCCACACCCGGCAAACGCTCGGAAGGTGCCAGCAGATGGTCAACGAGCGCACGAGGTTGAGGGACAAAAGCGAGACCGTCCGAGGAAGACACCACGCCCTCCAGCGTCAAGTGAAGCGGAGGGAGGCCGACAACATGCTTGGTGTGAGGCGCTCGCCAGAGCGTGGTGGATTTCAAGCCGTCTTCCATCGATTTGAGGCGTTCGTTCCAACGCCGTTCCGTGTTGGGTGTCTGGTGTTGAACCAAACTGGCGTGCACCTTCCCCACGGCCTGCGCCAGCCCTGAGGTGTGGGAGGGATGAGGTTCAACCGAATCACACACGTGCCGAGGAAACACGGCCAGATGGTCACCTCGCTCACTGGCAAGCCCCGCCACGGGGAGCAACACGGGTGCGGAGGCAAGGGCTTCGGCCCACGGCGAATAGAGCGCTAACGTCGAGACTTCTTTGCCGGTCGGGAACGGGTAGAGATGGGCCGTCCAAGCATCGTCCAGTTGGACGACGAGGCCGTGACGGGTTTCCTCGATCACGGTCACAGAGGTCACTGCCTCAGGCCAAGCGCCCCAACCGCCCTCGGGCATCGATGACCACCACGCAGGGTCCAACGCCACCGTGTGGTTCCAACCGTGAACGCGCCCCCAAGGGCTGGGCAACCCGTCTGCAAAGGTCGTGGGGTCGCACGGTTGGTCAACCAAAGCGTGCGGGTACCAACGAGGAGGGCTGGATGCCGTGTCGTCCGTGCCTCCCATGAAGTTGCCACGGTCAGCGTCCCTTCAAACATGACGGCTTCGCCGGTTGTGCGCTTGCAGACCGTGTTGAGGAAGGGGGAGCAATCAAACACCGTATGCGCTCACCCGAGGTCGGAGGGGTCGCATGGGCATCTCGGAACGCATGGGGGATGTGCTCGGCCAAGCGGTCGAGGCCAAACTCTTGCGAGAGGTCCAAGAGCACCCGCTGCAGGTCAACCACCTCGCCATCATCATGGACGGCAACCGTCGATTTGCTTGGCGCAGCAACTTGGCCACCGGCCTTGGTCACCGCATCGGGAAAGAGAAACTGGAACGGGTGCTCGACTGGGTGCTCGAACTCAACATCCCCTGGTTCACCGTCTATGCGCTGTCCACCGAAAACCTCAACCGCCCGCAAGGCGAACTCGACGTGTTGTTTGACCTCTATGTGGAGGGGCTCAAGGACATCGCCGACGACGAACGGATTCACGACCCCAAGGTCCGCGTCAACATCATCGGCCGGCGGGAACTCTTGCCCCCGCGCGTCAACGACGCCATCGACTACGCTGAATCCAAGACCGCCGAATACGACGCTTTTGTCTTCACGGTCTGCCTTGCCTACGGCAGCCGAGAGGAGATGATCACCGCCATTCAGTCGATTGCCGCCGACTACGCATCAGGCGATATTCAACTCGAGGAC
>JALRLQ010000097.1 GCA_023254365.1 Candidatus Poseidonia sp. | reverse complement strand
CTCGACGTGGACGCCAACGTCCGTGCCGAGACCCGAAAACCTGTCGAGAACGTGTTCTGGGAGGAAGGCAAGGCGCCAGCCGGTAAATATCAGGTCTACATTCACTACTACAAGAAGCACAACAAGCGACGAAGCAAAGACCCCACCAAGTTCCAGGTCATCGTCAACCAAGGCGGCGACTTGTTGGAGTACAACGGTGAACTCTCGATGGGCGACCCCATTTTGCTCGTGGCAGAGTTTGACCTTGCTTCTCCCGAAGAGCGAGCCGCTCGTCGCGCCGAACTTGAGGCAGAACTCCGTGCTGCAGGTATTGATGTTCCTGAAGCCCAAGAAACGATGGCGGAAATTGAACAGCAACGCCAAGCCGACCTCGAAGCTGCAGAATCAGAGCGCCTTGCAGAAATCGAAGCGGCCAGAGAGCAAGAGATGCTCGAATCAAGGCAAGCCGCACAGCGAGCCATGGCTGAACTTCAGGCTCGACTCGAGCGCGAGGGCGCCCAATCTTCTGACGTTCAAATTTCGTTGATGTGGAACAACTACAACGATTTGGACCTGCACGTGGTCTGTCCATCCGGGGAGCGCATCCACGGAGGGAACAAGAAATCGGGTTGTGGCGGTGAGCTCGACGTGGACGCCAACGTCCGTGCCGAGACCCGGAAACCTGTCGAGAACGTGTTCTGGGAGGAAGGCAAGGCGCCTGCGGGCAAGTACCAGGTTTACGTCCACCATTACAAAAAGCACGACAAGCGCAAGAGCAAAGATCCCACCAAGTTCCAGGTCATCGTCAACCAAGGCGGTGAACCATACGAGTACAACGGTGAACTCTCGACCGGTGACCCCATTATGCTGGTGGCCGAATTCACGCTCCCATCTCCAGAAGAGCGTGCTGCTCGAAAGCGCGAACTTGAAGAGGAACTCGCACGGGCTCAAGGAGGCATGACGCCTACCGATTCACCTGCAGTGGAAGAGGACGGCCCCGAAGAAGATGATGCCCTCCCGGGTGCACCGGACCTCGATGCACTCGCTGGCGACGAATGATGTCACGAAATGATGTCGTCCAATCGTTCGTTGTCGATGGCGTTTCGAATCGACCGTGCAATCCGGCGTCCCGTAGACATGAATCGCTCGTTGATGTCCGAATACGGTGAACCACCGATGAAGGGGTTCGAACCAGCAACGATTCGTGCGCTGATTTCAAACACCTTGAATTCAAGTTGGTCGGTCACGATGGTCTCCAAACAGAAGGGCCCCAACATTCCACGTGAGTCCTCTTCCAGATTGTAGGAGGCTGCCACGGTTCCTTCAGCCATTTCGAAGGCCTTTGGCAGGAGGGACTCACGGATGACGACGGGCTGGTTCCCTGTCACCACGAACGATGGCTCAAGCGACATTTCACGAAGGTCACGGAGCGAACCCAATTTGTAGAATTCATCGACATTGCTTTCGTCACGCCGGTCCATGGACAGCAACTCCAGTCGCCCCAGGTTCTTGCCAGCGTACTTGCCACGCCCTTGGACTTGGAAGCCGTCCTCGGCGGTGGGGTCAAAGAAGAAGTGGAGGTAATACCGGCAACCAAGGACGTATTCTTGGATGGTGAATTCCTCTTCGATATCGACGTTGCGACGGAAATCACGGTAGTCACGTGCCACGAAGTAGCCTCGGCCACCTTTTGCCCCAGCATACTTGACGATCACCGGTCCTGCAATGTTGTGGGGGTCTTCAATCACCATGGGCATGGTGCAACCGCCTTCTTCCAACCATTCTCGTTGCAAGGCCCGGCTGCTCTCCCAGTGCAGAATGTTTCGGTTGCCGAAGGTCGGTACCTCGAGGTTTCGGAAGTTGTTGGCGCCGAGGTATTCAACGAGGGAACCGTGGGGGACGATGATGACGTTCTTTTCTCGAAACCACGCTGCATAGTCGAGCATCTCTCGGTAATCTTCCAGCATCAACCACTCGTCCGGGTCTGCACCGGGAAACGCCTTGTAGAAACGACGTCGATTTTCACCGACCGCAATACCAAGCGTCCGGAACCCTTCTTGACGAGCACCGTGGAGGATTTGGAGGGAGGAGTGCGAGGCCACAACCCCGATGGTGATGGCCTCTTTGTCGTAGCCCGCCAGCCAGCCTTGCACAGTCGAGAAGGGTACGCCCATATGGAGGGGTTTCGTAATCGCTCTATGAGTATTATGTCAGGAGAGACTGTAGAACGTCCTTCCACGCACATGACGTAGGGGTGTTGGCTGAAGCCGTCGTCTTGATTCGGTGATGGGTGTGAGCACTGAAGCATTCATGTGGCTTCACCCCTTCGTTTGGCCATGGCAGACGATTCACCGTCGGTCCGAATGACCTATGGAGGCTATTTACGCCTCGAAGAACTCCTCGCCCTTCAGGACGGGCCTGAGGGATACGCTCCAGCACCGTCAAACGACGAGTTGCATTTCATCATCGTTCATCAGACGTTTGAATTGTGGTTCAAGTTGATTTTGCGGGAACTCAAAGAGGCAAGAACCCTCTTGCTCAAGCCCCATGTCGCTGAATCGAGTATACCGGCCATCGTTCACCATCTGGAGCGTGTGAGCGAAATTTTCCGGCTTCTCGCCGATCAGTGGAAGGTTATGGAAACATTGTCCCCACAAGATTTCCTTGCCTTCCGTGACCGTTTAGGCACTTCGTCCGGCTTTGAGTCTTGGCAGATGAGGGAGCTCGAGGTGTTGCTCGGCCTTCAACAAGAACAACGCGTTGGTGGCATGGACCCACTGAAGCACATGCAAACCCTGCATGATGAAGGCAAGGTTTCTCCTCAGGCGATGGCAGATTTCGAAGCCACCCACGGCACCCCCTCACTCAACGATGCGCTGGCAGCATGGCTCGCAAGAACCCCGATTCACGGGTCCTCTCCTGACGCAGATGGAGACGTTGAGGTGGTTCAGCGTTACATTGAGCATCATCTTCAATCCATGACCGATCACGGTGAACAGGTCATTGACCACATGGTGGCCATCGGCCACGGCACCGAAGCCACCATTCGGCCCCGTATCCAGGCTGGAATTGATGCTGCGAAGACGTTCTTGTTGCCCGAAGGAAACCCTCATCGTGGCAGAGCAGGTTTGCTGTTTATAGAATCCTACAGGGACCTGCCCCTGCTCTCATGGCCCCGTCGCTTGGTCGACAGTTTCGTGGAATTGGAACAGTCCATGTTGTTGTTCCGAACACATCACGCTCGTATGGTGGAGCGCATGATTGGAAAGCGAATGGGGACCGGGGGCTCCAGTGGCGTGGATTACCTCGACGCCACCACGAAGTATCGCGTGTTTGTTGACTTGTGGGCCGTTCGTACCTTGTTGGTCAAACAAGAGGCGTTGCCGCCCGTAGAGAACGCCGATTTCTACGGCTTCAACTCCGACGCTCAATCTTCGTGAGGGTCGATGTCAATGGGAATCAAGTGGTTCTCGTACTCGTAGAGAGCGATCTTCAGCGGGTCAAGAACGAAGCGAATGGAAGCCTCTTCCAACCCGTAGAGGGACACGAGTTCCTCTTTGAATTGTTCACGAAGGACTTCTTCGGTGGCGTACAAGGGAGCCCCCATACCGATTTGGAGGGCTCGAGCACCAATGATTCGGGCGCGTTCAAAGCGGGTGTGTTGACGTGCTGGTTTGACCATGAGTAATCACTTGCGAAGCATTCGCAAACGGCCGACATGGCGAGTCTTTTTGAACCTACCTCACTCTTCCGCCGTCTTCGTTTCATGCTCTGCTGTGGATTGTTGCGTCATCAGGGAACGGTGCATGGCAAGTGCAGGGAGGAGCATCAACAGCAGAAAAACAGTCACGAAAAGGGATAGGGTTCGGTCGTCCATGTCGCTTCCCGCCTCGCCATCTAGGTTCGCTTCATCACCGTCGCCGACCTCCATGGAGCCGGTTGGTGCCAACGAGGCGACGGTCAAGGAACGTGGCCCCTCCGTCTCCAGCATGACCACCCAAAACGAACCGCTTGGCCCATCGCTGGAAAGGTTGAACCAGCCGCGTGAGGTGTTCAAGTTCTCTGCGTTTTGTGCCAGTGCACCGTGGACTCGGTCGGCCGAGGTATGAGGTGTGGGCTGCGCATGCCACACGTTGAGGGTCCCCTGCAACGACGAGTTCCACGACATGGTCCCGTTGTTGACCTGCAACGACTCGAGGCCGGCCCATTCGGTGGTGACATTTTCGAGCACCGAAGCGACGTCAAGGGCCTGGCGTGCTCCCGTGAGCAAATGTGTTCCGTCGACCACCAGTGACGGGATGAACACCAACCGATACGCTTGGTCAAACCGAAGTTTTGAGTCAGAAAGGAAGGTTTCGTCAGCGGGGGAAGCGTGGTGCTGCAGAAGGACATGCGTTGAGTCATCAAGGGTTGCGAGGTGGTCAGCAACGTCCTCGCACGGGTCGCACCAATCGGCGCTGAAGTATTCGATGAGGTGGTCCGGTTTGACGGGTGTGCACGACGCGTTGCTCATGCACGCTTCGCTGATGATGCGCACATCGAGGAGGTGACCCGCAACGGGTTCCGTTGTTTGCTCACCCTCGGTTTGTAGACCGGTTCCGGTGGTTGAGACGAGAAGCAACCCGACCAAGACCAACAGCCGAACCGGGACGGAAGCCATGCACAGGGGGTGAGGCATTTGTTCAAAAGGGGTCTGCTCTCACCTCACGCCATGGAGCCTTCATGGTGGCGGCGCCCCTCCACTTTGCCGCTGCTCCTCGTTGGCATGGCCCTGCTCATCGCCTTTGTCGGGGGCTCCATCCGCATCAACGATGCCGGAGAGTCGTGCCCGGAGTGGCCGACGTGCTTTGGCACATGGCACTTTGTTGTCTCCGAAGAAGCTCAGGAAGCGTATTGGGCTGAAAACCCAGATCAGGAGGATTCACGAGGTCCAGATCATCGCTACACCACGTTCCAAATTTTTGTTGAGTGGTTCCATCGCTTGCTGGTGGGTCTCATCGCCATCCCCATCTTGGTCAACGTCATCATGGCTCGGCGCCTGCAAGCGACGTACGGCGTTCCAGTTTCAAGAGCAGCCATGTTTTCAGCCGGCCTTCTCCTCCTTCAAGCGGCTGCGGGTATGGTCACCGTCGTCTTCGACAATGCCGATTGGACGGTGGCCATGCATCTCTCGCTCGCCTGCCTGTTCACCGCAGGCTTGGGGTGGCAATACATGTCCATGCGGCTGACAGAAGGGGCTTCGTGGGCCTTCATGAAGGCCCCCTCGACCTTTCTCAATCAGCACAAGAAACGCATACACGGAATGACAGGGGCCGTTGGTTTGTTGTTGGTGCTCGGCGCATGGGTGTCGTCTTCTGCCGGAGGGCAGTACAACCAGAGTTGCTCCGTTGGCTTTCCAACCGGGTGGCCACAATGCCAAGGCTCGTTCCTACCATCGCTGGATGGTCCAGGGATTTTCATTCAAATGATACACCGCTTTGGCGCGTTGGTGGTCGGCCTCATCCTCATTTTGGGCCTGAGCCATTTGCGCACCTCCACCGAAGGCCATCATGGCAGTCTTGCGCTGCTTCGCTCGGCTGAAATCACCACTGGATTATGGGTCCTGAATGTGATGGTTGGCGGGTCTTACATCGTGTTCGCCAAAGTGGGTGACTTCCCAGAATGGCTCTCGTTGATGCACTTGGTCGTTGGCGTCAGTGCCTTTCTTTC
>JALRLQ010000096.1 GCA_023254365.1 Candidatus Poseidonia sp. | reverse complement strand
ATTGGTTCAAGTTTGAGAACTGAGTTCTTGTTCAATCAAAATCATCGCCAAATCGGGCCGCTGGACTTCGAGAAGCGAAGCGATTACCTCCAGTATTGAGCGGCAGTTGCAGGCTCGGACGACTCCCCAGCGTCCACTGTCTCTCATCAGTCTTCATAGAGGGTCGCAACACAAGGTGAACATGACCCTGTTTGCCCCTGATCAATTGACCCCCGAACACATGATTTCGTTTGGTTCCCAAACCTACGGCGCTGAGTTGCTCATCACGGGCGTGCCCACCAATAGCCAGGGCGAACCCTCTTGGGCGACATTGGACGATTTGCTGGCCACCCCCCACGCCCACGGCATGCTTGCCTGCATTGAGACCATTTCTCACGTCCACCAGTGGGTCTCCATGACGGCCGGTGAATTGGTATCGCCTTTTCCTCGCCTCAAGGTTCGCTTTGCAGCGACCATCGACGAAGCCATCGACGGGAAGGCCACCACCGTTAATCCAGCCGCTTGGGTTCACCTCGGCCATGGATGCCTTGAGCACGGTTTCGAGGTGGTTGAAGGGCTTGAGCCTTGGGAGGACGAAGAAATAGAATCCATCCCCGGTCTTTCCAACGGCCATGAGGACGAGGATTATCGCTCCGTCACCGACATCGCCCAGCGGATTGCTCATCAGCAAGGAAACATCCTCTTCATGGCCCTACCGCTGTGCTATGCGCAACAAATTGCCGCAAAACTTTGTCAAAACAACCGTATCCATCTCGCCAGTGCGTCAACCGATTTTCGGGTGAACGACACACTGCAATTTTACGATGGAGCAACGCACGGCGAACGAATGGACCAATCACTCACATCCTGGAGTCAATGGGTACGTGCCGTCGAAGGAGCATGGCGAGGGGCAGCAAGAATCCTGTTCAAGAACAGAGATCCATCAGGATGATGCGTCATCGTCCTGTGTAATCTCGGCGTCGAGGACGAGGTGCACGTCGTATTCCTTTCGCTCACGGAGCGCATACCCTGCACCGCCTGCACCAAGAAGAACGAGCAGCATGAAGAACAGAACGGCGAACGGATGGTCGTCCAGAAGGTCACCAAGCGAAGCAAAGAATCCGTCACTACCCTCATCTCCGCCGGCGGATTTTGGTTGAATCAACGAGACCACCGTTTGCTGGTCGTAGGCCGGACGTGTGAAGGTCAGCATGCCGTCCATCGAGTCGTCGTAATCGTCCGAAGGTGGGGCTGGGTCAAGGTCGGAATAGAAGTCCGGTCGTTGCTCAAACATGATGTCGACCGGTGTGGAGAGGTCAAGGGTCAACATCACGTCCACCGTATAGGGGATTCGAGATTCGAAGAATTCTGGGTCGTCCAACAATCCCCACAACGTCACGGCCTGTCCCGTTGTATCGAAATGGGCCCACTTGCCCCAGGATGCCTCATCCACGTCGAGTTCGTAATACCACGTGTCCCCCAAACGAACACCCTGTCCACCATCGTTGCTTCCATCATCGCCAAGGTCAATGGAGAGTTGGAGGGTGCCAACCTGCCCTGTGTCAAGGTCAGCTTCCGTTGCAGCAAGCGTGGCTTGCAGGAGTGTTGTTCCGTTGGGTATCCACACGTAGTGGGAATCTTCGGTGTAGTAGACTGCGCCGGTTTGGCCGTTGTTAAAGTGGTTCCAATCACCCTTCCATGCGTGGCGCACACGGTCGGAGTTGACGGGAATACTGGTGGTCGTCATCATGGATTCGTAGATGTCGTAGGCGTCCCAAACGGTGTACTGGGGGTGGTCAACGATGCCGTCGTTGTCCTGATCTCGCATCAATTGGAGCGTACGGGCGAGGGCGACCGCTGCATCCACGTCCGTCAATCCGTGACCGATGCGCCAGTCATGGCACTTGCCCGTTGCGCTTCGATAACATTCGGTAGGGATGTCGTTGCACGAATCCTCGTCATTGCCGTCCTCGCAGGAGTTGGCCATGCCTTCGTAGCGAGCCGTGAGTTCCAAAATGAGTTCAATTTCGTGTACTCTGCTAAAGTTGGCCGTGTTCCAGTCCTCGAATTGTCCGTAGGCCGCCGTTCCGTCACCGCCCACCAAGCTGCTTCCGAAATCATGGTCGTCCCGGTGGTAATCAGCCACGCCCAGCGAGGGCGCCACGTCCAGCAGAATGCCCGCCATGCCACCGACGTGAGGGGTGGCCATGGACGTGCCTGAAATGGACATGTAGTACAGGTCGCCTTGGGCGCGAGTGGAAGCATCAATGGCCGTACCGCGTGGGGCTGTCGCCCAAATGTTCCTTCCGGGTGCGCCCACATCGGGCCACGTGTGTTGTTGGTTCATGCACCCTCGAGACGAAAACGAAGTGACCGCCGTACCGTCGTGGGTCAGGGCCGCAACGGAGATGGCAGCAGGGGTGTTAGCGTACACGTTGGTTCGCAATCCACCCGAGCATTCGGCACCGGAGCCGCCTGAGTTGGAGGCTGCGAAAATGACCGCCACGCCGTTTTCATAGGTCAGGCGGTCGGTGAGTTGTGCGATGACGCCGTCCGGGTCGTAGTCACCGTCGGTGCCCCACGAGTTGGAAACGACACGAATGTGGTAGGGGTTCTGACCGGGGACCGAGTGTGCGAACGTCCATTCAAGCCCTTGCTCAGCGGCAAAGATGGAAGCACCGTCGCCCGTCCCGAGGGCCACCAGTTGGCCGCCCTTGGCGACCCCTGCTCGACGACCGGCCGACGCGTCACCGTTACCGGCGATGGTACCGCCAACGTGCGTGCCGTGACCAGAGGATGTGTCAGAGTTCCTGGTCTCAACCCAGCCGCTTGGACCAAACTTCGCTGAATAGAGCGTCTTTTCACCGCTCCACGGTTCAAGGTAGTCGTAGTCGGGATGACCTGCATCAACGCCGGTGTCGAGGTCGACGATCGCCGTACCGTCACCGTCCCATTCGGAAAACGAGAGGTCGGTATCTCGCAACACCTCGCCGTTGGGTTGAATGATGGCTCGGGTCCACGCATCGGTGGCTCGCACCACGTGGGTCGTCTCGTGCATCATGATGCCCGGCTCCGTTGGGTCGCCACCCCACTCGGGAGGGAGGTAGAAGAAATCCAATTCCTTGTCGAGTTCGAGGTATTCCACTCGGTCCCATGTCGAAAGATAGCGAACCGCTTGTGCGGTCCCTTCGACCAGCCCTCCGTCAACCAGGGGTGCGTCGCCAAGCAGTTGGAATCCGAGGTCCTTCATGACCGCCTTGTCGGTTGCCGTGACTTCGGAGTGCAGTTGGTAAATGACGGGGAGGACATCCGTGTCCTCTGCTCCGCCGAGCGCCACAAGGAGGTCGTGGTTCATTTTTTCAGCATCTCCAAGCGGGTTCATGCCTTCCGAGAGCGGGGACGCTGTGGCCCCCACCATCAACAGTTGAAGCAAGAACGCGGTGAAAATCAGCGCACGACGATGGGTTGCCATGGGATTTTTCGCTCGTCGGCGTGCTATAAGAGTGGTGGTTCTGCGGACAATAGATACAAAGAGGTCCCGGAACAACTTCTCTCAGGGAATTGGCCATGCAAATGACGACATCCGGTTACATTTCGGCGTTTCAGGGCGTGCGCGCTCTGTGGAATTGGTTGAGAAAGAAGGAACCGGAAACCGAGACCTGTTCTGCTCGAGAGGAAGCGATTGAGCAGGCCGAACTCGAACGAGAACTGGCGCTGATGCACGCTGAAACTCAGCGCAGCGTGGAGCAGGTTCGCACCCAGTCCCGTGCAGAACGGCTAGCCCCTGTGTTGGCAATGTACGAGGTCGTGCAAGCAAACAAGCGCCAACGGTTGAGCCAGGCGAGCGATGACCTGTCCGCCACCGATGCGTCGGTCGTCGGTTGATGTCACGCTGCGTGTGGGCCTTCGGCAGGGCCAAGGGGAACAATCCTGTACGGGTTCAGATTTTCGTGGGACCAGAAGTAGTGCCACTTGATGTGGTGCCAGTTGCAGGTTTCTCGAACGCCGGGCAGTTCCAGCATTCGATTGACAAACGCATGAAGGTGAGGATAGTCGATGATTCGGCGAAGGTTGCACTTGAAGTGAACCACGTAGACCAGGTCAAACCGTACCAACGTCGTGAACAGGCAAAGGTCGGCCTCGGTGAGCGTTCCTTCGCCGTCACCCACCAACCATGTTCGGCCGGTCATGTGCGTTTCGAGTTCATCCAAACGAGTGAACAACGCGGTGACGGCACGCTCGTAAGCGTCTTGGGTACGGGCGAATCCTGACTTGTACACACCGTTGTTCACCGATTCGTAATTGGCGTCGATCATCGCATCGATGGCGTCCTTCAACGCCGGAGGACATAGGGTGCTGCCGTTTCCAAAACCTGCCCGAGCAAGCGTGTCGAACATGCGAATGATCTCTCGGCTTTCGTTGTTCACAATCGTCCCCCGCTCTTTGTCCCACAGGACGGGGACGGTGCCAATTTTTTCGCTGTGGACCCACCCCTCGAAGGCACGGTTGTAAATCGCTTCCAAATGCTGTTCACCGTTGACCGAGTCCACCGTTGCACCGGGCTCGTCCGGGTTGAAGGACCACGAACCGTCTCTGTTCATTCGCCAGTCCACCACATCAACGCTCACGTGCTCGTTCAGGCCGAGCAGGTGTCTTGCGAGGAGGGTGCGGTGCGCCCACGGGCAAGCATGAGAGATGTAGAGGTGGTAGCGGTTGCTCGCCGCAGGAAAGAAGCCGTCGAGGCTGATGAAATCTCGAAATTCACTTGATTTCCGAACAAACGCTCCGTCGTTGAAGGCCGATGTCCACGCACTCGATTGCTCTGTGCCCATGGATGGCGGTTCAGAAAGGGGCCTATATCATTGATAGTTTCGTTATTACGACCGCTATCGCTATGTGTCGGCCCCGTTTTGCATCAACGAGCATCGTGAAACTACGTCTGCATCAGTTCCTTTCCAAGACCGGCGTTTTTGCCTCGAAGCGCGACGCGAAAGATGCAGTTTGGGCAGGCGAGATCACGGTCGGTGACCGAGTGGTCAAGGACATCGCCTTCCAGTTCAATCCGAACACCAAGGCGGTGTGCTACAACGGTCAACCGCTTCAACTCCCGACCGACCACAGGACGTTTTTGCTCAACAAGCCACGGGGCGTGATTTGTTCCCGGTTGAATGCCCACGAAAGCGAGCTTGGCAAAACCTCGGTCTTTTCGTTGTTTGAGGAGCACCTTTCCCCGGTGGACGCAGACCGCCTCATCACCGTTGGCCGTCTTGACGAGGACACCACGGGTCTGCTCTTGCTCACCACCGATGGCGATCTCGCCCACCGCATCGCTTCGCCTGAAGCCCATGTCTCAAAGGTGTACGGCGTGAACACTGCACGGCCGGTGAGTGAAGAGGAGTGCCGGATTCTTGCACAGGGCGTTGAAATCGAGTTGGAGGTCAATGGAACAGTGGAACACTATCGTACCGCCCCCATCGAACAGCCCGTTGTTAACGAAGATGGCCAAACCGTTTTGCGGCTGCACGAGGGGAAAAAACGGCAGGTGCGCCGCATGTTTGCTGCCTTGGGACACGAGGTGGTGGCGTTGCACCGACGTCAAATCGGTGGTCTTGTGTTGGAGGACTGGCAACTTCGTGAGGGTGAATTCGTTTTGTTAAACGAAAACGATGTGGCCACCATCTTCACCCAATCCTGACCAAACAAAAGACCTTCAACGACCGCTGGTGTGGAAG
>JALRLQ010000095.1 GCA_023254365.1 Candidatus Poseidonia sp. | reverse complement strand
GAGGTTCATCTCCATGCTGGATGAAATCGGTTGCCGGAGGAAACAATTCATCAAGATTGATGCCGTCCTCGGAGGCCTCTTCTGCTGGTTGAGCCATGGCGTCGGTTAATTCGTACACCGTTTCGATACGGGCATTAGGAAGCCCCGTTTTGAGCCACCGTCGGGTAGCGACGATCTTCGACAAACCCACATCGCTGGGCCCATAGATCACTTGGCGGTTGAGGTTGTGTTCTTCAATCTCCAAATCTTTGTCAAAAACAACAAACCTCAAGTCGGATTCTTCGACCTGCTTCAGACCCTCAACCAAGGTATGAAGGCACCAGGTCCCCAAACCACCGGCACCTACGATGCTCAAATGGCCCGAAAGCATGCGGTTCGGTGGCGGGAGGGAAAAAGAAAAGGCCGGACAACGAGGTTCGATGAACTCGTTTGAAAGTTGAACACTCAACTTCTCCTTCAACTCACGGACCAACGGTTCGTTGTCATCCAAGCGCAACAACACCCGCTTGTGACCGGTTCCGTCGTCGCTCTCCCGAGTGTTTTGATGCACCTTATGTCCGTTCAGGGTGAAGTTCAAGTTGGGAACGTAGTTTCGCAGTGCGTTTTCGTTTACGCGCACGTTCACCGAGACGGAGACTTTTGGAATCTCCACGGGCTGGTAGGCGCGGCTACGTCGGAGGATTTCGCTCCATACCAGACACGCTGCAATGGTGGCGACCGCTGGCTCATAAACATCGTTGACAGAATCCCCGATGTCCGACCCGTCAAGGAAGACGCCAAGAGACCCGTATCCAACAGAAATGCACCTCGAGCCTTCCAATTCGGTCCGCCCTTGATTCCATTTGAGTTGAAAGCCCTCGCTGGAGGTTGGTCGGGAGTCGTCGGTAATGCATTGGGCGCCAAGTTGTTCTCCGAGGAGGTTCATTGCCTCAACAAACGTTGCCGGAAATTCGGAACTTTCCATGAAAACTTCGATGCTTTCAAGCACATGCTGACGAACAAGCCCGCGTTGGCGAGAAAATCGATCGCTCAAGGAACCACCCAATCATCGTCATCGTCGTTTTCATCATCGTCATCGTCCCAGGCCACCGGGTCTTCAACTCCACCAGCAAAGCCCGAAAAGAGGTGGGGGGTGCTGTCAAGGGCGGCGACCAAATCCCGAGGCTCCAAGGCGGCCGCCTTTTCCCCGAGCGCGATGGCTCGGGAAACCGAGTGCCGCTTGGCTGCGTTCATCAAGCCGTGCAAATCTGCACCCGTCGCTTCGTCCACCAACCGCTTGGTGAAGGCCGTCCAGTCCGCGTCAGAAACGTGCGAATGACAATCTTTGATTTCATTGGTGAAGAAAGCGGCATAGTGTTCTTTTCCGAGGGGTCCGACGTAAACGGTTCGGTCAAACCGTCCGGGGCGCAGGAAAGCACGGTCAACGAGTTCGATCTGGTTGGTGGAAGCCATGAGGTAGATGTCCTCGTTGGAACCAAGACCGTCCATCAAGGTGAGAAGTTGGGCCACCATCGAGTTGGAGTGGGCGGATGCATCACCGCCGTCACGCTGACGACCCAATGCATCAAACTCATCAAAGAACAGGACCACGGGGGCGGCTTCCTGTGCACGTTGGAACAGTTCCCGCACGGCGCGCTCAGATTCTCCAACCCATTTCGAAAGCAACTCCGGCCCGGAAACCGCCATGAATTGGACACCAGAAAGGCTGGCAACGGCTTTTCCGAGCATCGTTTTTCCGGTGCCAGGCGGACCGTGCAGAATCACACCACCGTTGCAGTTGAGTCCCATGGATGCGTACATTTCTTTGTGCAGAATCGGGGCAACCAAGTGCTCCTTGAGCTCGGCTTTCGCTTCTTCATGGCCGATGACATCGTCCATGTTGTGGAAACCCATGTTCGTGGGCCGTTGGCGCTCAACCTGGAAGGGGATTGAACGGGTCAAAGCCTCCTCAAAGTCATCGTCCGAGATTTCCAATTCGCTGAGTTCCTCAACCGAGAGTGGATTCGGCTCCATCAACCGTTCAACACCAAAGACTCGGCTCATCGCTTCCTTAGCAGCGATGCGACAAAGATTTGCAAGATCGGCTCCGGTGTAGCCGTTGGTTTGCTTGGCCCATTGATTGAGGTCGAACCCTGGCTCGAGAGGCATGGAAGCCGTGTGAATGGAGAGAATGTGTTCTCGGCCCTCGATGTCGGGGTATGGGACATGGATGCGCCGGTCAAATCGGCCCGCACGAAGCAGAGCTTCATCGATCGATTCCATGATGTTGGTGGACCCTACCACCAAGACCTGCCCGCGCTCTTCAAAGCCGTCCAGTTCCGTCAACAGTTGCGTCAAAATTCGCTTTTCAAGTTCGCCCTTGTTGTCCTTTCGCGACCCAGCGATAGCATCGATTTCGTCGATAAAAACGACGGTGGGTGCTTCTTTTTTCGCTTGCGCGAAGATGTCACGGAGTTTACGTTCGGAATCTCCGTACGTTCCCATGAACAATTCAGGGCCGTTGATGTTGATGAAGTTGCATTGGGCCTCCCGGGCGAGGGCCTTGGCAAGCAAGGTTTTCCCGACACCTGGAGGGCCATAGAGAAGAATGCCCTTTGGAGGGTCTTGTCCAGCCTTTTGATAGACTTCGGGGTGAATGAGAGGGACAATCGCAATCTCTTTCACTTCCTCGATCGTTTTGTCCAGACCTCCGATATCAGCAAACGAAACGGTGGGAATGTTAGCGCCTTGCCGACGAACTGGCTTGGTTCGGGTCTCAATCAAGGTTTCATCGGTCAACCATCCGTGTTCCGGTTTCACCCTCGTCGCACAAAGCTCCACCGGCTCCCCGTTGACGTTCACGACAAATCGGGCATCCTTGCAGACGTAGACCTCCCTCAGGGATCGAACGGCCGTACTGATCGTTTGCTCATCCAGCCCTGCGACGAGAGGTTGGAAACGAACGCGGAGCAAGCCGCGAGCGTCAAGATGCTCGAGGCGAACGCGCTCACCTTCGCTCAAATTAGCGTTCAACCGCATCGTAGCACCCATCAAGACGCGTCCAGGTTCCACTTCATCGTTGACAACGACTTCGCCAACGGTCTTTTTCTCACCGATGATCCAAACGGGCGAGCCGGCCCCAATCCCGTTCTGAATGCAATCTTCGAGAGAGAGAGCAATTTTGTTCTCTCCAATTTGGGCGTTGGCTTGACATGTTAGTTCAATCATGGTTCTCATCTCGTCGGCTCTTTCATTCGTCAGGTTTCTGTCAAATATGACGTAGGCAGGGTTCATTCATCCAGGGGGGTTTCGAAGAAACCTCGTTTCGTTTGACCGAACCTTGATGCCATTGAAGGCGAGGAAGGACAACACCACGCAACGGGGAGGTTTCAATCAGCCCAAACGCTGCCATCATAGCGCCCGCCCATGCAGTCGTCGTAGCGATGGAGGCCACCGGCCTGGCACCCTCTTCGGTGCAGGAGATGATTTCTTCTTCCCGGGCAGCGTCACGCCCATACCGACAAACCATGCACCCCTCTTCATTGGAAAGTCGTTCCACGATGCCGTGAATCGATTCACTTCCACCGTTGATCATCGTCGCGGTCCGATGAAGCGCTGCCTCGTTGAGAAGCGTCCTTGCCCGCATGTTGTCCAAACATCCGAAAAACAAGGTGCTGGAGCGGATGGCGTCCGGCAACTTGCTCGCTGGAGCTCCCTCGTCCAAATCAAACGAGGCGATGACCACCTCATCTTCCAAGTCGTCATCGAGGCTCTCCTCGACGTGCATGGGCAAGAGATGTTCTGGATGAACATGGATCGACACCCCCTCGTTGAGGCTCTGCAATCGCCTTCCGGCGACTTCGGCCTTGGCCAATCCGATGTGCGCGCTGTTGTAAAGCACTTGTCGGTTGAGGTTGTGCAACTCGATGGAGGAGTCCCCATCGACGACATGAAAGGAACCACTGGGCAACTTTTCCAACAAAAGGGGCGCACTCCAGCTCCCCAATCCACCCATGCCGAGCATGACCATGGCGGTGGGTTGAACCTCAAACGCGGCATCCAATGCATGAATCGGGGCATCCCATGGGAGCAGTCCGACATCGTTGAACTCGGGGAGATTTTCTGTCGCACGGCTTTGTACGACAAGGTGTTCAAAGGGGTTGATGGGGAGGGGATGGGGGAGGCGAACACGCGCCAAGGTTGCCAATCCATCGGCCGTAGGTTGCATTGAAATCGGCATGCCGCAGGTGCTCGCCACCTTCGCACGCGCCTCCTCCTCGTCAGTCGTCTCGATTCGGCAAGTGATCGTGACCCAGGCATCGCTGATGGGGACGGCATTTCGCAGTTCCAACTCATCCAGCATCCGCTCAATCATCGCAGACGCGCAAACCACTCGCAAACTCGGGGTGAGCGGATGGAAGTCGACGGCTTCAACCCTCGTCAACGAGGGAAGTTGGGTCGTAGCAACGGCCGCCCGCGGTCCTTGAACCGCGCCAAAAACGGTGATGGAGGCCGGCAGGGCAACGCCCGAAAACGAGAGATGGACATCCCACCCGTTCGAGGTGTCCTCGGCAGAAATTTCCCGATAGAGCTCTGGCCGAGCGTTCACCAATTCGTGAACTCGGCCGTAGGCTGGGTAGGCGAGTTTCCAAAACATCGCCGTTGGTTTGTCTTCCAAAACGACATGAACACCGATTGAACCGCCTCCTTGGGCAGCCCCAAGTTGGTCCAAGAGCACCAACGTGTCAGCGACCTCGTCGGCTCCTCCCGACACAAGGATGTTCAAACCTGCCAACCTTGGCTGATCGACGAGGCCCAATTGTCGCAAATGCCGCATCGTCACCGATTCACACCTCTCGTGCAGGGTCGGAAGGGTTTGGATTGTTCAGGACCATGCGCACCTGATCGAGGAAAACACCCATCTTGATGTCCTCGCCAACTTTCGCGTTCTGCCAGTTGTCAGGCCATTCCTTCTCAGCGAACTGTTTCCCGACACAAACGGCGCACATTGACCGTCCAGGGGCGACAGAGAACGAGTTTTCCATGAAGATGTTTGGATGGGCAATGTCGGCGCAAACGGGGGTGAGAACGTAAGCGGTGGGAAGGTTTGGGAAATCCCGTGCGTCAACAAGCAGCGTGTAGATTACTTGGGTCCGGTTGTCGTAAGAATAAACGCCTGGAAGATTCACCACGAACGCACCGACTGACGACCGGGTCGAATGTTGATTTACATGACGCATGGAGGGGTATTCCGATTGCTTCAGTTTGGTTAGAGAGGAGGCTTTGAAGCCCCCCCCAGCCACCTTGGCCACGCCGACATAGACGGTCGCGTCGCGATGGTTCGCCACGTTGGCGTTCGAGATGACCTTGCCAAGCTGGTCGTAGACGTCAAAGGCGCCTTGTGGGGCGAGATTCTGGGCTTGAACGGCCTGCTTGAGGGTTTGATTTGGCTTCGCCTCGATGCGTTGCTTGGTGGTTTGGTCGAGGGTGTTGGCTACGGTAAGGGGGATCATCTTGTTTTGCATTTTTTCATCTCCTGGTTTGGTTGTGTTTGGTCGGTTTTTCTCCGGTTCTCATTCCAACGGTTCGTTGAGTTCTCCATTTTCTGTCACCGCTGACATATTCGGGGATCGAACCATTATCATCAGAGCGTTCAGCCCACTTCCTCATCCGAAACTTGAGCGGATTTGCGAAGGGAGCGCTTCCAAAACCAACTTTCGCTTATTGACCGCACAACGCTGCAAG
>JALRLQ010000094.1 GCA_023254365.1 Candidatus Poseidonia sp. | reverse complement strand
CATCAAGAGCATTCAGATTTGCGACCCCGTGTCGTGGGAACCCCTCGATCATCTCGAGGAAGCCTGGATTCACCCCAAGGAGTTCTTCATGACCAGCCCCGAGCGCTTCGAAGCTGCCTTGGCTTCCATCGAAACGGAATTGAACGACCGGTCAAAGTGGTTTGCCAACCAAGGAAAAGAACTCGAGCGCTACCGGCTGGAGCAAAAAACAGAGTACGATTTGGAGATGCTTCGCGAAATTGGCCACTGCCAATCCATCGAGAATTACTCGCTCCACTTTGACGGTCGCGTGCCCGGGCAGCGACCCTACTGTCTGCTCGATTTCTTCTCGGCATGCGCCAATCAATTCCATGGCGACCCCAAGAAATTCTTGGTCATCATGGACGAATCTCACGTCAGTCTGCCCCAGGTCGGCGGCATGTACCACGGCGATAAATCACGCAAAGACAGTCTCATCGAACACGGTTTCCGACTCCCAACGGCTGCGGACAATCGCCCGCTCAAGTTGCCTGAATTCCAGTCCTTGGTTCCGCAAATGGTCTACGTGTCGGCCACGCCCGGCGAGCGTGAACTTCGCCACTTGTGCGAGGTCACCAACCAGACCGTTCCCAACGGCTTGCTCCACGCCCCCTCAGGGGGAGGTGCGGGTGCGCCCGATTTGGCCAAGAAACATCCAGAGGCGGAATCCATGTATCACATGCTTCAGCGCATCCAAGGCATTGCCAAAATGGAATTGCGCCCAACGGGCCTGTTGGACCCTGAGCTCGAAGTGCGTCCAACGGCCGGGCAAGTCAACGATTTGCTGACTGAAATCAACCTCCGTGTTGAACGTCAAGAGCGGTGTTTGGTGACGGTGATGACCATCAAATTCGCCGAAGAAGTGGCCGCTTATCTCAATCGTATGGGGGTCAAAGCGCATCACCTCCATTCGGAAATTGACACCATTGAGCGAACGGAGATCATCAATGCCCTTCGTCTCGGCCACATCGATGTCATTGTCGGCATCAATCTCCTCAGGGAGGGTCTTGACATTCCCGAAGTCAGTTTGGTGGCGATTTTTGATGCCGACCGCCAAGGCTTCTTGAGAAACGAACGCAGTTTGCTGCAGACCATCGGTCGTGCGGCTCGAAACGAGAACGGGAAAGTGCTGCTGTATGCAGATGGCTTCTCCCCGGCGATGGAGGCCGCCATTCAACAAACACTCGAACGGCGACAACGCCAGCACGCCAACAACGAAGCCCTCGGTATCGTTCCCAAGACGATTGTCAAAGCCCTGCCAGTGATGGGCGATACCGAAGAGTCGCTGATCAGCGGCACCACGACGGCGGGTGACGGAACCAAGCGACTGATCGCCAAAAAAGGTGGACGAAGGGACGGGGATTGGGCGCAGCGCCTCAATCTCGGTGCAGGGGCTTGGGCGTCATCAAACAATGATATTCCAATTGATAATTCAAATAATCAATTGACATATGACGAACCCGATGACCTCCATCATCACCTGTCTCCCGAAGAACGTGCAGCCTTGATGGAGGAATTGCGCGAAGCCATGCAACAAGCAGCCAAGGACTTGGATTTCGAACAAGCGGCGCGGTTGCGAGACCGTCTCCACGAACTTGAGCGATGGGAAGACTGAGGGATGTGCAGGCACATCTTCTTGAAGCAAAGGCGCAAGGTCGTTTCATGGCCGTTGACCCAGAAGCCTTCGATGCACCGGTGGTGGACTACGACTTTTCCAAAGCCAGCACGCCGCGTGCGTTGATTGAACAAATGGCTTCAGCCGGTGGATTCACCGCCACAAAATTCGCCGAAGCGAGGACGATTCTGGCCGATATGAACGCCGACATTCAACGCGTTGATGCCGATCCCACGCAGGTGACCAATTGGCTTTCCTTCCCCGCATGTTTGTGTGCAACAGGCACACGTGGCTTCTTTGTTGAAGCCCTCAAACGCCGCATGTTCAACGTCGTTTCCACAACCTGTGGGACGCTCGACCACGATATCGCAAGGGCGTACAAAGACTACTACCACGGCTCGTTTGACCTTGACGATGTGGAACTGGGGGAGCATTCCCTCATGCGGTTGGGCAACGTCATCGTTCCAAACGCGTCCTACGGTGAGATTTTGGAAGCCGTTCTCATGCCGGTTTTGGAGGACATTTACGTCGACCGCCTGAAGGAAACGGGAAAGACCGGTGCCGACGCATGGCTTGGTTTTGGCTCCATTCACCTCGTGTGGGAGTTGGGTGAGCGAATTGGAACGCCCAACACGCTGATCTATTGGGCGGCCAAGCATCGCATTCCGGTGTGCATACCAGGCATCACCGACGGTTCCATTGGCGCACAACTGTTCATGTTCAGGCAAAAGCATCGTGACTTCCACCTCGATACGCTGGCAGACGAGCAGGTGATGAGCGATATGACTTGGGACGTTGGTACCTCAAACGCTCTCATGGTTGGAGGGGGCATTTCCAAGCACCACGTGATCTGGTGGAATCAGTACCGAGGCGGCCTTGACAGTGCGGTGTACATCACCACGGCGCCTGAGCACGATGGGAGTTTGTCCGGTGCACGCCTTCGAGAGGCGATCTCCTGGGGGAAAATGCGACCAGAAGCCCCCCATGTTTGCGTCGAAGGCGATGCCAGCTTGCTGCTTCCTCTTTTGGGAGCCGACCTGTTCAGCGAGCCTCACGCATGAGCCTCATCCATCGCTGCGAGCACCAACATCAGTGTTTGTCGAAGCGGCATGGAGGGTCGCCATCCCTCGCCCGTGGTTTGTTCCAAGAAGCGATGGAATGGCGCAAGATCGGGGCGAATTCCTTCTTGGCCCTCTCCTTTAGTAACGGAGGTCGCGTGCACAACAGGGCCGCCGTCAGCCAGAAGATGTTCTTGACGAAATGCTCCAGAGGCACCTGCGTGAGTTCGTTGGGCGAGCCTAGAAAATTCTGCAAAGGTATCTGCCAAGGTCCATCCTCTTCGTCCTGCGACATGGTAGGTGTTTGTTCCCTTCAGGTGGGGCAGACACCGAATCAGAGCCGTTGCCACATCTGCGATGCTGCACCAGTACCGTCGTTGTTCGGGGAGTGGGGGTGTTTCGTTGGCATGGCATGCTCGATTCCATTGGTCAAACATCGCGCCATCCTCACTGTTGCTTGCGGCAGGAAGCATGTCGTGAACGACAAGGACGGTGCCGTTGAAGGCGCTATTGGATGGTTCTGGCGCGGAGAGAATTCTGACGTTGGTGCCTTCTGTTGGAAAACGATCCTCAGAGGTCGCAGCCGTCCCCAACCATACACATGAGGCGGGCGCGTTTTCCAAGGCTTGCACGGCGTTGGGGAACGACCTCAATTCTCCTGCCAGCCGTTCCATCACCTCGTTGATGACGGTGGTTGGGATGTAAAATCGGTAGCCTGCGAGGATGCCGCGGTGCAAGAGAGCCTCATGCAAGCCGTCGATGTCTCCCAGCATCGCCACATCGAGGGTCATGGTTGTGCCTGGCCGCTTCGCTTCTTCAAGCCTCCTTTGACAAGGATGGTGGCTCCATATTCCAAATTTTTGACCTAAAAAGCAGTATTTCCAATTGGAAATTGAGAAAATCGCTCTGCAACGGTTGAATCATCACGGCCTGGAGGGAACGATCGACAGAACGTGCTGTGTTCAATTGGAAATGCAAATCTTTACCCACGAAAATGTCGTTGATTTCCTATTGAAATTAAACGCGTTATGCGACAAAGAAAAATCAATTTTTTTCTATATTTCAATTGCTTGAACATTCAATTATGCGTCAAATGTAATTGGAAATGATATTTTTTCCTGCGAAGATTATATTAGGTGCCGAGGGAGACCATCGGGCAAGCCGAAGAAAATCGGCAAGGAGAGATGGGAAATGAAAAACACAGATTTCGACATCCAGGAGTTGCTCCAACGGGATGTCTATGTCAACGATACATTGGTAGGAACCATTGTCGGCGAACGCCACCACCCCAACGAGGCCCGCGTGAAATCCATGCGGATCCAAGTTGTGCCTGGCGTCGCTGATGAGTACATGCGAAAACCAGCGGAACTTGCACCGCTTCCAAAAGAACTGGTGCACAGCATTCGTGGCGATGGGACAGTGAAACTGTCAAAGTCGATGCGAGAGCTGCAACGCCGCTGGCGAAACACCGTGCGCATTGATGAAAAATTGTACGCACCGGACGAAATGCTGGACCGAGCCGTTTTGGACAACCAAGGCGAAGAGATCGGCGTCATCACCGGTTTGTTCCGAGTGAAGCGAACGTACAAGGGCGTCATCGTGACCACCCGCATGCGAATTCAGACGCAGTTTGGCGTTGAAGAGCAGATTCGAGTGCCGATTTCTGCCCTCGCCCGAACGCGTGAGCGATTGGACGAAGTGGTGCTGTCGCGAACCTTCGAGAAAGTCTTGCAGTTGCCTTCGTACATCACGGTCAACAGCATGGAAGAAGAGTGAGCGCGTTCTCAGCGGCCAGGTGTCATCGATGCCGTCATGCTTATGACGGGGGGTTTTGTCGGCCGGGTTACCCTTGCGCGGGTGGCTTAGTCGGTTAGAGCACCCGGCTGATAACCGGGAGGTCGCAGGTTCAAGTCCTGCCTCGCGCACCATTTTGAGCGTCCAGCGTTCTCGCAAAGAAGATGAAGGGTCAGCCATTGGCCAACATCAAGGGGAACGCATGGTCGTCGTATCCGGGAGCAACGCTGGGCCGATGGCTCAACAACTCGCCACCACCTTGGGCTGGGCCCACCATCCCCTTGAGACGCGACGCTTCCCGGACACGGAAGGATACATACGGATTCCAACCGAGACCATTGAAGCGATTCGGTCCGAACCCGTTGTCCTCGTGTCCAACACGTTTCCCGATTCGGGGATCGTTGAAACCTTGCTGATGTTGGACGCCATTCAAGACGTCCGAAAAGGACAATTGGAAAATTTACGAGAAATTGGCCCTCAGACCCTCCCTGATGCAGGAAAAGGCGTCATTTTGGCGATTCCTTATTTTGGCTACTCCCGCCAAGACAAGCGCTTCAAGCCCGGTGAATCGATTTCAGCAAAGGCCATCGCCGAAATGCTCGCCACACGTTGCGACGGCATCGTGGTGCTGGATTTGCACGCTCCAGCCGTCCTCGAAAACCTGAGCGTACCCGTTGCCTTCACCTCAGCGATGCCCGAACTCGCTCAACACCTCAAAGAGACCATTGACCCGGACTTTATTCTGTCACCCGACAAAGGCGCCATCGACCGAGCCTCCAGCGTGGCGACCCAAATTGGATGCGAGTTTTCGTATCTCGAAAAAACCCGAATTGACGCCCACACCATCGTCCACAAGGCCAAGGATTTGGATGTTGCAGGGAAGTGCGTGACCATCGTCGACGACATGATTGCAACTGGTGGAACCATTTGTCGCGCAGCAGAAGCCCTTCGCAGCCAGGGAGCCGTTCAGGTTCATGCCGCCTGCTGCCACGGTTTGTTCACCGGCGGGGCCATCGCCCGCTTGTTGCGGTACGTCGATGGTGTTCATGCAACGGGTTCGCTGCCCAATGCTCGAGACAACATTTCGGGGGGTCCGGCGTTGGCCCGGGGCGTCCATGAACTCCTTTCGCTAATGGGTCTCGATTGAGGGAAATCGTTGCACTGCACCGCATCCTCTGGAATGACACCGACGAAGTACTCCAGTTTGGCTTCCGTTGCGTTTATATTCGCGTGGTTCTGCGGTTGCCTGCCCCTATCACGAGGAAGGAGAGATTCCAATGAGTGTACACGTACGATTTGAAACCCCAAGCGACCTCGCCGACAGTATTTACGAGCTCATCCGAGCAAACCAAGGCGGGCGAATTAAGAAAGGAAGCAACGAAGTAACCAAGTCCGCAGAACGCGGAACTGCGCAATTCGTTATCCTTGCCGAAGACGTCAACCCTCCAGAACTTCTGGCGCACATCCCATTGATCTGC
>JALRLQ010000093.1 GCA_023254365.1 Candidatus Poseidonia sp. | reverse complement strand
ACGCAGGATGAGTTCGGTCATGACATCGCCTCGCATGAACGCATACCCCATGTTTTTGCTACGCAGGGAATTTCGCAACGCCGGACCCATGGAGGCACGAACCCTTGCCTCATACGAGGAAAGCGGCGTTCCGTCCTCCATGTGTTGAAGAATCGATTCGGCTGCAAAGCACCCCGAGATGATGGCTTGACTGATGCCGCCGCCGTTGCTGGGCATGACCAAACCTGCCGCATCGCCCACGGCCAGCGTGGTCCCATCAACCATGGTTTTGACGGGACCTCCCATCGGAATCCAACCACCGCCAATCGATAGGATCTCGAGATTCAAGTCCTTGCAAAATTGCTCGAGATGGCCTTTGAGGGAGCCTTTCAATTTGCCAGCACGGACACCCAATCCAACATTGGCAAATCCTTTGCCTTTGGGGATGATCCATGCGTATCCCGAAGGGGCCACCGACCCGAGAAAGACGTCGAAGGTCTCCGGGACCTCTCCTTTGACTTGAGCGTAGACGGTCGGCACCTGGTCGTCGGGGCGATAAGCGGGGTCTTGGCCGTGGCGTAACCGTCCGATGTGAGCCAAACTACCGGAGGCATCGATGAGGTAGTCGCAGGTGTACCTTCCGTCGCTGGTCACCAACAATTCTCGGTTGGCCTTGCGTTGTTGTTGAAGTCGCTTCAGCGGCGTGGAGGTGCGGATTTCGGCCCCTGCCCGAACCGCTTTGTCAGCGAGGTATCCATCGAATTGCAAACGATGACCTGCAAAAGCATCCAGTTCAAAGTCGAACGATTTTCCCGATGGCAAGAAGACGCGCATGTTGTCAAGACGATGCAGTATCAACCGTTCTGGGAAATCAAAGTAGGTCTTCAACCACGTGTGGTTCTCGAGGTTTCGGAACGTGCCAACCACCTCCCCCCAGTTGGGAATGCATTCGCCGCATTGTGCAGGGTTGCCCACGATGTTGCGCCGTTCAAGCACCAGCACGTCCACGCCAGATTCAGCAAGACGCTGTGCTGCAGCACTGCCGGCAGGACCGGCCCCGACGATGATGACGGTGCGATGTTCAATCGGTTTGCTTGCCACCTGCAACCCTCATGTGTGTCGTTCTTTGACAAAATCGGTGATGTGAAGCATCATCCGTTTCGCTTCGCTTTCAGGGAAGGTCTCGAGCGCTGCTTGTGCGCGTTCAAGATGGGTTCTCACGAGAATTTCGGCATACTCCATGCTGTTTGACCGGTCAAGGAGGGCCATCAACTCATCAAAGTCATCGTCGCAGAACGCTTCGATCAATTCCGACAAGCGCTCGCGGTGACGGCCGTGTGACAAGGTAAGAGCGTGAATCAAGGGCAGCGTCATCTTTCCTTCGTACACATCGGCGCCTCTCGGTTTACCCATACGCTCATCACCCCTCAGGTCGAGTAAATCGTCCACGAGTTGGAACGCAATCCCCAACTCCATGCCGAAGGTTTCGAGGGTGCGGGCCTGGTCGTCTGGAAGCCCAGCGACCAAACCTGCGCTGTAGCAACCAGCGGCAAACGGTCCGGCGGTTTTTCCACGAACGATGGAAAGGTAATCCTCTGGTGAAGTCGCCAGATTCAGCACGTGGTCGAGCTGGTGGAATTCAGAGACGGCAATGTTGGCACAACAACGAGCGATGACGGTGACGATTTGTTCGCTGTAACGTCCTCCGAGCCCAAAGCCCTGTACGAAGAGCCAGTCCCCGGCAATCACGGCTTTGGCCTGACCTGCTTGGGCATGGATGGTTGGAATGCCTCGTCGGTGTTGCGCCTCGTCGTTGATGTCGTCGTGAACCAAGGTGGCCGTGTGAATCAATTCAAACGCCAAGGCCAAGGGCATGACGTCGTCTTGTTGGGTGCCGCCAGCCAATCGATAGGCGAGAAGAAAGAGGATTGGACGAAGGCGTTTACCACCGGCATTCAGAACGCGCCCGGCCTCGAGGGCCACTTCGCCTGCTCCCAGCGCCACCTCGTCTTCAATCAACTGCGCCAAGGCCTCGTTGACCTCGTCGCGCATGGATTGGAGCGCCAGATTCAGCCCCTCGACATCGCTCTGCACACCCCTCCCACAACGGTGGGCTTCTTAACCGGTCGTCCACGCCCTTAACCCGTGGGGGACGACCCTCACCGAGGTGAATGGATGGAATTCGGCGAGCGTCTCGTCATTCTCACAACGTCCACACGGGACGACGGTGTCCGCCTTCACATCGAGCGAACCGTTGAGACACAAGGGCAGCGGCGAGACCTCCGACTCAAACAACTCCCCCACATGGAAACCGCCCTTGAGGCACTTCGCGATGGACACGGCGATTTGGTCGCCATGAGTGCCTTTGATTGGGAACAGCACGACGTTGAGGGGTTGATCATCGCTGGTGTTTTGCCCCGCAAAGAACCGACCTGGGTGCTGGTTGCCGAAGACAAGCCGGAATACCTCAAACAAGGAGCCATCGTGATGTGCGACCACGAACTCGTCCGGCGACAAATGATGAGAATGAGGAACGATCTGACCTTGATGACGATGAGGGAAACCCTCGCCCACATCGGTGCCATCGATGCGTTCGAAAGCCTTCCTGAGGACGAACGGTGGCCGTGGTTTGAGCAACAGATGATGGAGGGCCACATCGATGGCTTCATCGTGCCGAGAGCCGTTCACGCTGGACATCGCATGAAAAGCAGGAGGCACACCCTCGGCCTGCAGCGAGACCAATCCGAAAACGAACGCGAACGCTTCGTCCCACCTCCGCTCCACGGTTTTACCTTGCTCGTTGGACGAGAAGGCTTTCCAAGGGCCACGCTGAAAGAAATGGTCGATTCAACGGCGGAACTTGCTTATCGCCTCGAAACAGCCATGCTTGAGAGCCTTGACCCGTCGCTTCACCCCATCACGGGAATTTTTGTCGAACAACGCAAGATGACGACCTTCCTGAAAAAAGCCCAAGAAGAGGGTGATGAGACCTTGATGCTCTCCTTGGTCGACCCGAACAAGAAGAAAGGCGTCTACAAAAGCGGGCCGCGTGTTGAAATGTTGATTGAAACGTTGAACCCGCGAGGAACGGTCACAGCCTCAGCCGAGCGCATCGTTTTACCAGAAAACAGCCACATAGGCATGGTCAACCTCCTGCGAGAATTCATGGAATTGCTCACCGTCATGACCACCGACCACGAAGGGAGCAAGCGGACCATTCACGGCATGCCTCCAGGATTTAACGACCCCAGTCCGAGGCTGATGGACCTCAACGACGAGGATTAAACGGCGAATCACGAGAGGGGCAAGAACCGCCCTGCAAGTCCTCATTGGACTGCGAAGACCTATAACCTTTGAATGTGGCAAAACGCCCCAAGGTGGGGCGAACATGGACCGGTCTGCATTGTTAGCCGAACTCTATCAAGCCCGCTTTGAGGACTTGAAGGAGATTGCTGGCGCTCACAATCTGTCCAAAACAGGCCCCGTTGAGTCGTTACGAACCCGATTGATTCGAGACCTTGTCCTCAACGAGTGGGACCTCTCACCGTCAGGCATCAAAGCCATCTCAAACAACGACCTCGGTGAATTGTTGGGCTTGTTCGGTATCAAAAAATCCGGTTCCATCAAAGCCCGTCGCCAACGTCTCTTTTTACATCTCAACCACGATCCAAAAACGCTGACTGTCGAGACCCTTGACGCCATGACTCGTGACGATCTACACGGCCTGTGCAAAGACCTCGAACTCCCGCTCTCTGGAAACAAGCAAAGCCTCCTTGCACGGGTTGCAGGCGTGTTGGCTTCCCAAGAAAATGCATGGGGCAAGGTCAAGAAGAGCCTTCGCAGACCCAAGGACAAAATCACGGTGCCATCCGTTCCAGCACCTGTCGTCGCAGAACCATCCATCGAAGAGAGCGTAGGTTCGACCTTCACCGGAGTTGTTGAACAACAGGACGAGGATTGGATGTTTGAAGAAGACGTCCCCGTGCAAGTCGCTGCGACAGAAGTGGCTGCTTCGTTTGAGCCCGAACCTGCACCAGCCTCGCCACCCCCGATGATTCAACATGTCGACATGGAGGTTCACAGCCTCGAAGTCGAGACGGCGTTAATGGAACTGAATGAGCGAATGGCCGAAGTCAGGGCTTTTGCACGTGATTTTTTGATGGTCAGTTCGACCACCAACCAAGACGACATGAACGCCTTCATCGCCTCCTTGCGCCATCAAGGATTTGCCACCGACCATCCGCCCGTTCATCAAGCGGTGGCCAACATCATCATGGAACTGGACTATCAAATCCAGAACGAATCGTCCGCTGCGACCGCCATGCCTCAATCGTGGGCAGAGCGAGAAGCCCTCCGACTCTTTGAGGAAGTCCGAAGCGGGCTTCGTGACCAACTGGAGAACATTCTTGCCCTCCACAAAGGGGACCCGATCAAAGCACGCATGGCCTTCGAAGAAGAAGGACGGGCCATGGGACTCGACCTTCGCGTCCCGAGTGTTTCCGGTCGGCTGCACGCCTTGTTTGACCTGCACATCGAAATCGCTGAATCCCAAGCCCTTCACGACCCGGTCGTCCAACGGCGCCAACGCATGATGCGCATCCTGCATCGCGGCTCGGTTCACATGCTCGAGCGGGAGCGAATGACCATCGCTCGTTTGGAGCGGAATATCGCAGCGTTTGAGGAACTCGTGCAGACCGTGCTTGAATCCGCAGAAGAGGGCTTTGAGGAAGCTGAGCAGGCGTTGGTGATTCGCTTCCTGGAATCAAAAGGCTACGAAGTCAACACCAGCAACCTCCGTCCACGAATCCTGGCTTGTGCTGGAATCCTCGGGGCTGAACTTGGCTTCCTTTCGCCCAGTGAGATTCCACGTATCGCACCTGGTGTTCTCGTCACAGAGACCGAAGTGGATGCCATTGTCACCGAACTCAAGGCCCTGGCGTCCAGTTTCAAACCCGAGCCAACGGCGGAAGAGGAAGAAGAAACGATGGTCGCAGAGTCGGTTGTTGACGCGTCGGAAAACATTCAACGTGTTCGGGGGAAAATCGATCGCATCGATGACCTTCTCAACCGCTTGAAAGGTTGAACAAACGAGTCTGGAAAGTCTTCAGTGCTGTTGAGCATAGAAGTTCTGAATCACCGAGGTCACGGTTTGGATGTCGGAGATACCTCGCGAGCACAAATCTTCGATGATGGCTTGGCGTTGAGAGACGTGGCGCTCGAACACATCCGGAGTCACACCTGCGGCGTTGCAAATGGTTTCTCGGAGTTTGGAGGGGATACCGGTTTCTTCGATTTGGTCCGTGGCGGCGTTGTACTTCCAAATAGCGTTCAAACGAGGTTTGTCGCCTTCCATACCAGCGATTTCAGCCACCTCGGTGATCTTACGAGCCGTTTTCCCGTTGACGTGGAGGCGAGCTTGGATGATGATCAAATCCAAGCCGCTCAACATGATGGGTGGGACGTTCATGGGCGGGTTGATCATACGCGTCACCGTTTCTTGGGCCGTGTTGGCGTGCAGGGAACCGAACGAACCGTCGTGACCGGTGTTCATGGCCGTGAGTAAGGTTGCACACTCCGGTCCACGGACTTCACCAACGATGATGCGGTCAGGTCGCATACGCAAACTGGATTTCAAACAGTCGTTCATGTCGACTTCCGGCGTTCCGTCAGGTCGCTCTCGGCGAGTCTCCATGCGCAACCAGTGGTCGTGATACACCTGCAATTCAGCGGTGTCCTCGACCGTCAGGAGACGTCGAGACCACGGGATGTACATGCCCAAACAGTTCAGCGTGGTGGTTTTACCCGAACCGGTACCGCCAGCGATAACAAAGTTGGCCGGTCGGCTGTCGAGGCCCTCAATCCACACCCACATCATGGCTGCAAGTCGAGAATTAACCGTGCCGAAGTTAACCAGGTCAATCATCGTGAGCGGGTCTTCCTTGAACTTACGAATGGTGAGGGTCGGTCCGTCTGGCGACACAGGAGGGATGGTTCCGTTGACACGGGAACC
>JALRLQ010000092.1 GCA_023254365.1 Candidatus Poseidonia sp. | reverse complement strand
TGGCTTCACCTACGGCGCCGAGCAAGGCATCGCCGACCTCAACGCTATGGGCGGCTTCTGGGGCTACTCCTTCGAACTCGTCGAAGTGGACTCCGGCTGCGACGGTACGGTCGCCTCCTCGGCTGCTCAGACCCTCGTGGACTCGGGCGTTTGGGCCTCCGGCGGTGCCGCATGTTCCGGTGCTTCCATGGCCGCCAACTCCGTTCTTTCGGCCGCTGGCATCCCCATGATTTCCTACGCTTCGACCAACCCTGGTCTGAGTGACGCAAGTGCCTACCCTGACTTCTTCCGCATCGTGCCCAGCGACGCCATTCAAGGCCCCGCTGCGGCCGACATGATGGCTGAGATGGGCGTGACCAACCCTGCCATCTTGCACATGACCAACGACTACGGCTCCGGCTTGGCCGACGCCATTGAGGATGCATGGGACGGTGACCTCTGTGAGAAGATCGGCTACTCAGAAACCCAAACCTCCTTTGTCAACGAAATCACACAAATCGCCAACAGCAACAACGGAACCAACGGTTGCGATGCTATCTTCATCGTTTCTTATGTGTCCGACGGTGCCTTGATTCTTGAGGAAATCAGCACGCAGGGCCTTGACATGATGCTCTTCGCCGGTGACGGACCTGCAGGTGTTGGTTTGCTTGAAGAGTTGTCCGACGACATGGCCGCTGACGGTCTCTACGTGACCTCGCCTCGTGCTGGCACCTCCTACGGTGACTTCGAGGCTCGCTACGACGCTTCCGGCGTTGGCAGCATCAAGGCCTACGTCCTGACCTCCTACGACTCGATCATGATGCTCGGTGAGGCTGCTGTCATCTGCACGATGATGGCTGACGAAGGCATGGACCTGACCCCCTCCGACTGCATCGGCTTCGTCGGCGACGAGTACGAAGGCGCAAGTGGCCTCCACACGTTCCTGGAAAACGGTGACGTTGGCGGCGATGGTTACGATATCTGTGGCTACTCTGCTACCGGAGCCGACGACGGTGCCTACACCTGTACCAAGTACTGGACGGCCACCGACGGCGTGCAAGACGCTTGATGACGAAGTTGAACTGACGTTCACCGAACTCCGTCCAGTCGCCCGTGAGGGGTGAACCCTCAACCGGGACCTGTGGCGTAGTGAGCGTGAGCAAGGTGAGTGAGTCTATGGAAAGCGTTCGAGAACGACTGGGAGATCTCTCCCGTCTGCAAAGAAGGTTGCTGATCGCAGCCGTCTTTGCCCTCGACGCTGTCCTCGGCTTGCTGTATCAGTCGGGTATCAGCAACGGCATTGACGCCGTGTTGGGGGGAAACATTCCCAACGACATGGTGTGGTTGTCCCAATCCCTCCAACTCATCTCCATGGGATTTTTGCTGGTCAAGGTGGTCTTTGACGACCTTCGCCCGGGTTGGCCTCGCTCCGTCATGATGGTGTTCTCACCGTTCTTCTTGCTGCTCGTCGTCCTCTTGACGATCGAGCTCTTGATGCACGGTTTGGATACTCGGGCAACGATTTACTTCAACCTCTCGTCCATTGGGTTCAGCACCCTGACGTGGTCATCGACCTACCTGGCCATTGCGGTTGGGTGTACCTTGACCTACAGCGTGCAGCGCTACGGAAACTTCGCCCAAAGCGAGTTCTTCATGCTTGGGATGTACGTTGCGGTCATGTTGATGTGGATGGATTTCTTCTATCCATTGCATGCGACACCATCCGACAGTGTCCTCGTTTGGTCCCTCCTTGCGTGGACCCTAGTCGGGGCCTTTGTGCTCACGGGGATTGCTGGCATCATCATCGACCGTTTGGTCTTCAGAGGTTTTCGTGACCGCAAGTCAAGCCCCGATGTCATGATGATCGCTTCGCTCGGTGTCGCCTTGGTGCTGAGAGCCATTGTCTATCTCCGCTTTGGTGCGGGCACTAAATTATACGAACCCGATATTGACTGGCGTATCGCAAGGGAACAACGATTTGAAGCCTCCACGACGGTCACCAAACTCAACCTCGGCGACCGCTCCATGGAGAGTGGCGAGGTATACCGATACGGTGCGTGCGAGCAAGTCGGCACCGACCCCGAGACGGGTGCTGCTGTCTACGAGAAAATCACCACGGAAGGGTCGGCACCGTTGGCTGATGTCTATTCGGTTGGCAGCGATTGTGTAACGGAACTTACGTCCAACTATGCTTATTACAGCGCCGCCATGCCGTTTGTCATTTTTGCATCCGTTGGCCTCTTGCTTTTGCTGCTCACCAAAACACGGCTCGGTCGTCGCATGCGAGCCGTGGCCGACAACCCTGAACTCGCCGCTTCGTGCGGCATTAACGTTGAGCGCGTCCACATGATGAGTGCCTTCCTCTCGGCCGGCATCTCGGGAATCGGTGGTGCCATCTTTGCGATGACCATTCGTTACAGTCCCGAGACCGGGTTCACGTTGTTGCTGCCCGCCTTCGCCGTCATTGTTCTGGGCACCATCGGTTCCATCCCTGGCGCCATCGTGGGGGCGCTCATCATCGGGTTCGTGCGTTCGGTCTCCTCCCCGATTCTGATAGGTATCGGGTCCCCGCTTGGACGGTCCAATTATGCAAACTTAGCTGAGGTGATGCCGTATGTGCTCATCATCGCCATTTTGCTCATCATGCCCAAAGGCATCGGGGATGCGTACGACCAATGGAAGATCAAGCGTATCCGTCAACGCGCCGAAGACGACTTCGAGCCAAATCCGAAACGAGCAGCATGGCTCGGTGTGTTTCTTGCTCCTTCCGGCCTTCACCATTTCAGTGTACGAAACAACCTTCGCGGCCAGCGATACCTCTTCAGCACCATCTTTGCGTACGCCGTCTATCGATTCAGCGGGTTCGTGCGCGAGAATTCCATTGCCAACGAGAGCGTACTCAACCTCCTTACTGGAGGCGAATCGCTTTCCCTTGCGCATGCACCCGCCGCGTTGACGCTGGCCGAACAGGAGCATTGGCTCTGGTTAATGCACGGCGAAGAGGTCCTCATCGCCTTCTTGGCCAACGTTGGATGGCTGGTGTGGCCAACGGTCCCGCTTGTGCTCTATGTCCTCGCATGGCGCGAGGCCTCCTACACGTTGCGAGACAAAACGCCAACGCCAAACGAATCCATTCCTCGATTCTTGAACTCAGTGGCCTCCGGTTGGCACCGATTTACTCAATCCATTGCCGAAGGATGGCGTCGCCTCAGCATCGCCCTTGATGAGAAGACTCGATGGATTTCGGAGGCGGTTGACGAGCGAACAACCTCGCTCAAGGCATCCTTCGCAGAATCCGTTTCGAGCAAGCGAACGGATGTTCTGAAGCGGTACAACATGTTCTACGGCCGAGAAAGCGAACGAGGATCGTGGGTGCTGTTTGCCGTACTGGCGTTGGTCATGGCGCTCTTCATCAACTGGTTGCCGGTGGCCGAATCGGACCAAGCCAGTTTCGTGAAAACGCTTCAGGTTTCGAACGTCTTGGTCACCCTCTCGATTTTTGCTATTTTGGCCATGTCCCTGAACTTGCACACGGGCATCACCGGGCAATTGAATTTCGGTGTGATTTTCTTCGCGTCCATCGGCGCCATCACCGTTGGTTTGTTGACGGCTCCCAAAGATCTGCATGGCTACGGTTGGCCCATTATTCCTGCAGTCATGTTTTCGATGATTCTTGGTGCGTTGGCAGGGTGGTTTTTGGCCTACCCGACCGCTCGCCTTCGTAGCGATTATTTCGCCATCATCACCATCTCATTGGGCGAAATCGTACGCGTCCTCCTGAGCGGCGAACCGCTCCTTCGTGCAGGTTCATGGGGAAGCGCTGTTGGCATCTCCCGTTACAAACTCCCGTTGCAAGAATGGTGGTTCTGCGGCTCCAATCCCCCACTTGATGATGCAGGTGAGCCCCTCTCCGCAACGGTCTGTTCCAACACGGACGGTATCGACAGCATGGCCGTCACCGTCGGCGATTGGATGAATCTGGGCGAACCCGCACCTTACCTGATGGTGTTGGCCATCATTGGCGTCGTTGCGACCCTCCTCACATGGTGGCTGCTCAACACCGTGCTGAAATCGCCGTGGGGTCGCATCCTCCGCTCCATCCGAGAAGACGAGATGGTCGCTCAGCACCACGGCCATGACATTCTCCGCCACAAAGCCGCCAGCCTCGCTTTGGGTGCTGCCATTGCGGCCTTTGCAGGAGCGCTCTGGGCTTGGAAATTGAACGGCTTCCAACCCAGTTTCATGTCACCCTCCAAGACCACGTTCCTCGTTTGGGCGGCCTTCATCATCGGTGGCGTTGGGAACAACCGAGGCATGCTCATTGGTGCGAGCATCATCGTTCTCATGGAATTCGTCTTCAACGTGCTCGTCGCCGCCCAAGGCAGCTCGGACCTGCCCCTCCACGAGACTGCCGACCGTATTGATGGCTGGTTTGAATGGTTGGTGGTTGACACCGTCAGTGCCATGTGGGCCTGTTTTGCGTTCATGGCCATCGCTGCGCTGCTGCGCTGGCGTCCAGTTCAAGAGACCTTCATGCTCTTTGGCGTCGTCTTGGCACTGGCGTCGTTCTTCTTCGACCAGCGCTCGATCGACGAAGTCTTCCTCGGCGGTGACATTCGGGCAGGCATGGCCTATGTGAAGGTCCTCCTGGTCGGTTTGTTGCTCATTTTCTCGCTTCGTTTCAACCCGAAGGGTCTGCTTCCCGAGGTCCCCTACCGACCTGACCATCCGTTGAAGGGAGGTGAGGAGCAATGAGCGAAACCAAGCAAGACGTGGTGAGCGAAACACCGTTGCTTTCGGTCAAGAACTTGCGAAAGGAGTTCGGTGGTTTGGTGGCGGTGAAAGACGTCTCGTTTGAGGTCATGCCCGGTGAATTTGTCGGTCTCATCGGGCCCAACGGATGCGGTAAATCGACCACCTTCAACTGCATCAGCGGTCTGCTTGAGAAAACAAGCGGCACCGTTGAGGTCTTCGGTGTGGACGTCTCCGACAAGCGGCCTGACCAAATTCAGAAACTTGGGATGACCCGGACGTTCCAGCACACTCGACTGTGGAAGGACATGACCGTGATCGAGAACTTGCTGGTGCCTCCTCGAAAGCAATTCTCGCCCAACCCGTTCCTGTCATTGTTCAGAGGACGTTCAAGGCCTGCTGAAAAGGCACGGCTTTCCAAGGCCTTTGCCGTGCTCGACCAGCTTGAAGTGCCCCACATGGCTCATAACATGGCGGGCGAACTCTCCGGTGGCCAAAGCAAACTCGTTGATATCGGCCGTTCCATGATGGGCGACCCTCAACTGCTGCTGCTCGATGAGCCGGTGGCGGGTGTGGCCGGTCCCTTGGCGATGAAGATTTTCAACAACCTCCGTGAACTCGTTGACACCACCGGCATTTCCATCTTGGTCATCGAGCACAACATGGATTTCATTCTGCGTCAGGGTGTCGACCGAATTGTGGTCATGAACGAGGGCGACGTCTTGATGGTGGGCACACCGGATGAAGTTCGCTCCAACCGTGCCGTCATTGAGGCCTATTTGGGGGCGGCCGGCGATGATGGAGGTGAAGAAGAATGACGCGACTCTTGGACGTCAAAGGCTTGAGCGGAGGATACGGAAGTGTCCAAATCCTGTACGACATAGACCTTTACGTTGATGAGGGTGAATTCGTCACCATCATTGGACCGAACGGTTGCGGAAAATCCACCTTCATCAAAACCCTCTTTGGTATTGCTACGTATTACGGAGGCGAAGCGACCTACCGTGGGGAACGCATTGAGAAGTTGCGGACCGACCAACTGGTACGAAAGGGCATTGCTTACGTTCCTCAAGTGAACAACGTCTTTCCCACGCTCTCGGTCGAAGAGAATCTTCAGATGGGCGGCAACGCCCTGCCCTCAGCTGTTCTCAAACAACGCATTGAGCGGGCGCTCAACATGTTCCCTGACCTTCGCTCACGGGAGCACGATCTGGCTGCCTCGCTCTCAGGGGGTGAGCGGCAAATGCTCGCCATCTCCCGAGCACTCATTTCTGACCCATCCTTTCTCTTGCTCGACGAACCAACCGCAGCGTTGTCACCTCTGTACCAACAACAAATCATCGAACGGATTGACAATCTCCGAAAAGAGGGCATCACGGTGTTGATTGTTGAGCAAAACGCTCGCTTGAGTCTCGCCAGGTCCGACCG
>JALRLQ010000091.1 GCA_023254365.1 Candidatus Poseidonia sp. | reverse complement strand
CCAAATCATCGATGGCCATGGACGATGGTCGCCACATCATGCAGGACCCCTCGAGAAACGGCGTGCTGTCAACCATGGCTTCGGCCAACCGCATGGCGTCCCACGATGCTCGATGTTCGGCTTCTTCTGTTCGTGCGTTGATGCGGCTGGGCAACGCGCCCACCGCACCGATCATGGGGTCGGCAAACCACTGCATCAACCGATGAAGAACGCCTCGTTCCAACATGGCGTCAGCGTCGGTCATGCAAATCAGCCCTTCGTGATGCTGGCCGATGTGTTGCAAGGCTTGGATGACGGCCGCGGTCTTTCCTTTCCGCTGGTCCATCTCCAGAAGTTCGTACGATTCAAAAGCCGACGGATGAGCCTGAAGCCAATCCCGTGCCCGCTGGACCGTGCCGTCCGTGGAGGCCGAATCGATGATCACCAAGCGTGCTGAAACATTCTGGCTGGCCAAGTTGTCCAGTTTCTTTTCGATGATTTTGACCTCGTTCCAGACCGGCAACAGCACCGTGAGTTCTTCGCGATGCTGCGTTCCCTTCGGGCGATGCTCGCCTCGGTGGTCTCGGTCCCACCGGTACATGTCCCAGCGGTGGACGATGAAAGGGAGCAAAGCGGTCGCCAAGGCAGCCCCTTCCACCGCTGCTGGTACGACGACCATGCGCCAACCTGCCTGCATCCCTCCTTGAGTTCTCCGACCCAAGACCGGCTGGAGACGATGTTTCGTGCGTGCTTTCTTCACCCCGCAACGCTTGGACGGGCTCATGCGCAAGGTGCTTCATGTCGGACCTTGCAACACGCCAGGCGGCATGGCGACCGTGATGCACACGCTCGCGGAATTCCCTCCCGAGGGGTGGGAAGCGGAACTGCTCCCCTCCCATGCCCCCGGCGGTTTGTGGGCCAAGTGGCGGGCCTACCGCCGTGCGCGCAAGGAACTTCATCGACGTTGCAGCGACCAAGCCGCCAAGCCCGACGTGGTTCACGTCCACACGGCCGCTGATTGGTCGTGGCGCAGGAAACAACGTTTGATTCAAGCCGTACGCCAGTACGCCGTTCCCGTGGTGCTTCACCTGCACTCAGGGCGTTTTGACCAATGGCTGGGTCTTCCAGAAGGAACACGAGCACAGCGGTTTCGGCAGTTCGCAACCGACCATCAGCTCACCGTCGTGGTGCTCAGTGACCCATGGAAACAGCGGCTTTCGCCAAGCACGGGTCCCTGTGTTGTGGTTGGAAACCCGGTTCACCCACGTTTCGCTCCCCCTTCCACGCCTCGAGCGACGCACCATCTCCTGCTCATGGGCCGTAACGACCCCGTCAAAGGCCACGATTTTGCCATTCAGGTAGCCTCTCGGTTGAAAGAGGATTTTCCTTCCCTTGAGTTGACCATGACCGGACGTGACCGTAGCGAGCATGTTTTCGTCAACCCTCTTGGTTGGATTTCCGAGGAGCAGAAATTGGACCTCTTGCGGTCTGCCAGCGTACTGCTCTTGCCCTCCTCTCACGAAGGCCAACCTCTCGTCGCCCTGGAGGCTGCAGCGTGTGGTCTACCGGTCTTGGCACACGATGACCTTCATTCCCTGCCTGATGGAACCTTCACCACCGGACCTTCGGTGGATGACTGGGTCGAAACGCTTCGCGAACTGCTGTCCTCGCCTCCCGTTCTCGGGCAGGCCGTGAAGGAACACAGTGTTGAGGCCGTGCGTGCAAGATGGGCATCCATCTACGACTCCATGGCTTGATTGAGGGCCTCCATGAGCACCTCGACGCTGGTGGTCCACGAACACGAAGCCTCGGCGTACGCACGCGCCTCCTTTTGCCCGCGCTCGAGGGCTTTCGAATCAAGTTCACTCAACCAGGCAACAGCATCGCGATGAAAACTGGATTGTGGATACAGCGAAAACCAAGACGAGTCGGTGTGTTCCAATCGGTGACCATCATGGTCGATGCCCAACACGAGCAGTCCGGACGCCAAGTACTCGCTGCGTTTCAGCGGACTGGCCAAGGCCCAAACAGTGGTGTCCGGCATAGGGAGCAACCCAACATGATGGCGTGCCAATTCGATTCCGAGGTCGGCCTGCGGCATCGTGGGCTGAACATCCAGCCAAGCAGACGAAGTTGCGATGTTCATGAGGGCTTGTTGTACGTCGCCTTCACCGATGAGCGTCATGCGAATGTCTCGCCCTGCGTTGACCAAAAGTTGACCCAGCATCGGAAGCGAAAGCACGCCTCGGTGTTTGTCCAACCGACCATGGTACACCAAATGCAACGCTTCATCTGAGGTCGGCTGAGGTGTGAATCGCTCCAAATCAACGCCGGCCGGAACGACGAAGAGACGAGTCTTCTCGACTGCACAGCGTTTGGAAACGAAGGCTGCATGGGCCGGAGAAACCACGGTACCTCCCGTCATGATTCCCTTGTCCACCAAACGCCATGCTTTTTTCCAACTGCCCCACTGCAACCGCCCGAAGAGGCCGCTATCGGCTGGAGGGGAACGGTCCATCAGAACCATCGGTTGGTTCAGGGATTTCAGCAACGGTGCCAATCGACCCGCAATGGGCCAGTCAACCATCACCACATCAAAGCGGTGTTGCGTTCCTTGTTCTTTGAACCAAGAACCAGCGTTTCGGGCCAATGAACGAGCTTGGAAACCGCGTCGCTGAGATTGGTTGAGCGACACATGATTCCACGGAAGGCGTTGGTGAACATGAGGCTCATCGGCGTTGAACACGGTCAATTGGTGGTGCTGTTCGAGCAGACCGCGAGCGAGTGCGTCGGTGGTGGTGGAGCAAAGGTCGCCCCAACGACGCACCGTTACCCAAGCGATGTTCATGGTTCGAACTCCTCAAGGTATCGGATGATCATCTGCGCTAACCCTTCTTCAAGGGAGATGGACGGCTCCCAATCGATAATGGATTTGAGCCGCTGATTCGAGCCGAATGACCGATGAATGTCTCCTTCTCGCCCTTCTCGGTGGGTTGCCTGGACTGGTGCAGAGAGGACGTTCTGCTTCACCAATTGCCGATTGATTCCCTCCACCACGTCAAGGAGCGTGTGCTCCTTTTGGCAACAAACATTGGCTACACCGGACGCAAAGGGTGATGTTTTGTGAGCCAGTTGAACGATGGCGTTGGTCAAATCGTCCACGTGGACGAAGTCTCGGCTTTGCGTTCCATCACCGTGCATGTGAGGGCCCTCTCCTGCTGCCATCGTGCGTATGAACGATGGAATCACCGACCGGTTGGTGGCGAAGTCAAGTTGGTGGCCGCCGTAGACGTTGAAAAAGCGCAAGGCAATGCCGTTCATGCCTTGGGCTCGATAGCGTTCAAGTTCCAACTCGTTGAGCCGCTTGCTCTCTGCGTACGGCGAGAGGGATTCCAACGTCTGGTGCTCATCAAGAGGCATGCTCGGGTTGGAGCCATACACAGCTGCGCTTGAGGCAATGATGACCCGTTGCACCTTGTGTTTGGCAGCAGCACCCAGGACGGTTGACGTCCCGTCCACATTAACCGACATGGTTGTTTCCGGGTCCTTTACGGAATCGGGAACGGAGGTGATGGCTGCAAGGTGAATCAGTGCATCGCACCCTTGCATCGCTTCGCCAACCGCCTCACCGTCCCGGATGTCGGCAACCGAATGTTTGCATCCCAGCGCAACCAGCGCTTCGAGTTTGGAGGATTGCTCAACCGTCTTGTGGTCGAGCACGTGCACGTCCCATCCGTGTGTGGCGAAGGCAAGGGCGCAAGCGTGGCCAATGTAGCCGCCACCTCCGGTGATGAGCACACTCGCCATGCACCCTTGACTCCCCTCTGCCTCATAGCCTTTGTAGCCGTGCTACCCCAAGAAAAGAAAGATATGATAGGGAGGACCATTCAGCAGCAAGAACATGGTGCTGCCTCCCTCGCTTCGGAGGTTAAGAGTTCGCCGATGTTACAATCGCGGCGCTTATGCACAAGCCATCGAGTTGGCTTGGGCAGAAACGAAGCATCCAACCAACAGAGCGTTTGCGGTTGACATTTTGCTCCGCGCACATTACAACCTCGGGCAATGGAACGAAGTGCTCGACATTGCTGCTCAATTTCCTGAGATAGAAGCGGGAAACATCCCGAATCGCGCTCGATCAAAACAACTCCAGGAAGATCGCCAACAGGTCGGAGAGCCCGAACCTGAGCATCCTGTTGAGTGGAATTCAGAAAACCTGTTGACGAACTGGCAACTGGAAGACCGGCGGTTGTGGCTGCGGCATCCATGGGGCTATGTGTATTGGGACATGCCTTCTGACTATGTTTTGGACGAGACACACCCTGCTTTGCTATGCTTGGCGGCCGAGGTCCTGCTCTATCCGTGGCATCCCCAAACCAAAGCCCCATTTCCATCACAGCGGCCGCTTGGAAAACGTTGCAGTCTGGCGTTTTCGGCCGGCACCGATTCCAGTGCGGCAGCGTTGGTGATGCCCGAAGACACCTTACTCGGCTATCATCGTCGCTCCTTTGCTTCGATGTTGGACCATCGCAATGCCGAGCGTCTTATCACATACCTCACCCAAACTGGCGAGCGGGAAGTGATTCAAATTCCGTCCAATCACGAATTGATACGAACACATCACGAAAAGCCCGTTGGTTTTTCCAGTGATTTCGCCAGTGCCGTCCACTTGATGCTGCTCGCTGACCATTACGACCTTGGTGCGATCGGTTTTGGAATGCCCATCGATAACACCTACCTATGGAAGGGCAGGAAATACAGGGATTTCCAAGAAACGAACTACTTCATATCCTGGACCAAACGTTTTGCTGAAGCAGGCTTGGACCTGTTGTTTCCGATTGCGTCGATTTCAGAGGCTGGGGCCTTGATGATCGTCAAGCAATCCTCTTGGCTTGAGCACCTCAATTCCTGCATGCGAGGTGATGGAATTCAGGGTTGCGGTCGGTGTTGGAAGTGCTTCCACAAAAACGGTCCGTTGGGAAGGCCCTTTGACATCAATGCTCACGAAATTCAAACCTACCTCAATAAACGTCCTATGCCAACCACAACACACGCTCTCTGGGCATTGCAGACGATGGGCCACGAGGACCAAGTTCCCGACCTAACTCACCTCTTCCATAGGAGTTTTTTGTGGTGGGGCCAAGTGTTTCCCTCTGGATTTAACCTCCTTCCAAGTCGTTGGCGTTCCTCAATCGAACCAGCCATTTGTTCGATCCTTCAAGCGATGCCCGAGCCGTATGCGCTGTGTAAAGTCAACCACTTCGATGAGGATTGATGGCTGCGAGAATGGATGCATTGTTTGGGTTTGATGCAACACCTCCATAACCGAGATGCAGAACCATCATTGCATGAGGTGGCTGTTTCGTAAACAAGTCGCCTCAAATAAGGAAGAAGCACGCCGTCATTACAACGCCAAGGATTACCCAAAAGCGGAGCCATTTTTGCTCTCGATGCTCAAGACCGACCCCGATGATGTTTGGGCTTTGGATGTCCTTTCCCGCCTCTATATGAATACTTCAAGACATGAGGAAGCTGTTGAAGTCATGCACCGTCTAATTATGTTTAACCCCAACCAGATGGCATTTCGGCGTGCTGTTCATACAGCGTGCGTAGCTGATGACCTCCAATCTGTCATGCGATATACATCACGAATTGATTGGGAGCCCTCAGATGAAGAACTTCTTTCAAAAATCTACAACTCGTTTTGGCCAGAAGAAGCTTGTAGACGATTTTTTTTGGACTCATCCTGGGAGGCGACCGTCACCTTCCCAATTTTCGTTCGAGCACAATTTTTGATTGAAAGCGAAGAGTTTGAAGAGGCGATTGCCCTTCTAAGTACTCTTGCCTCACCCAATATTGTCAATGAATCCAATTTGATATTTGCCCGTCATATTTGCGAGGCGCTGGGACAAGTTGATTTATCAACCAATCTTTGGGTGAGTTACCTCAGTCAAATTGACGGAGAACTCACAAAAAAACGCTCACTTGCAAAGCGCTTACGTCGTACCAATCGCATAGACGAATCTCTCCAAATAGCACTGCTTGTTCTTGCTGAAGATCCGGCTGACACGGCAATGTTAGAATTGGTTACAGACATTGGATACCGGGCGTCCTCTCCAGAACGCTCACTGGAGGCATTTCTTAAACTTGAAGCAGCAGGTTTCTCTAAACTCTACCTTATTCGTCGGT
>JALRLQ010000090.1 GCA_023254365.1 Candidatus Poseidonia sp. | reverse complement strand
ATCGCTTGTCCTGACCGAACGTCATCCACGTGTTCACGCGGTCGTAATTTGGTATGGTCGCCTCCAGTTGCCCTTCAAGGTGCTCCCAAGCCTCGGCATCGATACCCGAGGGGTCGAAACCACCGGTGGCGGCGCGCTTGCCCATGGTGTTGGCGAACCCCCGACTGTTTTGGACATGTCGTTGTGTCCACGACCCGCCTTCAAGCGATACGCTCGACGGTCTCTGGCGTGATTCCTTCTTCTGGCGTCACACGGAACACGAGAATTTTCAGGTTCTCTGGGGCGTTTCGGAATTTGGAAACGATCATCGAATTTTCAAAATCTGTTCCGATGGTTCTGACCTTGAAGGACAACACCATGTCGGCAATGGATGACAATTCTTGTTTGATGGTGGGTTCCAAACCGTCCGTGGAGACCGAAATCATCAGCAGACCACGGACCATTTGGGCGTGAGCCTGAAGCATACGAACCATCGATAGAACGCGGGCGGGGTCCTCACGCTGAAGGAAAAAATCGAGGTTGTCAAGAACGGCTCTGAAATAGGGCCCGAGGCCCATGATTTCGTTGGTCACTTCGGTCAAGTAATCTTGGTTGTTGTCATCAACAAACCGAGTTTGCGCCAACCGTTGGATGTCGGAAAGTTGGAAGCCTTCCAACCGATATCGACTGGCCAGCAACTCACGTTCGAGAACATTGGCGTTGTACTCTTCGCCGATGGTGCGAACCTTGATGTCGAGGGGCCAACCGTATTTTTGGAAAATTCGTACAATCTCCTGTTGGCCTTCATCGGTGGCGATGTAAAGGGTGTTATCGGACTCTTCAGCGGGTGACGTGAATTGTTTGGCAAACAGCTCGCTACCGGACCCGGTTTCGGTAAAGGCGATCATCGTGAAACCGCGCGGAACGCCGCCTCGCATTTCGTTGTCGAACTTTGGAACACCGAAAGAACCAACGCTTCCAAAGAATTCCTCATCCTCCGGGTCAAACTCCATTTTTCGTGCCATTCATCATCACCTCAGAGCAGAACCACCTGGCCTCGGTCAACCAAATCGGTGCAGTACGTGTCGAGGTTGGCAAGCACAAGCGGTGGCGTTTGGTCGGGCACGTTGAGAATCACCGACAACACCTCTCGCTGGCGGAAGGTGTTGATGAAGGTGTGAAGGTACTCGGCGAGCATGCGGTCATCGTTGTAAATGGCAAGCGCATTCACGCTGTCGAGGAACACAAAGTTTCGCGGGTTTGACACCGTTCGAAGGGTGTAAAGGGTGCGAAGTAGGATGCTCTCCAGCATAATGGGGCTGTCAATGAACGTGATGTTCTGATACGGCACATCTGTTCCACCGAGCACACCTGAAGAGACGAGGTCAAGGAAATGGATGTTGGAAACGTCCACGCCAATGGATTCGAAGGCTTGGATGATTTCAACCGCTCCACGACTTGCTGAAATGTAGACGCCACCCATCTCAAACATCTGCATCAAGGGCACCATGGTGCTGGCCGTGACCGCAAAGGAATTGGCTGCGCTCATGCGAACCTGAACCGAACTGCTCAGGGCCACCTGTGTGAGTTGCTCGGCGATGCGCTGGTCAAGTTCGAACACGCTTATTGCCCCCATCTGGACGTCTTATCGGCTGACGCGCCCCACTTCAGCATCGGAATGAGCATGACTCCAAGCGGTGTCAATTCGATGGCGTGTTTTGCCCGGCTGTGCGACGTACCCCGCATCTTGACCACTTGGAGGAAACGAAGAAGGTGCCCCATTCGCTCCGAATCACCCATCACAATGATGCCGTCGGCGATGGCTTCTTCCACCCCGAAGGACGACCAGTGAGCGTTTTCAGTCGCTGAGGTGATCTCCGAGATCAGGATGGTGGTGCACCCAAGCGTTGCCAGTTTCTTACCAAGGGTAAACAGGAAATCGCGAATGAGTTGTTCGGATTTAATCTTGTAACAGAGGGTGGTGACCGAGTCGATGACCAGACGAGTCACACCGATGGTGTTCACGATGTCGACGATGGACTTGATCAGGGCGTGAACGTCGTCCAAATCGAAGGAAGCTTTGTCCAAACCAAGCCAAGAGTACAGCACGTCCATGTCAAAGACGTTGATGAGACCTGAATCGACCATGTTCATGTCAAAAAAGGCGTACTGGCGGATGTTCTCGAGCAACTTCACCGACGGCTCCGTGGCGGTAAAATGGGCGCACGCTTCGCCGGCGAGTGCACCTCGGACAAGAAATTCCATCCCGAGTGTGGTTTTTCCCGAGCCACAGGTTCCTGCGGCCAAAACGGTGGACCCGTACGGAATGCCACCCCGCAGAATCTCATCCAGTCCATGGATACCGGTCACGCATCGGTCTCGGGTGTAAACACTGCTCGGCTGCATGGGAACATGCAAGATGAACAGCCGCAGGTTGATGAATTGTTCCTCCGCCGGGGTTGCACCCTCGGCTCATGCCGTGGATGATTCACCGGGCGTTGGTTGGTCTTCAATGCTCCAAGATTCTGAGGAGAACCGGTCTTCACCGTCCCAAACGAGCGATTGACCTGTCACCATGAACATCCCCGTGTTGCCGCCCCATTCCACCCGCATGACATCGCCGGGAGCGATTTCATCCAGTTGCGTGTAACGCAGGAGAAGGACACCTTGGCCGTCTGCCAAGCCGTTGAGTTGACCCACTCCCAAGAAGCCGGCTTGGCCGAGGTCGATGATGTGGGTGGCGTTGCCAACCTCTTGGGACGATACATCGCCTGTGAACAAAGAAAGCGATTGGCCCGAAATCACACCGCTTTGAAGCAGCACGTTGCTCGTCGAAGAGCCGGAGGTGTGGAAGAAGGACCAACCTTTCAAGGCGATGGCGAAATCGTTGGGATTGGCCACTTCAATCCATTCTGGCCCGGTGGAAGATGGGCGGGCCATCACCTCCGTGATGTGCAGGACGTTGTTTTTGCGACCTCCGTCGTGGACCTCAAGCACCACACCGAAACGCTCGCCGTTCTGTTGGAACGAACGGTAAGCGGTTGAGGAAGAGGGAGCGGTTCCACGGTCCGTCCCTCCGTTGAACAGTACAGCTCCTGTCCTCGTGGAATCGGTGCTTTCCAAGACCGTGATGGTGAGGTGCAAACTCATGTCATCGGCCAAACCTAGCCCTGCGGCCATGCCCTCTTCGGTCACGTTGTGGAGGGCTGCGATACGGTCCATGTCCAACCGATGGTTGTCCATCAAACCGGGTTGAACGCGCCCTTGGTGAAGGGCTTCAGCGGATTGGTGGTGCCAGGCATCGGTAGCATTCCCGTAATCCAACACATCGGTCATCGGAACGAACCAACCGCTGTCGGAGGTGAGACGGTCAAGACCAAGGGCAGCTGCCCGGTCCAACCGGTCTACATCGGGGTCGTTTGAGCCCATCTGAAGTTGAGCCAGTGAGATGAAGGCCGTGAGGATCATCAAAAACAAGGTGAACGCCGATAGGAATTCGATGACGGCGGTCAGCGCGCCCTCATCTCGCTCTTCGGTTGCGAAGGCGATGGGGCGCATGATGCGACCATGCGTGCTTGCTTCATGAGGTTGCCGCCCGGGGCGAGCAGAAGACCTCCAACCGTCGCCAAACGCGTACCTCTTCATGTCCGATAAAACACCTTGATACCGAGTGTTGGAAGCGATGGGTCTTTGAATCACGGATGTGAGGAAGTTTTGATGAGCGAGCGAAAGCAACGCAACCTTTCGAAGCAACGCACCAGCTTTGGCTTTGTCACCCTTCTTCTCCTTTCCTCGCTTGCCGCCCTCACGGTCACGCCGACGGCAAGTGCTGCTTCCGGTGAATTGGGCATCACGCAAAGTGTCTCGCCAACCCCCGATGGATGGTACGATTCGTTTGATGCCGTTACGTTCACCGCAGAAATCACCAACTCGTACTTTTCCCCATCCGGTCTCGCCCGCACCCTCACGTGGTATGCTTGCAGCGGCAATGTATCTGCTACCACCTGCCTCTCGGTGTTTTCTGCTACGGGCAGTTTCACCATGTCCAATGTCCCAGGCAACGATTCCGTCGAATTCACTTCCTCAAACCAGTGGATTCCTGGTGGAGGAGCCAACGGCGTGTACACCATTCTGTATTCCTTCTCGAGCAACGACGCCGATGCGAGCAACGACGAATTGCTGTTCCAAATCAACCTCACACCCAACTTCGTCGACGTTGAGGTGGATGAATCCCACAATCCGATTCAACACATCCCGAACCTCGCCATGTACGACGGTGAACGGGTCCTGAACACCGGGACGGACTACGTGTTCAAATCAAAGGGCGAAGCGACCATCTGCGGCGTCTGCACCTTCAACGCTGAATTTGGATGGCAACTGTGGGACGAGCAGGACACCACCATGTTGTCAGAGAGTTACCGCACGGTCTCTAACCTCCCTGCATGGGGTGGCGCCAGTCCGTTCAACTTGGATATGCCAACCTTCAATTTCAACACTGAAGGGAGATTCCTCCTCAAGATCGGTCTGTTCAACAGCAGTGGTAACCCCTATGCTGATTTGAACGGGAACAACAACATCGCCGAGTTTGAAATCGTTCTCAACAACAGCATCGACCTCAAAGTCATGGACGTGTATCCTAGCCACAGCAACCAAGCCCTCGTGTTCTATTACGGAACCGACCGAGTCGTGTCTGAAATCAGGAACAACGGAAACCAGACGGTCAACGACATCAACATCTCCTTCACGGTTTACAACGCCCAGTTCGACCTTGAAGTCGAGGATTATTGCGACATCGACACCCTCTACCCGGGCCAAACGACGGTGTGCACCTTTGACATCACGACCACGGGCGCTTCCCGCCTCCTGAGGGTTCAAATTCCAACCATCTTCCAGATTGGCAAGGACAGCAAGAGCGGCGATAACCTGTACTCACTTACGGCGGACATTGAGGTTGGTCCAATCAGTCCGACCATCCAAACCAACTCCGAAACGGATGTGTTCTTGACCACCGACGATGTTGAATTGGCGGGGCGATTTAGCGATGTTGCCTCCCAACCGCTCAACTTCACCTGGAGAGAAGGGTTCTACATCTGGGGCTACGGCCAGGTGCTGAACAAAACCGGTGCTGAGTTTGGGCTTGGCCATCACGAACTTCAACTGCAAGTCGTTGACCCTTGGGGCAACACCGAATACGCCAACATTGAATTCGATGTTCTTAATGCTGTCAACCTCACGGTCGAACCGTACTTCACCGGTTCTGCCACCACCGACCGGGCCGTAACGTTCAGTCACGAAATCATGCTCCCCCACCTCGGGGTGTCCTATAACATCGGCCAAGGACGATCGCCGCTGATGATGGTCGACCTTGACCTCCAAGCCACGAACGGCGAGGACAACGGCCTGCGTGGCCTTGAGGTGGACCTGAATCTGTCAGCCATCCTCCCTGACAACATCGATTACAGCACGGTGGATGTGCGCTACCTGCCGTCCACTGACAGTCAACTATGGACCTATGTTGAGGGTGTGGACTCCTACGAATTCAACCCCGAAGGTGACCGGATTTCGGTATCGCTGACCAAAGATGGCGTTATCTTGCTGATTGGTGTCCTCCCCGACACCAACATCACGGCCGTTGACTTTGAGTGGACCCAACTGAAAGCCGGACAAATCCAACTCGATTGGTCGGCCGAAGGCGACATCACCAACCCCTACATGGGCGGATGGAACCTCTACAAGATTCAAGGCATCACCGGAACCACCGTCTTCCCCGACCCTGCCGGCGGTGTGAGCGAAGCGATTTGGGAGGAGCTCTCGGCCGGGAAGCTTGCCGTGACGCTCTCTCCGGAAAACACGCAATGGATTGACCCGGACCATCTGGAAACGGGCATCTGTGCCTCCTATGCCATCGCCCCAATCGACCGAGAAGGGCAACCCAACTTCCAAATGGTGAACGTCACCAAAGTAGACGGCTCTGCGGGCTTGCTGTGCGGCGATGCGATCCCTCCAACAACCACGGTTGAGCAATTCCGTCATGAATGGGAATTCACCAACAGTTCTGATTGTTTTGAATTGCGGAAAGATTGGTCCCGTTGTTACGAAGTGACGTTGACATGGACGTGGCCCAACCATGAGCCTCAAGGCAATGTTTCGTGGAACCTTTACCGAATTGAGAACGCCCCCAACAACGTGAATTTGCGCTTCATCACGCCCATCGCTTCGGACATGAACGGTGTACC
>JALRLQ010000008.1 GCA_023254365.1 Candidatus Poseidonia sp. | reverse complement strand
CGCAGCGCTGGCAGCCAGTGAAGCACCGTCATCCTCATGAAGAGCATCCTATAGGCTGGAACGAGGTGTCTGCATGAAACGAATCATGGCCGTTGGCGTGTTCGACTTGCTCCACGCTGGGCACCTCCACTACCTGGAACAGGCCAAAGCGCTTGGCACCCACTTGACGGTGGTGGTCGCCCATGACGACACAGTACGGCAACGAAAGCATGAACCTGTGACCAACCAAGACCTTCGCCGACGCATGGTTGCCGGTCTCAAACCCGTTGATGAGGTGGTGATTGGAAACCCTCCGGACGTCCCTATTTTCGACATTCTTCCTGTCATTCAACCCGATGTGATCGCCCTCGGCTATGACCAAGAACACGCAGAGGACAACATTCGGAAAGCACTCGCAGAGCGGGGTTTTGACTCCATTGATGTCGTGCGTGTCGAAGGACTCAGCGATGACCTCGATGGTACGCGAAAAATCATTGCTCGAATTCTTGAGCGTGCTGAAAAGAAGGGGGTTTGAAGGTGTTCACAGGCATCGTTCAAGGAAGGGGAACCATTCATTCTATAGAAAAGGGCGACCAGGTGTTGACCTTTGATATTGAACTTCCAGACACCACCGATCTGCAACGAGGAGCGAGCGTCGCCATCAACGGGGTTTGTCTTACAGCCACCGACATTGAAGGCCCTCGAGTTAAATTTGAGGTGATTCCCGAAACCCTCGGTCGAACGAACCTCTTCTCTCTGGTTGAAGGGAGTGAAGTGAACGTCGAACGTTCGCTTCAACTTGGCGACGAACTTGGCGGCCACCTGCTTTCCGGTCACATCATGGGCCAGGGTACTGTTGTTGAGCGAACCGAGGTCGGCGAAGGTGTTGATTTGATGGTCGATGCTCCTGCCGAGTTGATGAAATTCATTCACGAGAAGGGCTACATTGGCTTGAACGGTGCCTCCCTCACGGTGGGGCAAGTGACCGATACACGGTTTGGTATTCATCTGATTCCCGAGACGCTTCGATTGACGACCTTCTCCAACCTTCAGGTGGATGATATGGTCAATATCGAAATCGATTCGATGACGCAAACCATCGTCGCCACGGTTGAGCGAATGATGAAACAGGAGAACGGAGGTGGCGTAGCATGGCGAAACGAGTAGCGTTGGTCTGCGGTTCTTTTCACAAGGACGAGGTTGGGCGCATGCTCGCCTTTGCAACCGATGAAGCCGCTCAACACGGGCTTACCGTCGGTGAGGTTGTTTGGGTTCCCGGGTCGATGGAAGTCCCGTTGGCGCTCGATCGTTTATTGCCTTCTCACGATGCAGCAGCATGTCTGGGGATCATCGAAAAGGGAGAAACCCAACACGGATTGGCGATGGGGCAAGCTGTCATCAAGTCCATCGTTGACTTACAACTCAAGCACGACAAGCCGATTGGTCTCGGAATCATTGGCCCGGGTGCAGAACCTCATCACATCGAACCGAGGCTTGAGCCCCACGCTCGGGCCGCCATGCGCGCCGTGCTTGACCACTGACGCTCCGATTTAATTAAGTGCAATCTTCAATGTGGGAGATTGAGGCTCATGAAGAGAGAACTCGTGATTGCTGGATGCATCGTCATGGTGTTGGGCGTCTTCGCTGGCGTGGTGGGCTTGGCAAACGGGTTGAGTTTTGACCCGTCAGATTCCATCATCCACGACAACACCGAATCGGCCGAATTCGTCTTCGATGGCTCAACGACGCTGATTGGCGTGTACGCCAAAGGGGTCGTGGACTGTGCGAGCGTGGATGTCAGTATTCACGATGAAACCTACGAATACTTTGAACGAGATTGCGATTCAACTTGGAACACGGATTCTTACACCTACCTTGGAGAAGCATTGATTTCTGACGAGGGCACCTATCGGGTCGAGTCCGCCTCCGCTATCGTTTTGGTCAGCGAGGACGACATCGGTACCGACGGCCTCGTGATGATATGTGGCGGTGTTTGCTGTTTTGGTGGCCTTGTGTTGCTCATCATCGGGTTGGTCATGGGTCCCTCGGGTGGACCAAGCCAAATCATGTTGGTGCAGCAACCCATGGGCATGCAACAACCTGGACAACCTCAGAACCAATTTTTCACTCCACCTCAGACCGTGCAGCAAGGTGGGTACGGAGGTCAAGCTTCTGGTTTGCGCCCCGAAGCCTTGGATTACTATCAGAACCTTCTGCACCAAGGTTATGATGTGGACACGGCGATGAAGCACACGAAGATCTACTACCCTGATTGGGAAGTCAAGTAGGGATTCACAGACTACGGCGCCACGTGTTGTTGGCGTGAAATGGACACGCCTTCGTGTTGGAGGACATCAAGAACATCCTGAATCGTGTTGGTTGGCAAGGCCTCTGGTGGATGAATGCCTTCGCTAAACAAGGCCTGTTTGCACCAGGCTTCAACGCATGCATAGGTGACAAGGCCGGTGGTGCGTGCCATGCTCGAGTCCCCTTCGCGACCGTGGTCTTCAACGGCCCACACCACCTCGACGTCTCCTGTTTGAACACGCACCTCCATCCACGTGAATTCGGCACGAGTCGCGTCAAAGCGCCATGCATCAACCAATTCATCGGGCGTTTGGCTGCTTTGCTGGTAGCGTTGAATATGGCCCGGCCAGCGAACCGTGTATTCCCCCATGGACGAAGCGGGGACATTGATGAGTGAACGAAGACCGTCGGTGAGAAAAGCCTCCATGCTTCGTCCATTTGCATCGATCACGTGAAGGTCGCTCATGGCAGGGACCACGGTGGGGGAACCGTTGCGGACGACACGGGCAGGGCGCGTGTACTCTGCAATCACATCGTGAGGAGAAAACGGCGCCATGTAGGACCACTCGTTGTCCGGTTCTGCAGGGTTTCCACCGACCTTGATGGTAACGGCATCGAGATGGCCGAACTCCCTCGAGGCCAACGCCACCAGCATGTTGGACAATCCCGGGGCAATGCCCACGTCCCACAGCACCGTTCCAGGGCCTGCACCGAGCGTGTCGGGTGTGGTCTCGCTAAAGGAGAGGTCCACGATGCGATGGCCAGCAGCATACAAGCCTCTGAGCACTTCGTGCCCGATGGAACCCGGCACCATGTTGACCACGAAGTCCGCTTCGCTGTGATCGGCGGCCATCGCGTCCTCGAGATGGAAGGTAGCCGCAGTGGTTCGAGGGACGACATCGTAGAGATGCACGTCGTGTCCAGCCTCGTGGAGTTTCCGGGTCACGAAGGAACCAACCAAGCCCCCGCCCAAACAGTGAATCCTCATGGAGCAACGTTGCTGCTCCATGTCTCAAAGGTTCCTACTCGCTCCGTTGTTCCATCGTCTATGGTGGAAGTCATTATGTGGTGATGGGTGCACGTTGGCGCATGAGCATTCTTGCGAAATACGAAGCAGCCTTCGAATCCGGAGATAAAGAACAACTTGATGCTGTCATTCACGATGACTGCAAGTTCTACCCACATGTCGGTGGAGCCGTGATGACCAAGGGCGATATCATGGCCTTCGCCGGCACCGGCGCAGTCCGCACCGAGTCCCATCGCATCTTGTTTGAAAACGACGAGGTCGGTGTTGGTCATTCCATTGCTCATTTTGCCAACGGTTCAACGTCTGAGGCCGTGCTTGCGTTCTACCGCTTCCAAGATGGGAAAATCATCCACGTGGAAACCGGCGCAACACCGCTCAGCGATGACTATCAACTCATCGGGCAGTAAGCGGCCTCACGCTTTTTCAGCAGGTCCTCAAGGCGTGAGGGCCCTTCGGCCGCTTGTCAAAGAAGAGGGCCAACCTGAACGCCGATGAGAAGAACCACCGTGGCACACACCGTGATCAGAATGTTGTCGTCAACAGGGCCAAACTCGTAACGTTCAACGAAGGTTGCAACGGTGGCTGAGAGCAATCCCCACACCGGGATGCTCGGGTCGCCAGCCTTGGCTGCAAACCATCCGAGCGGGGCGCTGACGATGAACATGAAGACGTTGCCAATGGGGCTTTTCGAGCGTTGCCGAACCACGGCGTTGCGTACCACACCGGTCACGCCGTCACCAAAGGCCATGAACAGGGAGGGCACGATGGCCAACCAAGGGTCATCAACCAACCACCAAATGAGCGAGATGGACATCCACCACATCAAACCAAACTTGACGTCGTTCTGGTTTTGGTCCGTTTGGAACCAGTGCATCACGATCCCTGCGCGATGGGAGGCATACAGGAGAGCCGTCAACAGAATGCCGCAGACCATGGGGTACCACACATCGGTGAACAGAAACGGGACGCTGAGTGAACCCACACCGCCCGCAAACATGTGGACGATTTTGCGGTTGTAATACACCGCACGGATGTGTTCCATCCCTCGAGAGGTCATCATGCCGTACGGTATTTTTGTGGCGTACAACACCACCATGACATACACGCCCATTCCAAGCGCCGCCATCAGTTGAGAGTCCATGAGCGAGGGTGAAGCGTTCGGGTTGTATGCCTTTCTCCATCGGTTGGAGAAGAGGGGCGAATCTTCAAACACCCCCGTTCTTCACCGGCGATTGGGAAGCAACATGTCGGACATTCGCAACGTCATCATCATCGGTTCAGGCCCAGCAGGATACACCGCTGGCCTCTACACCGGCAGAGCCATGCTCAATCCACTGATGTTCGCAGGTTACATGTCTGGAGGGCAGTTGATGCTGACGAGCGACATCGAGAACTTCCCCGGTTATCCAGAAGGCATCGGCGGTCCGGAGATGATGATGCAACTTCGTGAACAGGCGGAGCGATTCGGTCTTGAAGTGCAGGACCGAAACGTCGACGAGGTTGACCTTTCCCAGCGCCCATTCAAAGTGATGGTTGAGGGCGAGACCTTCCTTACCCATTCCATCATCGTTTGCACGGGTGCCGAATCCTTGTGGTTGGATGCACCCGGTGAGGCCGAACAAAAAGGCCGTGGGATCTCCACCTGTGCGACCTGTGACGGGGCCTTCTTCCGGGACGAGCACGTGCTGGTGATTGGCGGTGGAGATTCAGCCTGCGAAGAAGCCACCTTCCTGACCCGATTCGCCAGCAAAGTCACCCTCATCCATCGCCGTGACGTGTTCAAAGCATCGACCATCATGTACGAGCGTGCAGCCAACCATCCAAAGATCGAAATTCGAACCTTCCGTCAAATCAAGGAATGGCTTTCCGATGACAAAGGCCTCTCGGGCGCCGTCCTTGAGAACACCCAGGACGGGAGCACCGAAACCATCGAAGCGACGGGGGCGTTCATCGCCATTGGCCACACCCCCATCACCGACTTCCTCGGCGGACAGGTGGACACCGACGAGAACGGCTACCTCATTCACAAGGAACACACCATGACCTCGGTGCCCGGTGTCTTTGCGGCAGGTGATGTCGTCGACACGCGCTACAAGCAAGCCATCACCGCTGCCGGTATGGGATGTTCTGCGGCGATCGATGTTGAAAAGTGGCTCGAAGAGAACGTCCATTGAAGCCGTTTCCTTCATGGAGGGGAGGTTCGTGGCCATAGCATGGTCGATGTCGCACGCCACGCACGTCACATCACCTTACCCGATGTCGGTCTCGAGGGCCAACAACGGTTGAATGAAGCGTCGGTTCTCATCATTGGCGCAGGTGGTCTCGGTTCTCCGGCAGCGTTGTACCTCGCTGCAGCGGGCGTGGGGCGACTTGGCCTGGTGGACGACGACCGGGTGGATTTGAGCAACCTTCAACGGCAGATTCTCCACGCCACCGACGATGTTGGTTCTCGAAAAGTGGATTCCGCCAAAGCCACCCTGAACGCCTTGGACGCCGGTGTGATGGTGGAAACCTATGCTGAACGTTTGCACCCCGGCAACGCATTGGGCTTGCTTGAAGGGTGGGACATCGTCATTGATGGAACCGACAACCTTCCCACGCGTTACCTCATCGATGATGCGTGTTCGCTGCTCGGCATTCCTTGGGTCTATGGCTCTGTGTTTCGTTTTGAAGGTCAGGTTTCTCTGTTCAATCACAACGGTGGACCGAGTTACAGGGATTTGTTTCCTGAACCCCCTCCTCCAGAAGCCGTTCCCTCGTGCGCTGATGCAGGCGTGTTCGGCGTTTTACCCGGCGTTATCGGTGTTCTTCAGGCCACGGAAGCCATCAAACTCTTGCTCGGTTTTGAGCCTGCGCTCAGCGGTGCCCTTCTGGTGTACGACGCCATCAAGATGAGGTTTGACACGCTGCGGTTTGAGCGTCAGCCGGGGCGAATGCCGGTTGAGGATTTGTCGCAGGTCGCCTCCATGTTGTCCGATGAGGCATGGTGTGGCCTTCCTTCCCCACTTGTCACGGAATCGGAAGAACAAATATCCCCACCCGGAAACCCTTCCACTATGTACCATCATGTGTCCGTGGTTGAAGTCTTGGAACGAAAGGCCCAGGGTTGGAACCCCTTCCTCATCGATGTTCGTTCCCACATGGAGCACGACCAGGCTCGAATCAAAAGCGTTGACCTCCACGTCCCGCACACCGATGTTCTCACCGTTCTTGACCAGTTACCGAACGACAGGGACATTTTGATTCACTGCAAATCCGGCATGCGATCTCAATTAGCGGCCATGGAACTCATTCAATCGGGTTGGCCGGCTGATCGCTTGTTCAACCTTGACGGTGGTATCTTGGCGTGGAACGCTGCTGCCCCTCAAGATATCGTGAACTAAGACTTCAACGGTTCACCACAGTGCTTGCAGTGTTTTGCGTCAGCATCATGCCCTTCCTTTGAACACGATTGACAGGTACGTGTGTTGAAATCGCTCATACGAATCAATTCAGACGATAGAATACCGGTCGGGACGATGATGAGGCTGTAGCCCAACACCATCATGAACACCGCCAGCATCTTCCCAGCAGGCGTAAGCGGCACCGTGTCGCCATAGCCAGTTCCGGTGATGGTTGTAAGCGACCAGTAGACGCTTTGAGGGATGGATGTGAAGCCGTTAGCCGGGCCCTCAATGAGGTACATAAACGCTCCAGAGATAAAGCCCAAAACGGTGATAACAAAGAGGAATATGATGATTCGCGTCCTGGATTGGACAATGGCTTGGCCCAGCACATTGGCTTCTCGGATGTACCGCCCCAACTTGAGCACCCTGAAAATACGAAGCAAACGAAGAGCACGGATGACCAACAAACTCTGTGCTCCTGCAAAGATTAGACTGAGGTACGTCGGAACAATGGCCATCAAATCAACGATGCCATAGAACGATGTGGCGTACTTTTTCGATTGCTCTGTAGAGTACAAACGAAGTGCATATTCTACGGTAAAGAGCAAGGTGATGGCCCATTCAATAGCTTTGAGGGTGTCATGGTAGGCCGCATCAATTGACGACACCGATTCAAGGGAAACCGTGACGATGGAAGTGAGGATGGCCAACAGCAAGGCAACATCAAAAAATTTCCCAGCCGGGGTGTCCGCTTCAAAGATCACTTGGTGGATCCTTGCTTTACGAGGCATACCTCGGATGGGCGCCTCCGTTTCCGTCATGTCTTCTCTTCTTCTCCTCTGCTTTAGATGGCTTACGGAAACAACAGTGGCTGGGATGCGGTTTGTGCAGGCAAAACCCCTTCCCGGTCGAACTTCGTTGGGGTGAGGTTGATAGCGACTCACGCTCTCCTTTTGTTCCGGAGGGGATGGGAGTGGCCAGCATTATCATCGCCGACGAAAACGAAGGCCGGCGAAACCTGCTTGCCAACACCTTTGAGCGAGAGGGGTACGATGTCACAAGGTTGAGCACGCTCAGTCAAGCCGAAGCCACTGCGCCTGCGGTTCTTCCCGATGTGTTGTTGCTCGAGGCGGAGTGGTCCCAAGGCAGTGTTCTTGACGCCTGCCAAACCATGGGCGGTCAGGCCAAATTTCGAACCGCCACAAGGGTTGTGATTTTGTCGAGGTCAACGGCTCCTGATTTCCTTTCATCAGCAGCCATGGCAGGCGTGGCTGAGGTGATAGGAAAACCGATCGACATGAATCAGCTCATCGCTCAAATTGCTCGCCACGCTTCGAAACAATTTGTGCCGCCGCCTGCAGAGGTGGCCGCCTCTTCGGGAGGAGGTGGATTTGCAGCACCGAGATTTGATGTTGGTATGACCATGAACGACAGCCAGTGGGCGCTGCCGATGCTTCGTCGGTTGGTCGAATCGGGAAACATCAACGAGGATTTTGTTACCTCAATTCAGGAGGAAATGGAGGGGGAACACGGTGAGGACAGCGATGAAGCAGGCCTCTCTCCGGAAGCGATGACCACAATGGTCCGGTTGGCCCTCAACCGATTGGTTGGTATGGGTCAATCCGAAGCATCCCCATCAGAACAAGCCTCCAGCGCTGAACAGCCTTCAAAAGCACAGGCCAATGCACCGACGTTCAGCGACCTCAACAAGGGAGCAACACTTGGCGAGGGGGCTCGACCCATCTCCGGTGGAGGCATGAAGAGCGCCATGGAGGACATTTTGGAAAAACAGGCCCAAGACATCGCTGCACAGGTTGAGCGAGAGATGGACGGGATTCTTTCCGAAGAACCGGAATACGTGGCGCTGCTTGAACAAGGTGACAAGACACTCATTGACCCTGAAACCCTTGAACTCACGCGGTTAACCGCACAAGTGCTCAAGGAACTGATGGATGCTCTCCAGCGACCCGGTGCTCTTTCCGACCTCACGCTCCTCACGCAGGTGGAAGACGCCAGTCGTCTGGCCGGTGACGTGCTCGAGGCCTTACCTGCCAGGGAGGAGGAAGAGTGACGGTCTCGGATTCCAAGCGGCTGTCCCGAGCCTTTCTCGCTCTCCTTCTGGCGTTTTTCGTCAATTTCCTCGGATACGCCTTCATCGTTCCCATTTTGCCGTCTTGGCAAACGCAGTTTGCACTCAACGCCACGCAAGCGACGTTGCTTGTTTCCCTGTGGGCCGTTCCGTTGTTTCTTCTCGGTCCGTTCACGGGTCGAATTTCAGACCGCTTTGGCCCCGGTCGAACCATTTTTGTCAGCCTGGTGTTGCTGACCGGCTCAAGCCTCCTTTACATCGTGGCAACCAACGAACTTGTTGGTCGCCCGTTCCTGCTGTTGGCGTTGGCCCGTTTGGTCCACGGGGCCTCGGGGGCCACGGTCATGACCGCCGGATTGGCGGCGGCCTCCCAGTTGTGGCCAACTCGATTTGGCGAGCAGGCAGGAAAACTCCTCGGTATCGCTGCCATTGGAGGCTTGTTCGGCCCCGTTCTCGGTGGTGTCCTGTTTTCGTGGGGCGAGGCCTATGCCTTCGCCGTGCTTGCTGGCTTGACGCTTGCTGTTTGTCCGTTGATGTTGCTCGCATCAAACGATGTGGGGGGCCCAAACGCCTCTTCGGCGGCGACGGTGTCCATCACCGTGTTCTTTTCCGACCCCATCCTGTTTCGAGTGGGGGTGCTCCTCGCCATCACCACCGTGGCTACGGGAGCCCTTGAAGCCGGAGTACCGCTGTTTTTGGATGACACCCTCGGTTTGAGTGCTGCTCAAATCGGTGGCGTGTTGTTGGTGATGGTGCTGATGCAGGGCATCGGTTCGGTGGTTTGGGGGCGTTTGGTGGACCGTCGTGGGCCGACCCGATACATGGTCATCGGGTGGACCTTTGTCGTGATTTCTCTTGTGGGCGTTGGTCTTGCAGGCACAGTGGTGACCGGCACGACCGCCGTGCTGGCGATGGTCGCTTTGTTGGGGGCCTTCCAGTTTTCCATCGCAGCGGCTCAGATTCCCATGTTACCGATGATCGATACCGCCACCAATCGTGCGCTCGGAGAGGGCAATCCCGGTCTTGCATTCGGCGTTTTTGGCGCAGCATGGGCTGCCGGGACCATTCTCGGTCCGCTGACCGTGGGTCCCGTGTTCGACCTTTTCGGTTCATGGGCCTTGGCTCTTGGTGGGCTTGCGCTTCCTGCCTGTGCCGCTTTGCTGATCACGGTGATGAACCGAGAGGTGCTTCACGAGTGCTATGAGGAGGAAATCAACAAACGCAAGCGAAACAGCGCCTCAACGGGTCGTACGGTCCAATCCGTCCAAGAAGAGGATTGAAGCCACCCATCCCCTGCGAAGGGCGAGGACTGACCATGGCGCAAGGCGACCTTCCCGAAATCTTCGGTCAACATTGGCGTCCGGACCAACCGCTCGCGTTTGTTCAACCGCTCCCAAAAGATGCAGCAAAGACGGAAGTGCTGTCCTTTGTTGCCCAGCGGCACGATGCCCATCTCTTCCTGGTCGCCAATGTCTGGGATCACTTGGTTGAATCCGAACCAGAGACGTTTGAAGGGCCTTCCTGGCAGACGTTTTCCAAGCGTTTCCTTGAGGGTTTGGAACGTGGCTTGAAGAAGCAAATGAAGTCGACGCTCGGGGATGCTTTGGAGCACGAGGTGATTCCTCGCCGGAGCATGGATTTGATGCTTCAACGGCGCCGAACCCACTTCCTTATCGATATGCGATTGATGTTGCGAAGGCTCGCTCATTACATGGCAGTCACGGTGGAACAACGGCTTGAATGGCAGCGAATGATGACCCGAACACGATGCCTCGACGAGGCCCTCAAAGACATCTTCACGCAAGGGGTTGAAACACCGGACGGTGGCAAGTTTGGTGGCAAGGGTTTTCGTTCCACTTGGCAAGAGGGCGTGGTGGCGGTTGCAACGGCGCTTGAACGCCAGCCCGATGCTCCTCGTGACGCCAAGCCCGGGCAAGGTTACGATGGTGACCTCGTCGCACCGATGATTCGAGACATCGGTCTCGGTTTGGCCATGGGCGACACGGCGCTGGATGTGATGGCAGCCAACCTCGGTAAGGTGGGCTCGAATCAGAACGGTGGATGGGACGATGCTGGTGGACGTGATCTCCACGTCGGTGCATGGCACGTCGGAGTGCTTCCACCAACCGCCCCCCTTCCGATTGCCAGTGCGACGATGACCGGGTTGGCCTTCGCAGCATGGCGGCAAGGCTTGCCACGCTTCCATGTCGCTTGTATCGGCGAAGGGTCCTCGTCCAGCGGTGAGTTCTGGGAAGCCATGAACTTCGCCGGAGCCCGAGGTCTACCGATCACCTACATTCTTCAGAACAACCAAATCGCTCTTGACACGCCTCCCGCCAAGCAATCCGGTGTTGAGGTTTGGGCGGACAAAGCACAGGCCATGGGTTTCCCAGCATGGACCATTGACGGCTCTGACCCAGCCGCCTGGCACGCCTCGACGGCGGTCGCTCGGGAATTTGCGCTTGAGGGTGGAGGTCCGACGTTGATTCACGTTGAAACCATGCGAGGGTGCGGGCACGCTCACCATCACGACGATCTTTACCTCGGCAATCCAAGCGGAACACCGCCCGGTTACGTGGATCGTGAGCTGCTCGCGTATTGGGAGGCCAAAGACCCCTTGCCCACGCACCGGACATTGTTGCTCGACCTTGGCGTGGAGGAGGAGACTCTTGCCGCCATGGAGCAGGAAGAAACCGAAGCGATTGAGCAGGCGCGCGAGGCCTTGCAGGAGATGGCGTGGCCTGAACCTGAGACCGTGACAAAAGGCGTCACATCGCTCAATGACGCCGACACACACAGCGACCATCTTTCACGCCTCAAGGGAGAGGACAGCACGGCTCCTGTGGAGGCCCCATTGGACATCGGCCAACGGGCGTGGGCCTACGCGGAGAGCGGTGGATGGACCTACGCTCGCGCCATCCAACAAGCGATGGCCGACATCGCAACCATGCACGGAGATGATTGCGTGTTCATTGGTGAAGACATGGAAGTCGCCGGAGCGTTTGGCATGAACATGGCGCTGAAAAATGCTGGGCATGAGGCAAAACTGGTCGACATGCCGCTTTGTGAAGCCATCATCGTTCACACTGGCGTCGGCGCTGCGCTGTCCGGCATGAAACCGATGGTTGAGATTCAGTTTGGCGGATTCGCAGCCCTGGGCTACAACGCTCTGGTGAACAACGCCTCCATGCTACGATGGCGTTGGGGGGCTGATGTTCCGATGACGGTCCGAATTCCGCTTGGCGCTCGAACACGCTCTGGTCCGTTCCACGCCAACATGATCGAATCTTGGTTTGCCAACGATCCGGGCTTGGTCGTGCTGGCCCCCGGTACGCCACAAGACGCTTACGACCTCTTGGTAGAAGGTGCGAACCTTCCCGACCCGGTGTTGATGCTCGAGCACATCGGTCTGTACGGCTTGCGCGGTGGCTTGACGGGTTGGGGAACCAACATCAACATGGTCGTTGATACCGAAACCGTCGCCCAACACGTGGCCGAGGGAACCCGATACAAATTGGGGAAAGCGGACGTCATTCGAGGTGGCCGTGACGTGACCTTGGTGACCTGGGGGGCCATGGTCCACATCGCTTTGGAAGCAGCAGAAGAACTCGCACAACAAGGCGTGGAGGTTGAAATTGTCGATTTGCGAACCCTCCTGCCCTTTGATGCAGCCACATGCGTGACCTCTGTTCAACGGACAGGCCGATTGGTGATTCTTCAGGAGGGGCAGTGGGCCGGAGGGTTGGGTCACACCGTCCAGTCTCGCATCATGGAGGAGTGCTTCTACCAACTTGAGTCGGCTCCCGTCGTTATCGGGGCGCTTGACACACCCGTTCCGTTTTCTCCTCCGCTTGAGAACCACACCGTTCCCTCCAAGGACCATGTGGTCGACGTTGTCGGCTCCCTCCTTCAGGCTTGAACATCGGGGCTCGCTCGAATCCAGCGATGGATGTCACAGGCGAACCAAGCACCCAAAACGGTCGATGAAAAGTAAAACGGCAGGGTGTACCACCATCCGCTCAAGATGTTGGGTCCAAAAGTACGGGCAGGGTTCATGCTCGCCCCCGTCAGTTCACCGGCAACAAACGCAAGCAAGGCGACGGTTGCACCGACCCAAATCGCCACCACCCACCGTCGTCCGTCCCGTTGGACCACTTCGAGAATGCTGACCATCAGGACCATGGTGATGGCCACCTCAATGACAAATCCATCCAGCAAATTGACAGAAGGCGCAAGCGTTGTCGGTGCAGCACCTCCGACCACGGCAGCACCCACCAAACCGCCCATCATTTGGGCCAGGAGGTAGAAACCAACCAACCCGGAGGAGAGTTGGCCGTTTCGCCAAAAGGCGATGCTCACGGCTGGGTTGATATGTGCCCCGCTCAGACCTCCAAAGGTCAAAATGGCGAGGGTCACAACGGCCCCAAAAGTGAGAGAGACCATTCCGTGGCGAGCGCCGAGGGCAACGCTACCGCATCCAACGCCGACCATCAGCGCCGTACCGAGAAACTCCCCAACCATCTCGCGGCGCACGACACGCCCTTGTGCGGCCGATTCAAAGTATTCTTCATGGCCTTCCATGATGATTTGTTGAGGTAACCGTCAAGAAGTGGAGGGAGGTCGTAACGCCATGGAGGGTGAAGGGCCTGCACCCGTCATGGGCATCCCTCAACTGGTGCTCAGCAACACCCTCGTTCTCAACGGGGCTCTGTTCCTTGGCATTCTCGCTTTGCATTCAAGCATTGAGGATTCAGCCTTGGAGGCGAGTTGGCTGTCCATTACCCTGCTCTTCATGGCCCTGATGTTGCTCGTCAAATCAGCGGACGTGTTCATCGAAGGTGCCAAAGGGTTGGCGTTTCGGGCCGGCTTGCCTGAGGTCGTCATCGGTCTGACGATTGTATCGATAGGGACATCGCTACCGGAAATTTTGGTGACGTCCACGGCCGCCGCCGACATCCCCACCACTCCCGAAATCGCCGACCTTGCCATCGGTGGAATTTATGGTTCTGTACTCGTTCAAATCACCTTGATTCTCGGTTTGGTTGTGGCGTTTCGAGGTGTGAAAATCCGACCCTCGTGGCTGAAGCGTGACGGATTCATCATGTTCTCCTCCATCGGCCTCTTGACGTTGTTGTTGATAACAGGAGAAGGACTTAGCAGACTTGAAGGGGCCTTTTTGATGGGGCTTTACATCGCTTACATCTACTGGCTTTTGTCCCATCGTGAGGAGATCCTGGAAGATGAATTGAGCGGGGCTGAACCGGTTGAACGCCGACTCAATCGAACCACAGCATCCTATGCCGTGATGGTCACCTTGGGGTTGCTGTTGGCTCTCTTTGCAGCCCACCACTTGGTCAACGTTGCAAGCAACTTGGCCATTGCTCTGGATGTACCGCATGCTGTGGTGGGAACCACGGTGTCTGGATTGGGGACCTCGCTGCCCGAACTGGCGATTGCCTTCATGGCAGCCAAACGCAGCGAAGGCGTGGCCATTGGGACCCTCATCGGCTCCAACATCACCGACCCTCTGCTTTCAGTTGGCTTTGCGGCGGTGGTCCACCCGCTCCATCTCACTGCGACCAGTTACGACTTGACGATGTTCCTCATCATTCCGGCGACCTTTGTCGGAACCGGTGTTGCCCTCGCCATGATGCGTTCACAATACGAATTCAAGCGTTGGGAAGGCGTGGTGTTGATTCTCATCTATGTTGTCTTTGTGGCACTGTTGCTCGCTGAGCAATACGGCATCATCGTTCTTTGAACACCTTCAGCCAGTACTTGCGAGAGACAGCGCTCTTAAGGGAGCGACACTTCACCGATTCATGGTGGACTTCCAACTCGATGAAATGCAAGCGATGTTGAAGGAGCTTGCCCACGAATTTGCGGTGGACGAAATCCGCCCTCACGCAGAACATTGGGACGAAACCGCTCATTATCCGAAAGAAACCATCCAAATGGCCCACGAGATGGGGCTGCTCAACCTCCACATCCCAGAAGCCTACGGTGGAGCTGGCCTTGGTTCGTTTGAGGAAGTCCTCGTGAACGAAGAGTTGGCTTGGGGCGACCCTGGGTTTGCGACGGCAGCCTACGCCACGGCGTTGGCAAGCGCTCCCATCATCACAGGAGCAACCGAGGACCAGAAAGAGGTCTGGTTGCGAAAAATTGCAGAGGAAGGTGCCTTGGCCTCTTACGCCGTAACCGAACCCGGTGCAGGGTCCGATGTTGCCGCTTGCAAAACAACGGCCATCCGAGAAGGAGATGAATACGTCATCAACGGCTCAAAAATGTGGATCACCGGCGCAGGTCATGCCGATTTTTTCTTCGTTCTCGCCAAGACCGACCCGGACGCAGGCTATCGAGGTATGTCAGGGTTCATCGTCGAAAAGGACGCTGCTGGTTTCTCCCTCGGCAAGAAGGAAACCAACATGGGTCAGCGGTGTTCTGACACACGGTCCATCACATTTGATGACGTTCGCGTCCCAGCCAACCATCTCATCGGCGGTTCAGAATCCGGAGGTTGGATGAACGCCATGAAGGCGTTTGACATGAGTCGACCCAACATTGCAGCGCATGCCACTGGCCTGGCTCGAGCCGCCTACGAGCATGCTCTTCAGTATGCAGGCGAGCGACAGACCTTTGGCAAGCCGTTGCATCAACACCAAGCCATGCAGTTCATGCTCGCTGACATGAAAACCAACATTGAGGCGGCCCGTATGCTCACTTGGAAATCAGCAGCAGAATTTGATGCGGGTGTGCGCAACACAGAATCTGCGGCCCATGCAAAGCGCTTCGCTGCCGACATGGCCATGCAAGTGACGACCGATGCCGTGCAGGTGTACGGCGGCTACGGCTATTCCGAAGAATATCCAGTTGCGCGCCTCATGCGTGGCGCAAAGGTGATGCAAATCTACGAGGGCTCTTCTCAAGTGCAGCGGATGATCATCGGCCGTGAAATAACAAAAGGCCTGTAATCAGGTTCTGCCCTTTCGCAAATCATCTTCCATCTGCCAAACACGGTCGTCATCATGATGCCAAGGTGCTGGTCGTTCAGCCTCAACAGCGGTGTCCTCCGTCGCTGAAAACCATTGGTTGAGGGCCTGACTTTCTTCCTGTTCCATGTGCATCAGGAGGTTTTCGAACGCTTCGTCGAAAGCAGCCAATTCTTCTTGCTGCTCAGCCTCGCTCTCGTCTTCGTGCACATCCTGCATCCAGAACATGTGATCCTCCATAATCACGCCTTCCTGACTGAACTGGTAGACGTCCTCGAGCGCCTTGCGTGGCGATACAATGAATTGAGCGAGCAAGGGCAAACGCATCGCCGTTGTTTTATCGTTGAGCAGCGAAAGGGCAAGCGCAGCAATTTGGTCGCCGACGGGAAGCGATTTGGCTTCCTTCCTCGGGCCAATGCAAATGGAAACCGAGTGAGGGCTCTCGTCGACAACGTCCTGTTTCCACGCCCCCGCCATCACATGGAGGTCCCATACCACGTCATCGACCGAACCAATCCCACCGATTTCGACCGTGTCGTAGTGAAGCATAATTTCGATTTTGTACCAGCGTCTTGATTCGCCACGGACGAGGACGTTGGGGATGGAGGCGTCCGGTGTGGGGAACTCCATTCTCGGTGATTGTTCGACGATGCTTCGCAAGAAATCAATGGATTTCTTGTGCGCCTCTCGTCGTTCGGTGTGCCAAAAGCTCGGCGGGTTCCATTCCTTCATGGCAACATCGCTGTGTGAGGATATTTGAAGGTCAACCTCAACAAAGGCCAAAAAACGAGACCCCTTCGTTTGAACATGGCTTCACCGGTTGTTGGCATCGTTCTCGCTGCCGGCGAGAGCCAACGTCTCGGTCGGCCCAAAGCGATGGTTGAACTTGGTGGTCGCCCGTTGATTTGGTGGGCCCATCACCACCTTGAACGGGCCGGATGCACCTCCATCGTGGTGGTTCATCCAACCATTGAACAAGCGGTGAGGGCGTTGTTGCCCACGGCAACGGTTGTCGTCAATTTCGAACCAGAACGAGGTCGCACTGGCAGTTTGCAGTGCGGTCTTCAGGCGGCTGAAAAAGCCTTGAACAGCGACCGGTTTCGCGTCCTGATGGCACCGGTTGACCGACCCGGTTGGAACCATGAAGTGGTGGATCGTTTGCTCGATGGTGCCGCTTCGGTGTGCCCCAGTTCAAACGGCATCCGAGGGCATCCGGTGTTGCTGGGGGACGAGGCTGTGCATCGCGTGCGAGAAGCTCATCCAGACGAACCGCTGCGAAACCTGGTCGAGTTTACGCCCGTGGACATGGAGGCGCCGTATCTTTGGTTAAACATCGACACCGACGATGATGTGGCCGGTCTGTTGGAACGTGAAGCGGCCCTTCTCATCTATTTTGGACAAAGCGAAATGATATGAGGGCCGTGGGTTGAGGCACCTCCATGACCGCTCGCGTCCTTGCTTGGGCTCTCTCCGAGTTGGGTCAACGCCGGCGGGTCGCCTTGGCCACGGTGTTGACGACCTCGGGAAGCGTCCCGGGAAAGACCGGTGCGAGGCTGGCGATGTCTTCTGACGGATTGCGGTGGCACGGAACCGTTGGAGGTGCCGGTCTTGAAAAGAACGTGTTGAATCGGTGCGAACAGCTGCTTGTTTCATCCACCGCACCCGTTGCAGAGGTCATGACCTATGGCTTGAACAAAGGGGCGAAGGGCTATGAAGTAACGCCGCTTGATTCGCTGTGTGGAGGTCGAGTCACGATCTCCATTGAGGTGATGATGCCGATGCCACACGTGTTGATCATGGGAGGTGGTCACTGTGGCGAAGCCCTCGCCGCTTGCCTGGGCGCGCTGACATGGTCGGTTTCGGTTCAAGACACACGAGCCGAATTTGTGTCCGAGGAACGTTACCCGAACGCCGTTGAGCGTTCATCTCAGTCCGTCAAGGCCTATTTTGAAAACGAATCCATTACGAGTCTTCAGCGCTTTTCCGATATCGTGTTGCTCGGGCATGACTGGAGCGAGGATGAAGAGCGCCTTCTCTCCATGCTGACCCTCGCCCATCAAGCGGATGTGAATCTTGACGGCCAACAAGCCCCCCGTTTGGGCGTGATTGGAAGTCGTTCAAAGTGGCAAGCGTTTGAGCAAACCTGCCTTGAAACAGGGCTTCCTCAATCCCTGTTGGACCAAGTCATCTGCCCGATTGGTCTGAACATCGGTGCGCAAACGCCGGAGGAGATTGCAGTTGCGGTGGTCGCTCAAATCATGGCGGCTGAGAAAGGTGTGGAGCCAAGCGAACCAACCTGGCGTCAATCTTGAGGTCGAAACACCAGTTCTCGGAAGTGCCGTAATTCTTCTATAGATTCCAGAACATCATCGAGAGCCAAATGAGCGCCCCGTTTTTCAAACCGAGGAAGACCCGGGTACCAACGCCGAGCGACTTCCTTCACCGTTGAAACATCGACCATGCGATAGTGAAGGAACTCCACCAAAGCGGGCATCTCTTTGACCAAGAATTGACGATCGTTCCACACGCTGTTGCCGCACAACGGAGCGGTGTTGGGCTCAACCCATTCCTTGAGGAACGCCAGCGTTCTTGCTTCTGCTTCTGCCACGGAGACCCCTTCGGTTCGAATGCGCTCCACCAAGCCGCTGTTGTGATGATGGCGTGTGTTCCAGTCGTCCATTCCCTCGAGAAGCGCTTCAGGCACGGTGATAGCCAGGTTCGGTCCCTGAGCAAGGATGTTGAGGTCACCATCGGTCACAACGGTGGCGATTTCAATGATGGATTCTTTGCTCAAATCCAGTCCAGTCATCTCGAGGTCCATCCACACCATACGGTGTTGTTTGGTGTCCATGCATCGCTGGCGGTGGCGAGAGACTTTTGTTGTTCGTAGAGGTCGAGGTCACGCACCGTTCGAGGTGGTTGTGTCTTCGAACGTCAGCATGATCTGCCCTCCCGGGCCGAAGGCAACCACAGGAACATAGCCGTCATGGGGTGTTGTCTGAAGCGTAGCGATGATGTTGTTGACCGCATCCTTTGGTAGCCGAACAGCAAATCCTTCTCCGGTTTCCAACAAGCCACTGTGTTGAGGTGTTTCAGGAACCGGCGTTTCGGGGGCCACTTCCTCCATCACTTCGAACGCATCTTCTTCTGCCACAGGTTCGTCCTCAACAGCCTCTTCCTCGTCGAGATCAATGTCTTCGGCAACCTCCGCGCCGTCCGCTTCATCAGCAACAGGCTCGTCCTCGACGGATTCTTCCTCCACCAATTCCATTGTTTGTTGCGGTTCAACAGGTGGTGCTGCATCTGATTGGGTTGGACCATCGTCGATGTAGATGCTGTCCTCTTCGTTCATACGTTGCATAAAGAGGAAACCAAAGCCCAACGCAACCATACCCATCATCACGAAGCCAACGGCACCAAAGAGGCCGTTTTCGATTGAATTTGCAAACAGGAAGGCCGTGAGGATGGAACCGTAACCACCGATGCCTCGACGCCAACGAGCGTCGGTTTCCTCGCCGAATCCTTGCACGCCGAGGACGACCAAGTAAACGGTCATCAACAGGTAGGCGATGGTTTCCAAGTCGACGGTGTTGAGCGCCAAAAACAGACCAATGAGCGTGTAGGCAGCGCCTACAACGCCAAGGCGGTCCATGAACATGAAGAACGCATCATCGCTTTCCCATGACACCGATTCCAAGTCGTAAACAAGGTCGTCTTTCGCCGACAACAACGTCAAAATCAATCCCTGCACCACCAAGACCACGCCAGCGATGGTGGTTCGCTGGTCGATATCTCCCCACTCCATTTGGACCATGACGTTGACCAAGCTGAAGGTCAGCAGCGTAGGGAGCAGCAAGAAACTGTTGGTTTGACCTTTCTTGACGGCTTGCCAGCCAATCATCAGGACACCGATGATAGGGCCAATTCCGTAGAACACACCGTAGCCAGCCAAGAAACCAAGTGAGCCAACTTGGACGGCAAGCGATGCGGTATCGTCGTGACTACGTTGCTCCTCTTCGTCTTCTGGTGGTGTTCGGAAAAGTCGCCCTTGCTGATGCATGATCGCCATCACAACACCACCGAAACCGATGAGGATACCACTCCAACCTGCTGCCTCTCCATCCGTGATGGGTTGGAAAGTTTCACTCAGGGTAAATCCGAAGAACAAGGCGATGTACAACAATCCCAAGGAGTAGGGAAGGCCCGAACTCTTGTCAGCAAACCAGAGATACGTCATGAAGGTCAATGCCCCAAGGGTTGGAATCCAATACCCGTCTGGCAAGGCTGAAAGCAACCCCAAACAAAGCCAAACAATGGCTGCGGCAGCGTACAATCCTGTAGCTTCGTCATCGGACTTACGCGTGTAGCTGGTAAACAACGCCAAGCCCATGTGGCCAGCAACATAGATGCCGACGATGGCAAGGAAGGGGCCAGCGTGGTTATCGGTGAAATAATCGCTAAACATCGAAGGCAGTGCATCCATGAACAGGGCGAACAAACCGCTCTCCCACCATGAGCGAGGCATCAAAATGAACACCAAAGGTATGAGCACCGTCAAGCCTTGGAAGTTGTGCTGCAAGGTTCGCATACTGACCAACAGCACAAGAGGAATCAACAGCAAGCCTCCTGATGAATCCAGCAGAGCGAGGACCATCAGCATCACATAGGCTAAACCGTCTGCGGTTCGGCTCAAGCCCTCCTCGTCCAAGCCCTTGCGGGCGATGAAGGCGTTCACGATCAGCGGTGCTGCCACCAGGATGCCATCCAACATGAGGCTGGTCACAAACAAGTCTTCTCCCGCCAATCGCATGTCTCCGATTTGCAAAGAGAGTGGTGCGGCCAAGAAGAGAAGCATGGCCATGGCCGTTGCTCTTGATGCTGAACTGATGGACGGCATACTCAGCACTTCTCGCATCAACATCCCCACAGGGAGGGCCAGCATCAGAATGGCGTAGGGGTGGTTTTCCCAAACGCTGGCCTCGATGGAACTGATGGAAAAGGTGAACATCATCAAGGAGCCGAGGAGACTGAATCGGGCAAGCGGCGTCCATGCATCTTCCAAGATGTCTTTTTCCTCGCTCTTTTCAGCAACCGTCCACATGCCCGTGCTGGCGTCGTAGGTAGGGGCGTTTTCTCCACCGGCACTCAACCAGGAGAGCACACTTCCAGCATCGAGTTCATGGTGAGTGGCCCGTACGGAGAGCAGGTAGATTGCAACACAAAGAAGGAGGAACTGCGGACGGAATCCGACGTCCAAAAATTGGTCGAAGACGTCCATCGGTGGGAGGCTGAGGTTGTCCAAGATGGCCAGCAACAACACGACGATGGTGGTGAAACCAATGGCCAATGTGGCGTCTTTTCGCTGTTTGATGTCGGGGTCGGACGTCATGCGCACGATGTTCCAAATAACGGCAAACATGTAGGCGATGAGCAACCAAGGCAAGTACCATTCAGGATCCAAAATAGCCCTTGAAAGCACCACAGAGCCAATCATCGCCATGCTTGTGCTGGCTTCGAAACGCGACCGATGCCGACCCAATTCAGCCACAACAAGGAGGAACAGCGGGAGGATGACAAACAACCATCCCCCACCAAAGGCATCTCGTGCGGACATATCGGTGGAATAGGCGTACCAGTCGGTCAGGAGGTAGGAGAGGCTGAACACGATCATCGTGGTGTTGACGACCCATGCTCGTGCAACCTTCGAAATGAAGACCATGTAGGGCAGCACCAGCATGCTCAACACCCAGGGGATGGTCGAGGCGTCGTTGGGCATCACCACCAAGGCTGCGGCAAGGCCAATGGGCATCCACGGCACCCGCTGTTGAAGCACCGCCGGGAAATAGGCGAACAACACAGCGCACCAAAGTGCAACGGGGATGTTGATGTAGGGTTCAAGCGAAGCGTAATCGCCGGCTCGGAACGGACCGAGAATCAGGTTGAAGTCGCTGGCTGTTCGCGCAAGAGCGATAGCGACCACGACCTGCCCAATCAACAGAATGGATGCCCGTTCCATGACTTCCTTCCGCAGGTCCTGACGGGCGGCATAGTAGCCTTGCAAACAAACGATGAACACCATCAATGAGAGGGCTCCACCGGCCCCATCCTCGGGAGCGTTGGAGTTCAACGTCTCGTAAATGAGGGGAACAAGTCCAGATGCAAAAGCAACGACGACGAAATTCAACGCTTTGTTTGAGCGAAGCGACATCTCCATGGACACCAACGTGATGGAGATGATGGCGAGGCCAAGCTCCCAACTCACCACGTTTTCGGACCAGCGAATCCAAGGTCCAACGCCAGCGATCAAAACGGCCATCGGTGCATAGGTGGCAACCCCCCAGCCAAAGCTGGTGTCGCCTTTGTAACGCTTGAGCAACTTGTAATGCCCGTAGGTGAGCAACAAACACGTGATGGTCTGAGCGTAAATGCCGTTCGCGTTGGGCGACCAGTCTTGTTCGGTGTACAAGGCAGGTGCGCCAAACCAGTCCAGTTCAAGGCTTCCCGTGAAGAACCCCATCATGTATCGTGTACCCCACAGCACGCCGACGGTTGAGAAGAAGAAGGCAATGCCGAGGAAGTAGTTTTGGATGTCGTAGAGGTGATATTCGTTCTTCTTGCTTTGGATTTCAATCAAACCGATAGCGACTGCGAACGAAGCCAAGCCTCCCACAAACAAGACGAGGAAGTTTTGGTTGGAGGCCTCATCGTCAAAAGCGACGCTGAAAACACCGCCCCAAATCGCCAGAAACCCAATACCCATCATCACAAGTTGCGACATTTTCATCAGAAATTGCTCGTCGCTTGTTCGAGGTGTGTTGGGTTGCACCATGGTCACGCTGGTTGTGGGTGCGGGGGAATTCGTTGCCAAGTTCCCTGAAAATGCCGAGGTCTGCTGACTCAGGCTTTGGTGTTGGGCTACTGGTGCGGGCATGGATTTGACAGGGCGTCGCCGTGGTGCTGCCATAGGAATCAAGTGTCATGGCCACAACGGACCCCTTAACTGTTGACCCGACAAACAGGCCCCAATCTGCTCTTTTCCATCACCGCAGGCCCCATCGGACCACCATACCCCTTTCCAATGATTTCAAAACCCTCCCTCACGTGGGCGTTACAGGTGAGAACACCATGTTTCGTCGACTTCTAGCCGTGATGTGTCTGGCACTGATGATTACACCCCTGTTGGCGTCGGCCATGCCGGTCAGCGCAACACCTTCCTCGTCATCGGAAGAAGGCTGGTGGGTTGACACCACGGTAGACCGAAACAAGAACGGTATTGGTGACATGATCGAAGTGTACCACGACCATCCGCTCTTTCTTGATGAGGACAACACCTTGCCGCTGATCATTGACTTTGACCACACGCCCACCGAACGCGATATCGCCATGCTGGAGCGTGAAGTTGGCTTCGTCCATCAGTGGACCCTCAAGCACATCGACGCCGTGGCAGGGCGCGTCCCTCATTCCATGATTCTCGAGACCACGACCCTTCCCGGCGTGGTGATGTTGGAACTTGATGGAATATTGACCGTTCAAAACGGCGATGCTGCCGTGATTCATGAAGTGGACCTCGCTCAACAACAAACAGGTTACGATGGTTCAGGGGTGACCGTTGCTGTCATCGACACCGGTATTGATAGCCTCCATGTTGGCTTGGATGATTTGGACGATGACAACGCCACCCATGACCCGAAGGTCATCGCGTTCTACGACGCCGTCAACAACCCAGGGAAGACGAACGGCACCGAAATTCAGGCTTACGACGACCAAGGTCACGGGACGCACTGTGCCGGGACGGTTGCCGGGACAGGTGCCCCGACCTACGAACACCCCGGCATGGCGCCTCAGGCCTTCCTCGTCGGTGTCAAGGTGCTTGATGCAGGTGGTTCGGGCAGTTTCGCAACCGTGATGGCCGGCATGGAATGGACCGTTGACCATCGATACGAGTTCAACATTCGAGCCGCTTCCATGAGTTTGGGTGGACCTGGGCCCATTGAATGGACCTCTTCGGAAGAGGACAGCGTGAACCGATACGCCAACGAGATGGTGCGAGCCGGTATCACGATGCTCATTGCAGCAGGCAACAGTTTCGCCTCGGCTCAAATCGGTACGCCAGGCTCGGCAGAAGACGTCATCACGGTGGGTGCACTCGACAAGAACACCGCCATCGCCGTCTACAGCAGCCAAGGGCCAACTGAAGAAGGTCGAGTCAAACCCAACGTGGCCTTTGTGGGCTCGGACGTGATGTCGGCCCAACACAATTCGGGAGACGGTTATGTGGCGTTCAGTGGAACCAGCATGGCCACACCCGGCGTGGCAGGAACCGTGGCCTTGATGCTTCAGGCCAACCCTGACTTGTCACCGTTTGATGTTCGAAACATTCTGCAGGAAACCGCCACCTACCGCGTCTGTCATTACATGCTGGCCAACGAACCGTGCCTGGAAGATCAAATCCCCAAGAACCGCCAAAACAACGTCTACGGGCACGGTCATGTCGAGGCCCTTGCGGCCGTGATGGAAGCCGCTCAGCGGGATTACACCTTTGATCCATCGACCACCCTCGTGGTGGCCACCGAGGTCGGTATTGACGACCGTATTCACCTCAAGCCAGGACAGTCGATTGTTGTGGACATCAACGGCGAAGTCGACACGGTTCAGTGGCGAAGCAATCACTTGCGTGACGATTGGGCGAACCTCCACACCTTTGACCACGGGGATGTCAAAGCCGTGCTGGACTTGAAAACCATCGTCCACCAACTCGAACACCTCCCCGGTATTACGGTTGAGGGCAACCACACCATCTCGCTGAGAGGCCTTGTCGCCAACGAGAGCGACGTCAACGGCCCACCTTCGTCAACGCCGTTGGTGACGGTCAATGTCATGTTGATGGACACGGCCAACGCCAAGGCCTACGGAGAAGACGAGGGCCTGTTGGGGGGTTTGTCGGACTGGGTCGTTCCAGCAACGGCCATCTTCCTGCTGTTGCTGGTTGTTCTTGGCGTCTATGTCATCAACCGGGCCGAGGAAGCCACCATGGTGGAGAAGGTCTTCAGTGTGGATGAGGACATTGAAGCCGTGGCTGACGAAGCCGAACTTCTTGACTGAGACCATCAAGCGTTGGCGTCGTTCCAGTGCTTGAGAATCTCTTCTGTATCGTCCAAGCGGCCTTCATGCAGATAGGTCACCTCACCCTCTCCGTTCACAAAGGCAAGGGACCCCGGGCGGGTGATGCCGAGTTCTTCAGCAACTTCGCTTCCTTTCATGAAGGCGTAGGTGGTCAAGGTGACGCCGACATCTTCGCCTTCATCGTCGTGTGCATTCGCTGAGTCATGCCACTCAGAAAGGGTGATGCCGGTTGCATTTTCAGCCGGGTCGGTGGACATGACCAAGACGGGCAACTCGGCCTGAGCAGCCCAAATGGCGTGCATCGTCGTGTAGCAGGGGCTGTTGCACCATTCTGCAGAGAACACGACGATGTAGCCACTTCCGTACATACGTGAATTGTCATAAATTTCTCCATTGTCTGCAACGGTTGAAAACGTCGGGAAGGAGGTGGCAAGCTCTTCTTCGTCAGCAGTGCATCCTGTGAGAGGGGTGAGAAAGAGCAACAAGGTCATGAAAACCAAGAATCGAGGCATTGTTTATTCTCTGGCGATTGTCATTCTTCAAACCTTCTGTTTTCTGCTTGAGTGAAAAAGCCATTAGGCAGCGTATCCTCGAGAACGACATGAGGGTCAACATTCATTGTCTCTGCTTGGTCCTCATGTTGGTTTTATCGGCGGGTTGGGCTTCTGCCCAAGGCGACGAGGGGCCCGGTTGTGAAGTCGAAGGCGACTCAACACAGGACCGAGTAGGTTGCTTGGATTCCGATGGCGATGGTTGGTCTGACCCGGATTCGCTGTGGAACGAAACCCAAGGTGCAGATGCCTTTCCCACCAATGCGTCCGAGCATCGGGACTTGGACGGGGATGGCCTCGGCGATGTCGCCGATGAAGACATGGACGGCGATGGTTCCAACGATGATGTGGATGTTTGGCCCGAAGACCCGGGGATTTGGTCGGACCTTGATGGCGATGGATACGCCGACCAAGGTCTCCACACATTGAGTGACAACTGCCCCAATATCTACGGTTTGAGCAAATACCGTCTCAAAGGCTGTTCGGACATTGACGGCGATTTCATCCCGGATGAATACGACGATGATGCCGATGGGGATGGTATTCGTAACGAAATGGAACGCTCTGCCTCATCGGGCACCATTCTGTATGATCCTTACAATGCAGATTCAACGCCACCGGACGCCGATCAAGACACCATCCCTGACGTCCTCGATAAGGACAACGACAACGATGGTTGGCCCGACGATGTCGAATTGGACCGTGGTTCGGACATCTACGACGACCAGGAGACGCCGTTTACCATGTATTTCGGCACCAACACCGGTATCTTCTATGCTGGTGGATTGGGTCCCGGTTCGTTTAGTTTCGAGTACGACCCCGACTACTTCGAAATCTCTGTTTCGGGCGTTGCGGAAATTGTGTTTGAGGAACTCGTCATTCCCTTTTTGTTGATTCCTATCTACCTTGGGTTCTACATTGGGCGACGCAACGAATACCACCACCTTCTCGAGGAAATCCACGACGCAAAGCATCTCGACCAACTGCAGGAGATTGAATTGAAAGTCAACGAGAAGGTCAAATCGAGAAAAATTCGCGTGTATCACGGACTGGTGCTGAGAAACGCCATTGAAGCGGTTGAAGGGTCGCTTGGTGGAGAATACAGAGAGGAAGAGTGAAGCATTCCTACAGAACCCTCGCCCCCAATTATCAAAGGGTGAATGGCCTACGGAAAGACGGGGACGGGCATGGTCGGTAAGGAACATGTATCCATGATTCCCTCGCCAAAAGGGAAGGTTTGGACGGGAACGGTGAACGGTACACCGGTTGAAGTCCTCGCACCCGGCAATGCGGTGTTGTTGGATGTGCTTCGGGATAAGGTCGGTACACTTGGCGTGAAGCGAGGGTGTGACCTTGGTACATGTGGATGTTGCACCGTGATGATCGACGGTGTCCCAAAACTGTCCTGCCTCACACTCGCTGGGCAAGTCGAAGGCAGCGACATCATCACCGTCGAAGGGTTGTCCGATGGCGCTCATTTGGCTCCAATCCAAACCTGTTTTGCCACGCACGGTGGCTCTCAGTGTGGATTTTGCACCCCCGGCTTTTTGGTCACCTCACAAGCGCTGCTCAACACGAATCAAAACCCGACGCGAGAGGAGATTGCCTGCGCCATTGAAGGCAATCTTTGCCGATGCACAGGCTACCAGCAAATCATCGATGCCATTGAGGCGGCGGCGGCCATGCACCGTGGTGAGGTTGAGCCCGCACCACCGGCCAGTTCGCCTCACCCCGACCCGCATCCATCGGGGCCAGAGGAACCGACGATGCCACCCGGCCATGCGAAGTGATCACCATGGGCACCTACCATCAACAACCGGGCTCGTCTTCGTCGTCGGTACGAAAAGACGGGAAACGTGTGGCTGGGAAGCAAGCCTTCCCTCCTCCGGGCTCGGGTGGTTCCGACCCCGTGATGCGGCCCCGTGACCTGGCCTACATCCCAGAAACCGTTGGTGGACAAGAGCCGAAACCGGCCGGCGACCATATTCACGACAGGGCACGAACCGGCACGTCGGTTGGAAAAGCGATGCCGTTGGTTGATTCGAATGCCAAAGTCACCGGTCAGGCTTGGTACGGCGACGATGTGCGCTTGCCCGGGGAACTCATTGGGAAAATTCTCCGTTCCCCTCACCATTACGCCCGCATCAAATCCATTGACACCTCGAAGGTGGAGGCGCTTCCCGGCGTCATCGCTGTGGCGACCGGGCAAGATGCACCCAACCGCTTTGGCGTTCTTCCCGTGACCAAAGACGAGCATGCCATGGCGGTTGAGAAAGTTCGTCATGTGGGGGACTTGGTTGCGTGCGTGGCTGCCATCGACGAAGCGACCGCCATTGAAGCGCTGTCGCTGTTTGATATCGAATGGGAAGAACTCGAACCCGTCTTTGACCCCAAACTTGGCCTTGAGGACCACGACGAACCCATTCATTGGCGTGGAAAGTACCACTTGGCGAGAACCAACGTGCAGAAGCGCGTGTTCCAAGAATTTGGAGACCGCTCGTTGGTGAAGACCCCGCACGCTTCATCGCACGGCACCTGGACCATGTCGGGTGTTCACCACGGGTTCACTGAACCGCATGCCGTCGTTGCTCACTGGGACCCAAACGGCCGGTTGCAACTTTACACCCCGCAACAGGTTCCTCACTACACCCATCGGGCCCTTTCCACGGTGCTCGATGTTCCAATGCACCAAATCAACGTCGTTCGAACCTTCGTCGGTGGTGGCTTTGGCGGTAAGTCCGACCCCTTCCCGCACGAGATGTGCGCTGCCATCCTCTCTCGAAAATCCGGCAAGCCTGTCCGGATCACGTTTGACCGTGAAGAGGTGTACTGGATCAATCGCGGGCGTCACCCGAGCCACATCGACGTGAAGATGACCGCTGATGACGAGGGGCGGATTTCTGGGTTTGACATCGACGCCCTCATCGACGGTGGCGGCTTTGCCTCCTTCGGTCACGTGACCTCGTACTACAACGGTGTCTTGGCCACCGCACCCTACGAGTTGGGCTCCTTCCACTACACCGGGGCGCGGGTGTGGACCAACAAACCAGCATCAGGGGCCATGCGGGGTCACGGGGCGGTCAACACGCGTTGTGCCGTGGAAGTTGGATTGGATGAAATGGCTGAATCCATGAACGTCGACCCCATTGACTTGCGTCTTGCCAACCTTCTGCCCCCTCACAGTCGAACCATCAGCGGTTTCCGCATCACGTCCAACGGAATGCGTGAGGCCCTTGAGCGGGTTCGCGAAGGCTCAAACTGGGACGAGAAATTCAGACAGTTGCCTCTCGGAAAGGGCATTGGCATTGGCTGCGGTTTCTTCATTTCGGGCTCAGGCCTCCCCATCCATTGGGACCCAACGAACTTCCCGCACGCCACCGTGCACATTCAGGTGGACATGGACGGCGGCGTGACCGTCCACACAGGAGCAGCCGATATCGGGCAAGGTTCCACCACGGCCGTGGCTCAAGTCGTTTCCGAGGTGTTAGCGCTCCCTGTTGAGATGATTCACGTTCGAAGCCACGAAAGCGACACCAGTCCCGTTGACCTTGGCTCGTACTCAAGCCGGGTGACGTTCATGAACGCCAACGCCGCCATTCGTGCCGCCATTGAGATTCGAGACCAGTTGCTGAAAGCTGCTTGGGAATTGCTTGGTTACCATCCCAACGTGTTGGTGCTCAATGACCGTCGCATCTACTACAAACACGACCCCTCAATCGGTGTCTCCTACCTTCAGGCCCTTCACAAGGCGCAGGCGGATACGGGCGCGTTGATTGGACGAGGTGCCTACCGCTCACCACCCATGGGTGGCGTGCACAAAGGGGCAGCAGCCGGTTTGGCCCCGGCCTACTCCTTCTCCGCCTATGTCGCCGAAGTGGACGTTGATGTCGAAACCGGGCTCGTGTCGTGCACCAATGTTTGGGCCGCGCACGATTGTGGCAAAGCCCTCAACCCGTTGGCGGTGAAGGGGCAAATCATCGGCTCTTGCCACATGGGTTTGGGGCAAGTGCTGAGCGAGAAAATGGTCTACGGGCGGACCGGCCATCTGCAAAACGCCAATTTGCTCGAATACAAGATTCCCTCCGTCCACGAGATGCCTCATGTGGAAGCCATCATCGTCGAATCGAGTGACCCCGAAGGACCGTTCGGTGCCAAAGAGGCCGGCGAAGGCCCACTTTTGCCCATTCTCCCAGCCGTCGTCAACGCCGTCTACGATGCTGTTGGTGTTCGTCTTCGCGACCTCCCACTCACGCCCGATGTCGTCTATCATGGCATCGAGAAGCATGTGAAGAAGGAAGGTTTGTCCGATTCGACAGAGTTGCAACCCCCTCGTCTAGAACACGGCCCGCTTCAAACCGTGCTCAAGGAACGGGCGGACCTTCACCGTGAACGGGACCGGCTTCGTCAACGAAGCGAAGACACCTCAGCCTATGTCAACGGCGTGTTGTTTGGATTCGACCCCAATCGTCCGCTTGCCGACCAAGTCGAAGGATGGCGCGAAGCGGATGAGCCCCTCCCAGAACAACTGGCGGAGTTGGGTTTTGCCGGACGCGCATGGCTCAAGAAAGAGCAGCGGCACATGGAGGATGATGCTTGATGCTGATGCCACCGTTTGAACTTCATCACCCGACCTCGGTGGAGGAGGCCGTGGCCTTGGCGGCTTCTCTGCTCGAGCGTGGAGAAGGTTTTGACTGGGTTGCAGGGGGCACCGACGTCCTGCCAAATTACAAGTGGCACATCAACCCTCAACCCCATGTCATTTCGCTTGCAGGTTTGAACGATGCACATGCCATGACAGCCAACGAAATCGGTTGCATGGTCACCCTTGATTCGATCACAGAAGCCAACGGCGCACATCCACTGCTGGCTCAAGCCGCTGCCAAAGTGGCCTCTTCCTTGATTCGAAAAAGTGCGACGGTCGGCGGGAATTTGTGTTTGGACACCCGTTGTTTCTGGTACAATCAAGGCGAAGATTGGCGTCGTTCCATCGACTGGTGCCACAAAGCAGACTGTGGAACGGGCGCTGATTGTCGCGTGATTCCCAATCAGAACACGTTGTGTGTAGCCACGTATCAAGGGGACCTCGCTCCAAACTTCATGGTGTTGGGGGCGAGCGTGGTGTTGATTGGTCCCAACGGCGAGCGAACCCTTCCCTTGCACGATTTTTACGAACTCGACGGTATGAAGAAGAACGTGCTGGAGCCGGGAGAATTCCTCCTCAAGGTGGTTCTTCCCGAAGATGCAGCCGCTCGAAGAGGTTGCTACCAAAAACTCAGGGTGCGTGATTCGTGGGACTTCCCCGAGGCAGGTATTGCCGCCTCGTGGATTGATGGTCAACCCAACAGCCTGCGCATTGCAAGCACGGCCTTGGAGTCCATTCCTCGCCTCCACAACGAAGAGGTGGAAGCCCATCTCGCTGAGGGCGACCTTGACGTCATCAAACTGGCCGCAGCGGTGCAAAAATCGGTGAAGCCTGTCAACAACACGGCGCTTCCCCCACGCTACCGTCGTTCCATGGTCAAAACCCTCACCAAACGAGCCCTGATGGCCCTCATCCAAGGTGATTGATATGCGCTGCAGTCTTCCTGCCTTGATGGTTCTCGGCCTGTTGTTGGCTTCGTTTCCCGCATCGGGGCAAGGTCTTGACGGCCCTTCGTGGGAGATGGGCTGGGTCACCGATGTCGATCCGAAGTACGTCGTTGAATTGGAGGACGACTGGGACCTCAGCGGTGAATTGGTGGTGTTCGTCAACAACGATGGTCCTGCTGAATTGAATCTCGCGCTGACCTACGATTACGACGAGGACGGCCCGTTCACCTTTGACGGCCCGGAGAGCGTTTCGGTATCGGGCAACACCAACGACACGTTCACCATCAAAATTACCGGAGGATCGGCAGAGGAAGTTCGTTCGTTTTCGCCTTCATCAAAGATTGAACTCACGGTCGTCGGCGAAGAACAGGTGGGCGAATCAAGCCTACGCAACCAAGAGATTCAAGCCGATGTCAGCGTTCCTCGCATGTATCGGTTGGTTCCAACTGTTTCCCTACCCACCGAGACCCTGTTTGCCGGTTCTTGGGTTGAATTTACCCTTGAAGTGAGCAACCTTGGCAACACGCAAGACGCCATCACGGTTGCTGAAGCCACCGTTCGCAGTTGCCCCCATCTTTCCGTGACCGGCCTTGAAGAACTGGAAGACACCGTGGTCCAAGTCACCGCTTCAAACGGGAACAACAAAGCCTCGTTCACGCTTCGTCTTGAGGCGACCAGCAGTCATCAAGAGCGCACCTGCGAAGTTGGCATCGCCATCGAATCGGAAGGAGACGGTGCTCAACGGTCAGACAGCATGAACATCGATGTCAAGGCCCCTCAGGAAGACAACGATCCAACGGTGGAAGAAGACGAAGACGACGAGCCAATGTTGGAGAACGGGAACATTGCATGGGTCGGAGGCCTTGAGTCGATGTTGGTCTGTTTGGTCAGCCTGGTCGTGCTTGAACGCCGGCGACATCTGCGTTGATGGCAAAAAGTGTAATTTTTCGCAAAATCGGCCCTATATTTTTTCGAACAAAGCGGGCCGCTGTCAAATGAAAGCGGCAAAAATCCCTGCCCAAGGCTGAGCAACTATTATGTGTGGAATGTGTCTCCGAAGGATGTAAATCTGTCGTTTTACATTGGCACAATGGGGTAAGGAAATGGCAGAAGCAGAAAAATCCCGACTGAGCCTCGAAGCGTGGCTCATGATTGGACTTGTTGCTTCAGTTGCCCTTTCTACGGTCGTCATCGCCGTTGTTTCAGCCGGAAAGACCACCGTCTTTTCACCTTACCAAAACGACGACGAGTACTCCGATCAGCAATTGACCTTGATGCGAGAGAGCCTTGAGGACTTCAACGTCGCCAACACGATGTCAACGCCGATGCTTGTGAACGACTGGCAGAACCCCCACCGCACCCTGCTGGTGATTGCGGCTCCAGAAAAGCCGTTTGACGCTGCTGAGGCAGCCGCCCTCCACGATTTCGTCACCAAGCGAGCCGGCAAAGTCATCCTCGCCTCCAACTCCACCAACGCCCAACTCGTGGCTGAGGAGTTCGGCGTCAAGTACTTTGATTCACCCATTCGAGACGACATCAAAACCGGACGTTACTACGAGGTCACCGCAGACGACGGCACCCGAATCACGCCCGATACCCGCAAGATTTGGTCCGTGGCCAGCGTGACCCGAGATATTGCTACCATGGGTGATGAGAAAGCCGTTCCATGCTCCGAGGACGATGTGAACAGCGAGCGGGTCGACAATTGCCGCATCCCCGTTCTGTTCCATCGCCCTACGGCCATCCAGGTGCTTGACACCCAAGCCGACACCGGACGTAACATCCACGTGCTCGCTGCGGCATCAACCTCAGCGGAAATCGATGCTGGCAAAGGCGAGAACAACCCCACGCTGGGTGAGGGTGAGACCGGTCTTGTCATCCGTATCGACTACCCCGGGCAGACCGTCCTTGACCAGCGAAAGGTCACCGACGGTGGCGGTATCGGCGAAATCAGCGCTACAGGCAGCATTGTGTTCGTCTCCGACCACTCGGTATTGGCCAACCATTTGTGGGACCAAGACACGGCTGAGGAAACGGGCAAGATGCAGTGTGATTCCGCCTTGTACATTCAACACGGCCACATGTGCTGGGACACCGACTCCGAGGGCTTGAACAAGGGACTTGGTGACACCACGTGGCGTGGAAACGAGTTCTTCTTCACCGCTCTCATCAACGACATGATGGAGTTTGACAACGAGGAACTTTCAACCACCATCGCTCGTAGTCCGGCGAGCTTTAACATCGTCTTTGACGAGAGCCGGCACGTATCGAGCACACTCTCCATGCCGTTTACGGAGGCCATGGGCGCTATCGTGTTGCTGACCAGCGATGCGGTGTTGAAGTGGCTCATCATCCTCAACCTCTTTGCCCTTCTGGCCATCGCCATCATGGTGGTCCCAGAGAAAGAAAATTGGCGTCATGTCTTTGACTTGACGCGATTCAGGGAGCGTCCATCAAAACTGGACCCAACCCAATACCAACGGCGAACCCGTGAGGCCTTCCTCGCAAAGGTTCGCAACTTCAACGACCTGACGCGCGACGAGTTCGCTCGCAAGTCCCCTGCCGAGATCATGCAAATGATTCGGGAACCCCGATTGGTCGAACTGGTGAGTTCGAACCGTGCCTACTCCAACGAAGAATTGCGGGAATTGATTCCGCACATCCGTCGTTGGGGAAATTGAAACAAGGAGGATAAGACATGCAACCCCCAGCACCCCCAGCAGCCCCGCCCGCGCCTGTTCCTGCAGCGCCAGCAGCAC
>JALRLQ010000089.1 GCA_023254365.1 Candidatus Poseidonia sp. | reverse complement strand
CGCCTGCACTATGGAGAGGGGACTTTCCTCAGAGTCGAGCTCTGTCAGCGGTCCTCCTACTCCCTCCATGTTGGCAAGCCAACCCTTCGCATTTCAACCACTCGCTTGGAGGCGAGTGCTCACTGATACGGATTTTCACCTGGCGAAGCCGCTTCTGCAGGGGTGCCGTATGGACCACCCGATGCAGTTGGAGGAATCGGCGTGACCTTCTTTTGTGGAGGAGCTGGAGGTCGCGGCGCTTGACCAATGGTCGTTGGCTCTCTGCGAAGACCGACGACGAGTAAGACGAGCAAGCCAAGAACCAGCAAACCAACCACCGAAAGGAGGACAGGATTGACCGAACCGATGGTTCCCAGAACCCCGTCCGATTGTGCTTCATCAACCAAAACGGTCGAGGATTGGGCATTGGGTCCGTTGATGATGCTGAGTTCCAACCACTGCGTGCCTTCCCGACCCGGCTTCCAAAGGTACTGATAGAGCACACCCTCGCCGGATTGAACGTTCATGACCCGAGCATCCAATCGGGTTCGAGCACCCGTCGATTCCACCAACTCCAACACGACGTTGGCTTCACCGTCCGCCAATCCGTCGTTGTTGATCATGGCCACGACCTCCACCATCTCCCCTTGGCGGATGTTCGATGAGGGTTTCATCTCCACCGGCGACACGCTGAACACCGGCACGCGCTGCTCCAATGTCCATACTCTCAACGGCGCATCGATGTCGTTGAACACAGAATCAATGGTTTGGCCGGCTTCATCCGAGCCAGTGACCCAGATTCGAAGTTCGACCGCCTTGGTACGGAACACGGGGAGCATCAATGCATCCAAGTCCAACGTGCAGCGAACAGGGATTGAATCTCCACTCAGCCGTTCTCCCAAGACATCGAGAGGTAGACTACCATTGTCGAACACATAGGAGTTGATGCCAAGGCCGGCTTCGTTGAGCGACCAATGGAGGGTGAGGGACGACTCTTCAAGCCGGGCATTTTCTGTTAACCTGAGTTCAATCTGCAAGTCGGACCACATGTCTTCGGCCAGGATGTTGTTGAACACAGGACGGTCAACGGCCGTTACACGGGGGGCTTCGTTGTCAACAATGAACCATACAAAGGCTGAATCTTCACCTCTATAGACCGCCCCATTCGGGGCATCAAAGAGGTCGCCAAAGAGCCCGTAGTTGCCATCGGCCAGCGGTGCGAGCAGGGAGCCGGTGAAATGCCCTTCAACGGCCTCCATTTCCACATCGTTTTCACCAAGACGCATGGTGACGTCCAAGTCTTGAGTTGGAACCATGCCTGTTCTGTACCACATCAGGTTGCCAGACACATCAAACGTCGTCCTTGGTTGGACCCAATAGCCCAGAGAGTTCGGGTCTTCGTTGTCAAGGTCTATCCGAATTGAGGACGGGTCAATGGCCAACTCGCCAGAGAATCTCCAACCAAGCGGTTCAAGGGTGAACATATTGGATTGACCCGATTGGTCTCGCATGGTCAATTGGGGTACTCGTACAACCGAGGTATCGGGGTCATAGCCCCATTCAATGGTAAAGTTCACCACAAACTCCCCGTTTCGAGAAAACAGGTCTCCTTCCTCCGAAGGAACCAATTCGCACGCATCAATCTCGATGTAAACGTTGGACGAAGTGCACGCCTTGGTGGTTTTGTTCCACGCTACCAGCGAGGGTTGTGCCGTGTTTGAGGCGAGGGCGAGGGTGATGTCCTCGAGGTCAAAGATACCGTTCTGCTCCCACAACGGGACACGGATTTGGTTGTGCTCTCCGGGGTGGAACCATGGGTTGCGCTCTCCATTGGGCCAACCCAAGGTCGTTGCACCAAGCGACGGTGCACCGTTGTTGTTGAGTTGGACGTGGAACATGGGCGACGTGGGAGACCCACCTCCTTGCATCACGTAGCCTGCGCTGTCAGCAATCACCAACCAGCCGAGGAAATAGTCGCCCTGCACAGCATCCGATGAATCGAGGGTCAGCGTATATTCAACCATGAGGGTCGACAAGTTTTCTGGAAGGGAAAGATCCCTAACGATGTGTTCGCCGTAGTCAAACACACCGTTGGCGTTGTGGTCGTCAACCCAGGACCGCCACAGGTACGCCTTTGCATGCGTCGGAAGATGAGGTCGGTCGGCAACCACAAACGACAGGGTGTTGGATGGTGAAACATCCCGGCTGTCAAATTCTTCGACGCTTCGATCCATCAAGGTCGGTGCCACGTTGTCAAACAAAAACGTGTGCGACATTGGCACGGCGTTCACCACATCCTGACCACGCAGAGGAACCACTTCAACGCCGAGGTCAATTGACGGTCGCCCGGTCGGTACGTTCCAGGCGAAGGTTGCAACACCGTTTTGGAAAATCGATGTCGTGGCGTATTCCGCACCATCGACGAGGAAGCGAATCAGTGCTTGTCCTGAACGGGGTGTACCTTCCTCCGTTCCCTCAAAGCCCATCACGACTTCGACGTTGACCACTTGGCCGGAGCGAAGGTAGGGATAATCCGAAGAAGAACGGATGCCTTCGCTCGATACGACGGCCCATGACTTCACTTCAATGTCGTTCTCAACACCTTGCTCTTCACCCAGGCCCAGCACCTCAGAGACAGGCAGCATGGGCCCTGTACTCGAGATGAGATGAACACTAAGGACAACCGAGGATTCATCATCCCAACCATCGGGGAACTTGAAGTGGTGACGGGCCTCAAGGAACGAGCCAGATCCCGATGCGGAAACAGAACCCGACAATCCTTCGTCGAACCAGACAAGAGCCGTACCAGCAGCGGTGCAGGACGAGATGCTGATGGGGGTCACGGGCAGGCTTGAAAGTGGACAGCGAAGGCGAGATTGTTGTTGTTGACCAACGAGTTGCAGTTCGACTTCCCAACCCGACTGGCGTGCATGTGTGAGGGCGTCGGCAACTGAAAGGGGTGAAAAGTCAAACAAGGCGTTGGTTTCAACCCAATCGTTACCGGGCACGAGGGTATCCGATACATTCGCCAACTCAAGGCTCACTGCTTTGACCGACGATTGTGTTTGGAGGTCGTTCACGGTCAGGTAGACCGAACCGGTGCCGTCCATTCGAACGGGCAGGCTCACGGTGCGAACCCCTGCGACAGGAACGACGCTCGACAGGGCATGATTCAGACCCATCACCAACGGGTCAGCCGCATTAACCGAGAGCGATATATCAGCGTCGTAAGGAGCAAAAACACCGCCAAAGAGCAGGGTTGAGGTGCTCAACGACGAACCGATTCGAACTTCAACCGTGGCCATCGAAAGGGCGCTCAATCCAACCGTGTTCGTGGCTTGGGCGAGGGCATCGTTGAGTGTTTGCAGCTCGGTGGGAGAGAGACTGACCATGGTCAAGTCGTTGATGTTGGCAAGATTGCGGCTCAAAATATCCTGGCCGTTGACAGCCATGGCCATGAACGGATTGGCAATCACCGATGTGGGTGAGGCTACGGCAAACGAAAACGCTTCAACACCTCGTGTTGGCAAGGCCACTTCAAGCGAAGCGGTCGAGGCTGGAGCAATCGAGCGTGACACCCATGCATCGCCGCTTGCCAAGGTGTTTTGGAGACCAAGCGTCCCGATTCCGGGCCGGTCAAGCGTCCATTCGGGGGTTCCATCGACGCCCACGTCAAGGCGAAGACCGTCTGGAACGGCGGTCCGAATGAGTTCCGCTTCGAAGGACTGCCACGTGTACGTGCCACCAGTACTCTCCATTCGGAATTGAACCATGAAGGCAGGTTCGCTCAACGCCAAACGCTCCTGTGCACCGATGGTCTGCCATGTTTGACCGGCATCAATTGAGTATTCCAAAACTCCCGGCCCGGTGTGACTGTTGTTGGTTTGGATGGCCGAAAAACCACTGCGAATTTCGTAATGGTTGGACAAAACTGTTCCTGATGAAGAGATGGCACCGTTGATCCAGTTTCCACCCTGCAGTTGCCAACCCTCCGCCGAGGGGTCCGAGTCAAACGATTTGGAAATCAAGCCGTTGTGCGATAGGCTACGAATTTCGGAGGTCCCCCCGCCGGATGCTTCCTTCATGTGGACCTTCATTCGAAGCAAGGGGTGCTCCTTCGCGTCGATCATTCCCAAATCGACGTAGGGCAGCGTCAATCGTTCAAATCCTGGTACCACGCTGGACGTTTGTGCGTCTAGAATTTGATATTCAAACACCGAGCCGGGATACTCGTACAAATCCATGTGAAGCAATCCATGGGCGACTTCCTCACCCCTTCCAAGTAAGGAAGGCCCGAAAATATCGGAGGTCCAGTTTCCTTCACCGTTTCCGGAACCCCCGGTCGGGGTGATCAGAATGTCATCAATCCAAGCCGTGTCCGAGCCGGAATTGACGCTTCCATCCTTGGTGTACTTCCACGTAAGGGTTTGCGCAGTGGCGGGTATCGTAAAGGTCTGTGTACCGGACGGCGAGCCCGACCACCGTTGCGTGTAACCACTGAACCGACTGCAACCAGTGTTGTCAATACAGAACAGCAAGTAATCAAAACTGGATTCCGAAGAAACACGGTATTTGAAACTCCCACTGGCTGCTGGAAGTTGGGAGACATCAAGAACCAAACGTGATTCTTGGTTATGCGAAATGGTTCCTGCTTTGGCCCATTTTGTGCCTTGAAACGTGCTGCCTGATGCAATGGACCATTGTGCTGAACCGCTGGTGGACCATTCTGGTTCAAACGAGCCCGTTTCAAAGGTGTAATGCCAGTCTTGAGGGAGGATTTGCAGAGAGGTCTTGTTCACGTCCATTCCATCGTAAACGGCATTTCCATCAAAATCACCGGCATCGGTCAGCGTGCTGGCCAACGAGGAGGGCAACACGCTCGGCTCAAGCGCGAGGTCCATGCTCTTGATCGAGTGGCCCTCGGGAACGTCAACTTTGATGCGCTGATTGGCTCCATCGGGCCAGGAACCGATGGTCAATTTGGTCGCTTGACCGATGGGCGTGGTTTGGGAAGGATTGACGTCTTGAAAGGTACCCGTGGGCGCGTGCTCCAACGGCACCATAGAAATGAGGAACAAGGCCACCATGCTCAGGGCGACTGCGGCCTTGTGCGAAGATGGGCTCATCAATCTCCTACGCCCTCTCCAAGGTCTAAAGGCTTCGGACATTGTGTCCTCCCTCCTCTCAGTGAGAAAGTCCATAGAATGCACCTGCTGCAGTGGTGACATGGATGTGGAATCGCTGAAGAAAGAAGCCGGTGAAGCCGCTTGTTCCTACGTTAAAAGCGGGATGAACGTGGGCTTGGGAACCGGCTCGACCGTGAAATACACCATTCTTGAACTGGGCCGTCGGGTCAGCGAAGAGGGATTGGACATCGTCGGTGTCCCAACATCCATCGCTACACGTGACCTCGCGCAACAGGTTGGCATACCTCTGGTTGAACTCGACGACCTCAGTCACCTCGATGTGGTGATCGATGGCACCGATGAATTCGATCCTTCCTTTCAACTCATCAAAGGCGGAGGTGCAGCTTTGCTTAGAGAGAAAATCGTTGCTCAATCCGCTCGTTCCATGATCGTCGTGGCTGACCAACGAAAGCAAGTGGATTGCCTCGGAGCCTTCCCCCTACCCATCGAAGTCACGCCCTTTTCCAGCGGCACAACACAACGAGCCATCGAAGCAACCTTGGGCTGTTCATCTTCATTGCGAATGACCAACGGTGAGGCGTTGTTGACCGACAATGGCAACCACATCATCGACGCCCAAACCGGAGCAACCATCGTCGACCCCATCGAGACAGAACGTCGGTTGCTCAACATTGCCGGCGTGGTTCAGGTCGGGCTGTTCAACGGAATGTGCAACGTCGTCATCCTCGCTTCGGACGATGGTGTCCAGGTGCTGACCAAAGAGGATTGAGCGATTCGCGGGAACACCGAGGCATGAATCATTAAATAGAGCCGTCAGGAGGCCGAGGTGGGCCTGTAGCTTAGTCAGGTAGAGCGATGGACTCTTAATCCATCGGTCGCGGGTTCGAACCCCGTCAGGCCCGCTTCACTTCACCGGTCCATCTTCCCAAGATGGCCGTGGTGGCAAGATGGCCAAAGTTGTGTGAATCTTCGCTCGAGGTTGGGTCGGGATGATCACCAACGAGGAAGAAGCGGCCCTCATCGTTGATGGAGCGGACTCGCTTCACCATCTTCACGTCCAGTTTGAACGGGTGACTTGCAAGCACCACGTCGCCAGGCACCACTTCGCAGG
>JALRLQ010000088.1:5978-6314 GCA_023254365.1 Candidatus Poseidonia sp. | reverse complement strand
TGAATTCTCTCCCCAGCACATAAGGGAGCCGTTTTCCAGCATCGCACACGTGTGGCGGTATCCATTGGCAACTTGAGTAACGTTTGTGCCACTGCCAAGGTCAACCCATTGCGGCGTATGGGCATTCGTCGTGGTGCCAATGCCAATCTGTCCCCGATTATTCAGCCCCCAGCACATGAGTGAACCGTTGTCGAGAATCGAGCAAGAATGGAGACCTTTTGCGCTAAGTTGGTAGCCATTGAGAATGTTCGTAGTGGACGAACCACTTGACAATGAAGCATCACGTTCATCGGGCATGTTGGAGGTTTGGTCCAGCGTTTCTTCGTCGCCCGACCA
>JALRLQ010000088.1:0-5968 GCA_023254365.1 Candidatus Poseidonia sp. | reverse complement strand
TCACCGACCTGGGTCATCAGCACCATCAGGATGGACAGAATCAGGGGGGTTCGAACTTCGGCAAAGCGTCCGCTGGACATGGATTGAACACCCCAAGAGGGCAAATAGAGTCTCACCCTATCATGACTGGAAATGGTGGGTTTTACCGCCCTATGGCTCGTTGACAAAGGCGTGAATGATGGTGGATTCGGCCGATTGAAGATGCTCGCTGACAGTGGCCTGTTTGATGTCGAGCGCATCGGCGATGACCCGCTGCGTGCAGCGTCTGGGCCGGTCGTAGTAGCCCAGTTCAATCGCTTTGTCCAACACGAGCCGCTGACGGTCGGGGAGCAATTCCAAGAATTGTGCGTTGTGTAGCGATTGGGCGCCCAATTTCATCTTGTAGCCCTCGCCCAACAGGGTGGACAGACCTTGGCGTGCTGAACGAAGCGATTCCTTGGTGCCGCGCACCGTGATGGTCATGCCGCCCTTGTTGAGGTTGGTCGGCGATACCCACCAGACGTGCTCGAGTGCAGCGAAGATTCGTGGAACAGGTCCCGTCGTGACGACTTCCAAGAGGGCCGCTTTGGGGCCTTTTTCGAGAACGTCAAGGATTTCAAAGGACTGCTGTGGCTCGTGGAGAGACGAGGGTGTGTCGTACTGAACACGGACCAAACAGCGCATGCTGTCCCCTTCGGTGCTGATGTGGGAGAGAAATTCGACGTTGTGGAAGATGTTCAACAGACTCAACCCGGGAAGGTTGGCGCCCACTTCGGGCGTGATGGTGATCTGCATGTAGCGGAGTTCTGCAGACGTCATCATCTATCATGAACGGGTTGCCATACATAAATCCGCCGACTCGATTTTTGAACAAAACGGGCCGCTTGACGCCGTTTTCCAATCAACTATCGCCGGCCTCAAACATGCTCAAGACGCGGTTGAGTTCCCGCAGGGAATCTTCCAAACCTTCGCGCTCGGTTCGGCCCAATTCGGGGTCTTTGAGCTTCTCCGTGATGGCCTCGATTTCCCACTTGGCCTCGGCACGCTCTCGCTCGAGGGCCTTGTCTTCCTTGATCATCTGCAAGCGAGCACGGCGCACGTTGGTGGCCTTGCGCTGCTTGTTGTAGGACTCCTTGTGGGTGGCACCGATTTCCACAGCAGTGGGGAACGGGATGCCGATGCCTTCCGCTTCGAAGCGTTCGGCGATGTTCTTGAACAGCCAGTCTTTGGCGACGAATTCGTCAGAGTAGTCCTCGACCCAGGCGTACATGCGGAAGATCTTGGCGTACTCGCCCAGTTCGTTGAGCAGCACACGGGGCTCGGGCGAATCGATGATGTAAGGGCACTCTCGGAGCAGTTGGAGCACGGTGTACTTCACGTGAGAGATGTCTTCGTCGTATTCAACGCCGATGTCAAGCACGAGCGAAATGCGGCGGCCCTGTCCGTCGCCACCACCACGAGCGTGGTTGATGACCGTGGAGTTGACGAGGTTGTTGTTGGGGATGACGACGAGGTTTTCCCCGATGGTCAACACCTTGGTGGAGAGAATGCCGACCGAGACGACCGAGCCGAGATGACCCTCCACCTCAATGCGGTCACCGACCTCAAAGGGCTGGTCGAGGGCGAGCATGAAGGAGTTGACGATGTTGCCCAGCGTCTGCTGCATGGCCAGACCGATGATGAGCGAAAACACGGCCAGCGAAGCGAGCAGTCCGAGCAGTTCGAAGCCCAACTCATTGAGGGCGAGGTACAAACCGCCGAACCACACGCCAGCACGGAACAAGAACACCACGAGGGAGTTGCTGCCCGAAACGGTGACGGAACCCGGATTGGAGAATTTGTCAATGATGACAGGAATCATGATCTTGATGGCGACGCTGGCCAACGAGGTGGTCAAGAGGATGTAGATGGCACTGAACACCGGGTCGAGGGCTTCGTTCAGTTCGTGCTCTCGGCCCATGACCCACAGCATCGTGAGTTGGGTGCCAACGAAGAAAATGAACGAGTAAAGTCGCTGGGTGACCGGTCGGTAGAGTTGGTCGTCCCACTTGAAGGAGGTCGCCTTCACGAAGTCAAGAATGACCTTCTTCATCAGGAAACGGACAACGAGCAAGGTGAACAGGGTGAGACCTGCACCAAGCGACCACTGCGCCCACGTGTCGAGGGCGTTGGCTTGGTCGATGATGTCGTCAAGGGTCACCATGGGGCTCTCTCCTAGCCTCGGCGGCTTAATTCCCGTTCATAATAGGTTCGTCGCGTTCTGGGGCATTGATGAAGACCGAGATTCATCCACCGATACTGGTCGGGGTGTTGTTGGGATGATTCGGTTCATCTCCGGGCAACCAAGTTGAGAATCGGCCATAAGCACGGTACACATTGAGCGAAAGGGGCCGTTCCTCTTGAAACCTCAGTTTGAGAAATTGTTCTTGGGCCATCGGAACCAATGCGCCGGCAGCCAATCCCTCATCAGCGGTCAATTCAGACCACAGCAAATATCCTTCAACCATGGGCCAACAATTCGTTTGGTACTTGCTGTTTGGTTTTGGGAGAAAGAGTTGCATGACGCCATTCTTCGCATCGTTGCATGGTATGCACATGGCTATACGGGTCTCATCACATGTCTTGAGGCCGCCCAATCCACGTGCGTGAATGTGCTCTGTGTTGAATTCAGTATCACGCAAATTCTCACCGCAAAGAGGACATTGAGCGTCAGCATCCAGAAGTGTTTGCCTTCGTGACGAAGAGATTGTACCGCCACTCTTTGGCTTGCCCCGCTTTTTCGACAGGTAGTCTCTTGCTCGGTCAAGGCTCGGCCGGTATCTTTCCCGAAGTCGAACATAGACCTCCCATTCCATGCAAGGATGGTGTGCCAAACAGAGGGGCTGGGAAGTTGACTTCACGGCAACTCCTCCTCAACCGACTCGCACTGCTTGATGATCGCAATGGTCTTGGCCATGGGCGTGTGCCGATGTCGATGTTCGTCGCAGAAGGCCCGCTCGCCGCGCTTGATCTGAACACGTTCGCCACACTTCTTTCCTGTGGTGTAATCGAGATGAGAACAGAGGTCCCAGTTTCGATTTCTTGCACTGGTGCCTCGGCTACCGACCAGCGTTCCATCGGAACGGCGGTTCTTGTGGCGCTTGCCCTTGCGGCGCTTCGCCAACTCAGGCACCCCCGTGGTCAAAAGAACGCAAGAACGAACAGGCGGTTTGGCGCAAATTGTACCTCAGTACAACCGTTCGGTCATTGGTTCTCTTTCTTCGTTCTACATCTGGCTCCTTTTTGTATTGTTGAATGTTAAATTCCATAGGTTGTCCTCCAAACCGGTATTTTCCGTTGTTGTGGGATGCGCATGGTTTGCGGCAAAGGATGCGAGCTTCGGGGAAACGATCCCGCCATGCGCATGCTCGCATTCTTGGTCTTCAGTTCTCCATCGTCCCTCTTTTGGGGGCGTGGTTCGTAGGGTACTGGCCGAACTCGTGGTTTCGGCCTTCTCTTGCAACCGGTGTGCAAGGTGCACCCGGTTGTTACTTTCGCTCAGAAATTGTCCTTCAAGGCAAGGTGCAATTGTATCTCGTGTCAAAGAGCTCAAAGCGAATAGGCGTAGGGTGCCAGTCGATCGCATTTGGCTGATATCGTCTTGATCGTACTCATCGGGCGGCGATGCCTGCCACTGTGAGGGCTGTGCAGTGTTCCGGTTTATCCTTGATTCCGTATACATTCACGTGCCCCCTGAGTTGCATATTGGTTCCATTTTTCGTTCGTTTTTGTGTGTCGCTGCTCTGCAGCAAAGTCTCTCAACGACCGACCGTACATAAAGACCGCGCACAAGGGCGAGATGAAACTGAAAGAAAGGAAATGAGCCGAAAACATTCCTTCAAAAGGTGCATTGGCGGGCTAGGACCATGAGCCGTCGCTACGACCGTATCGCTGCGTGGCTCTTGCCCCGTCGAAGGGGAGCCCACGTCACCGTCCTGTTGCTCACGCTGCTGATGATTCCCGGCGCCATGACGGCCCTGCAACCCATCGACATGGAGTCGTACGAAATGGAGTCGCCCGAACTCACGGCTCAGACCCTCATCAATGAAGAGTTCCCGAATTCCGAAATCATCCTTGGGTTCCTCGTTTCCGTTCGAGATCCCGCCTTCGTGCCGGAGGAAGCGGACTGGCAACCCGTGCCGAGAATGGAGGACGGGGCGCCCGACTACGCGTCGCTGGTCCAACCTTCTGAAATGTTGGAGGCCGGCGAACCGTGGAGCGGTATCGACGCCCCAACCGGTGGCATCCTCAACCTCACCGTGCTTCGAGAATTGGACACCAAACTCAACTTGGTACTGGAACATCCGCTCGGGCCGGCGCTCAAACCGCTGGTCAACGACGTGACGGGGCACCAATCAAACGGCGCGATTTCCCTCTCCGACCACTTTCGAGGCTTCATGAACAACACCTCGATTCTCACCCAACCGGGCTTGACCACACTCGGCGTGGTGACCGAGCCACCGACCAACTGGTCGGACTGTTTTCCCCTTGACTGCCTCGAATTTGACGACGCCAACGTGACCCAAGCCCACATTGACATGGCGGCGGCACGTATGGCCGAGGCCTCGGACAACAACTTCCTGCGCTGGTTATCGCTGGACCGTGGGTTCAAGGCCGACTACACCGCCCACCAAGAAGGGCCGATTTACGGCGAACTGATGCCCGACGGCACGTGGGCCAATGCCCTGTGGGGCAAGGGCCGCTGGACCGCTTCCTCAACGTGGCTGCTGGTGCAACTTGACAGCACCCAACTGGACAACATGGGCTGGGAAGTGGTGTGGAAAGACGCCCACCAAGAAAAGGACGTTCAGTTCACCGACGAAGGCTTCCGTGTCGGCGGGTACCGTCTGGCCGACGGCCAGTTGGTGCTTCACCCTCCCCAGTACACCGAAGCGGGTTGCCTTGAACTCCAAGCCAATGGTGCCGGTTGCGCCACCGAATGGACCTACATGGATTTGGAAGGCCATCTACGAACCCACGACCGAACCACGGTTACGCTCCTGCTCGGTCAAGGCGTGAACGTCGAGGTGAACCGGGAACTCCAGTCCAGCGCCGGACTGATTGCGATGATGGGCATCGCCATCGTGGTGCTGCTGTTTGCCAGCCTGCGTCGCTGGTCGGACGTCGCTATCGTGATGTTTGCTCTTGGCGCTGCCCTGCTGTGGATGCAAGGGCTGATTGGTCACTTTGCCAACCTGACGGGTTGGATGGGGCTCAGCCTCATCGCTCGCTCACAATTCTCCAACCTCCTTCCCATTCTCGTGCTGGCTTTGGGCATCGACGATTCGCTGCACGCCCTTCATCGCTACAAGGAGGAGCGAGCCAACGGCAAGACATCGCACGAGGCTGGCAGCATCACGCTCTCCCGCGTGGGACGAGCCATCACCCTCACGTCGCTCACGACCATGGCAGCCTTTGCCGCCAACCTGTTCAGCGACATCGCCGCTTTGCGTTCGTTCGGCATCGAGGCGGCACTCGGCATCCTGGCCGCCTTCATTCTCACCGGCCTGTGGGCGCCGTTGATTCGGGTCAGCGTGGACGATTGGTTGGAGGCACGAAAGGAACGGCGAGCCAAAGCGGAAGTCAAATCACTGGTCAACCCCGAGTGGTTGCGGCAGGTCACGTTGGGCTCCGGCCAACGGCGAACAGCCACCATCATCGCCGCTGTGGCGCTGATGATCACCGTGCCTGCTGCGATGGGCATGGCGCAATTGGAAGGCGACTTTGCGGTGGAAGATTTCCTCGATGAGCGTTCCGACTTTGCCATCGGCGTGGATGAATTGTCCAAGCGCTTCGCTGACGAGGGCGAGCCGGCCAACCTGCTGATTCTGGGCGACGTGCTCGACCCGAGGGTGTTTGCGGCCATTGACGTGTTCCGACAGGAAATGGATGCCTTGCCCGAGGGCGTACCCGACAAAATCACGCGGCAACCCGACGGCACCATCGACAT
>JALRLQ010000087.1 GCA_023254365.1 Candidatus Poseidonia sp. | reverse complement strand
CACCACGAGCAACGCGTTGAGGTTCATGTCATCGTCTTCCGTGCTGGTTCCTTCCAGCATATCGGGGATGCCGTCACCGTCGTCGTCCATGTCCTCGGTTAACCAACTGGTGTATCCCGGAGGACAGGCCAGCACGTCAGGTTGTGTGTCCCCGTCCGTGTCCACTTGGGCACAGGGGTCCAGCGGGAAGGCGTCCTTCGCATCGCTAAAGCCGTCGTTATCGTCGTCTTCATCGTAGATGTTCGGCCCGCACGATTTACCCGTGGTCGCATCAAACCAGGTATCGGACGAGCAGGAACTTGTCCAGTCTCCATCGGTATCAAGTTGGGTGTATTCAAAATCCACAGAAGCGGTGGAGGAAAGACCGAGTGAATCCATAGCGGTCACTTCAACCACGTAGAACCCAGCAGCCAAATCCGTGATGTTGTACACCGGTTCGTTCCCGTTCTGAAGCACAGCGTTGCCTTGCATATCGTAGACCTTCCACGAGAGAACAAGCGCTTCTGCAGCATCGAGGTCGTCGCTGAAGGTGGCTGAAGCACGGATGGAATCCCCCTCCATCACCCGTTGGCCGGGCATGGGTTCGACCAAATTGACCGTTGGGGGTTGGTTGGATTGCACGTTGACGACCAAGACATCCGGGGCCGTGGTCGGGCTTGCCACCTCAAGCGTGGCCGTCGGAGAACCGGACACTTGGGCCACCACCGACCATGAAGCGATGACGACATCATCGGTTTCACTCACGGTTCGCAACAGCAACTCAACGTCCACCGTGGTGCCTTCAACCACATGGGAAGCGAGCGAAGTATCGCTGTAGGTCACCGTGAACAAGGCGTTGATCGGTGCACCTTCTCGCCGAGCCTCAAGTGCAACGGTTCGGTAGAGCAGGAACTGAGCGCCGTTGGTCGGCGATACCCCTCCAATCAAGCCGTCAACGGCCACGACCTCGGTCGAGGTCAATTCAACATCGCCAACCAACGAAGAGGCTTCGAAGCGGGCAGGATGGTGTTCGGCCGCCAACGCGGTGGTGGCCACGATGGATGAATCGCGAACGACCACGGCGGAACTGAGTTCGCCCTCGTCGGCATGCAAGGACAGGCCAACGCTGTAGGAAGTCACCGACAAATTCTCGATGAACAAGTTGGACGATGAACGTCCATGATGGGCGGTCACCGCCGTTCCTGTTCCTGAACCCTCCAACACGATATTGGCGAGCGTTCCTGAGGACAAATCAAGGTCGATGGCCGGTGCACCCGTGAGGTGGACTTCGCGGACATCCAGGTCTTCGTTGTCTTGACCGACGAGTCCGCCCGTTCCGGTCACCACGCCTTCCAATCCGGAAACGGACAACCCGCCGCGAATGGTGTTGAGCGAGAGAATTGAATCGCTTCCTGCAAAGCTCGTTGCATCGATGCCCGAGATGCTCCCGGTCACGCCGGTGAGGTCCAACCCCTGGTCAACGCCTTCCTGAAGAACGAGATTGGTCAGGTGAAGGTCGACCTGTTGGGCCCACAGCGCCGCACCGTCGCACGATGAAAACGAGACATTGGTCAGCGTGAGAAGGCCGGACGAGGGGTAAGCGTTGATGCAGCCGTTCCCGCTGTCTTGCAGATGACTGTTGCGAAGGGTGAGGGAAGCGTGGCTTCCCGATTCGACCACCACCAGCGGGTCGCTGGCTGAGCGGGCCACAAACACGCCGTCTGCAGAAACTTCGCCGTGGCCGCTGACGGTGATGGCCGGCGATGATTCGACCAGTTGCGTGTTGGTCAATTCGACGATGGCAGAGGATGAGTCGCCCAAATGCAACCCGCCCCAGCGTGCGCCAAACCCTGTTGAGGACAGCGTCGCAGCACCGAGGTCCATCACGCCGTTGACGGTGATGGTGATGCCCTCGGCGATACGGAGGGAAACGCCGTCTTGAACGGTCAAGGTTGCTCCGGTGTTGACCACGAGGTGGCCGTCCAAGGTGTACGGGCTCCATTGACGTTCCAACACCAACCACTGGCTGAGTTCCCCGGTTGGAAGGGTTGACGCCATGAAGGTGTGGGACAGGGACGTGTTGGTGTCCCATGTCACGAAATCGGTGAAGTTGTTGTGTTGCAGGGTGACGGTTTTGATGCCGCCCCATGTTTCACCCATGTCGGTGACAGACCTTGCAACGGTTGACGAGGTAAGGCGGCCGCTGGAATCGGTCACTCCGACCGAACCCTCGATGGAAATCAAAGCCCCTTCCACCGGGAGACCTTTGTCCAGTACCGTGATGGAAAGGCTGGAAGAACTGGTAAACTGAGCGCCGGTTTGTGCTGAAACCATGCCGTTGACGGCACCGTTGGTCAGTTCAATCTCGCATCCGGGTTGGACGGTGAGGTTGCCGTTCAGCGTGAGGGATTCAACTTCACGAAGGCTCATGCATCCCCATTGGACCTCGGCGTTCACGGTCAGTGGACCTTCGGAGGTTCCTGACAGGAGGCTCTGCCCGCTGGCTTGAACGGTGGACGAGGTCAGTGTGGCGCCTTGCCCCTGCAGGACGCCGGTTCCCTGAAGGGTGACGCTTTGGCCGTTGGCGACATGGAGGGTGGTACCAATGAGCGTCAGGCGAGCGTTGTTGCTCACGGTCAGATCGCCCACCAGTTGGTGAGCCTGACCGTCAGGACGGGGGCCCAAGACGATGTCTTGACCGGAGGCAACCGTCCAGTCACCTTGGGGAATGACGGGCACCTGAACCGATTGTCCGTTTTGACCGCCGTACAAGGTCACGCGAACACCCGAGCCCAAGAGCGTGACGTCCACCAGTGAACCGGATGCGACCAAAGGCAAGGTGGCGGCACCGTTGCTGTTGCTCTTGATGGAGAAACCATGGACGGTGATATCGGCTTCAACGGGATTGTTCTGCAGGTCGGTGAAGGTCACCGGGGTTTCGAGCAGACGGTAGGATTCTGTCGTGGACACCGTTGGGTTCGTGCTCGAACCGTAGTAGAGGGTTCCATCGCCCAGCGCATCGGCAGACGATGGCGCCGTGTTCATGGGGGAGAAGGCGCGGATCACCGCTTCGCTGCCGCTGGACATCATCAGGGGGGTATCGTGGAGTTGAGCGGTCCACGAGGCCACGTGCAGCGAGGTTTCGCCCTCCATCAACACCCCCTCGTCTTGAGCGACCGTGGTGAGGCTCGCTGCAAAGAAGGTTGAATCGATCAGGTGAACCCCAGCAAGATTGCCGATGTTCGCTTCGAGCGTGGTGCCAACCAATGCACTGTCCTCAAGCAACAGACCGGTGGAGATGTTGCGGGCAGAAAAGTCGTCGAGGGTGAGGTCGCTGTACCAGGCACGCAACCCAAGTGTGGTGCGGTCGGAGGAAACAAAGGGTTTCTCAACGCTGACCGAGGTCCAGTGGTGTTGTCCACCCAGCACGTCAATGCCCACACCGCTTGGTGACGAAAGGGTCACCTCAACATCAGCCATGGAACTGGTCGGGGTCTGAATGGAAACCCCCGTGTTGGGGGTGGCGAGGGAGAGGTTGCTCCATGCCGCGTGACCGGCCCCGGTTGCTTCAACCGCTTGTTGCTCAGCAGCCACCGAGACGTTGTCCATCACCGATGTGCCTGAGCCCGACCAGGACAGTCCAACACGTGCTCCATCGATCACGCTGTTGCGCAAGTCACAGGTACCGAGGCAACGCACATCCACCACGGGCCGTGGTTCGGTGGAGAGGGTTGCTGAAAACGCAATGCCGTCCAACGTAAACGAGGTGGCGCCTTGCCCAACCAGCAGCCGTTCCCCCTGCAAGTCCGCATGGGCGAGAACAAGGTTGTCGGCATTGCCCGCATCGATGGCAAGCGCAAGGCCGGTGCCAGTAAACGACTCAACGGTGGAGGTGGCGCCTGCGACCGTCGCAAAGCCAACGCTGGCGTTGTTGACGACGAAATCGTGCAACGCAAGTGTGCCGCCAAGGGCTTGTGTCCCCACGCCCGCCTCATTGACGGTGTAGGAGGAGAGTTCGGCCTCGGCATGGTTTGCCAGTCCCACGGCAACTTCGTTGGCCACGCCTTCGGTCAGGTTCAGCGAACCGCTTTCAACATACAGAGCCTCGTAATCGATGCGATTGGCCTCAAATCCGTTGACCATGGCGCTGCCTCCCATGACGGAAAGACCGCGGTAGGCGTCGTTGAACACCACATCCGTTCCGTTGAAGGTCCCACGCACGAGGACGCCTGCTGAAGCGTTGGCGACCGTCACGTCGCTCAAGATGGCCTGTCCACCGGTTTCGACCACGATCCCCGGCCAAAGACCTTGCCCGTGGGAGCCTTGTGTTTCAGGTGTCACCGACGAAAAGAACGAGGCTTGGTCGGCTTCCAAAACACCTTCCACGATGATGGCGTAGGTGCCAGCGTCCACCTCGGTTCCTGGCTCCACGGTCAACGTGGCACCAGAGGCCACGGTGACGTTGCCGGTGAGCGTGAGTTGTCCGGACCATGTGGTGTTGACCGTGACGGTGCTGTCGGCTCCCGAAACAAAGGGAAGCAACAGGACGGTCAGCAGCAGTCCAGCGATGCCCGCAGCCGTTGCGCGTGTCATGCCGTGGCGTTGATGTCGCGCCATATCAACCCCAAGGCCTCGGGTCATGGAACGTGTTCACAAGGACAACGCAAGATGGTGGGCCCGCCCGGATTTGAACCGGGGTCTGACGGCCCCCAGCCGCCAAGTATAGGCCAAGCTAACCCACGGGCCCGAGGAAAACCTCAGTTGCGTGCTGCACTGAACGGTGCAACTTCCTCGATCAAGTCGAGGTGTCCAACATACATGCGACGGCAACAGTAGCGCTTCAAACCCACGTCGTCGAGGGCTTCAGCATCCGTTTTTCCATCAGCAAGCAATTGCTTGAATTCTTCCCACTTGTGAGCGACGACTCCGCCGCAACTGAAACAACGTACTGGAATAATCATCATCTCACCTCATCGATAGGACTTCTGCTTCTTGCGTCGAGCGCCGCGACCGAGTTGGTGCTTGGGCTCCTTGCGTCGTGGATCGTTGACCAACAGGCTTCGGTCGAAGCGAAGGTACTCGTTTCGAAGTTCTTCGTCGTCGCCCTCAGCGCCGCCGTTGTAGAGAACCAGACCGCGGGCAATGGCCGTGCGGATGGCGTCGGTTTGACCCATGATGCCGCCACCGCTGGTGGAGACGTTGATGTCAACCTTGCCCAATCGGCCCATGGCGTCAGCGATGACCAGGGGCTCCATCGACTTGCGGCGTGCGAGCGATGGTTGCATGATTTCAATGGGTTCGGAGTTCACGCGGACGCGGCCTTTGCCGGCCTTGACCGTGGCTCGTGCCACGGCGGTCTTACGCTTGCCTGAGGATTCAACGGATTTCTTCTTGCGTGCCATCACTGGTCACCTCCCGTCCATCGGTGAGCGGGTGCACCCAAATCAGCGCTGACATCACCCAATCGGATGAAGCGGTCTGGCAGATCTCGGCGGAATTTGCTGTCGTCGCCTCGCTCGTGGCCTTCTGGAAGGTCGCCAGCCAGGTGACTGGGGCATCCAATTTCCACGCGGAGGTTGCGGAGGGCTCGGCGGCCGCTGCTTTTCTTTTGGTAGGGCAGCATGCCTCGAACGGCTCGCTTGAGAATCATGTCGGGCATACGAGGGAAGAACGGCCCCTTGCGGGCGTGGTTCAACTCGTATTTCTTGTGATAGTTGTCCAACACGGCACGAGGGCGACCCGAAATGATGGCTTTCTCGGCGTTGATGATGATGACCTTGTCGTCACGGTCCTCGCGAGCGGCCTTCAACAAAATATCCGCCGAGGCCGAGGCCAGGCGACCCATGATGAGGCCGTCAGCGTCAAACACGTAGGTGGTTGCATCAGCCAAGGATAACAACCCCCTTTCCGGTTGGGTTTTCGTTCATCAGCTCGCCGTAGGTCATGACTCGACCTCCAGCGGCTTCAATTTTCTCACGGGCACCGTTGCTGACGCTGTAGGCGGCGATGGTATGGCCGTTGGTCAACTCGCCCGACCCGAGGAGCTTGCCTGGCACGAGGATGGTGGCACCCTCGGGGGCGTGTCGGCTCACTCGGCTCAAGTTGGGTTGTGCCCAATTTTTGCGACTCTTGGAAAGGCGCAAAGCCACATCTCGCCAAACAGCGGCTCCGGTGTCGCGAGACTGGGCTTTCAGTTGGTTGATCACATCAACCAACTGGGCGTTTGTCTTACGTACTGGGTTGCTCATTTGACTCCCTCGATGCTTAGAAGCAACCAGCCGACCGTCCATCCCGTTATGAAGCCACCGACGCGAAAACGAATCGTTTCGCGCCGCTGCGCAACGGTTTGCCCTT
>JALRLQ010000086.1 GCA_023254365.1 Candidatus Poseidonia sp. | reverse complement strand
GCCAATGGACACCACCGCCTCCAGCGGCCTTTGACTCGTCTCAAGTGCTTGGACAGCATCAAACGGTAGGTCAATCACGTGGTCAACCGCGATGCCTGCGTTCTCCAGGTGTGCTTTCATCACCTGCCCCTCCACGCCGGGGTACCTTCCTCCTTGAGGAACGGTAAGCACCACCATGTCAGGGGGACGGATTGAGCAGAGTTCGGCAAGCGGTTCCAACATCGCCTCCATATCCACTTGCGGCGTGCTTCCAATCAGCAAGGCCCAAGGGCCGCCATTGACCTCGGCTCGAGTCATCAATTCCCGGCAGGACTTCAGCATCCCACTCGGATTGTGCGCGCCATCAAGGAGATAGGTGGTTTCAGGTCGGTTCGGACTGGCGATCTTTTGCATCCGAGCAGGCCATTGAACACCTTGGAACACGGGAAAGGCTCGGTCAGCGATGGTGGTCAAACGGGGCCACGCCGCTTGAGCTAAGGTCATCGCTTCATCCGCCGCCGTCGCTGTTGCTTCCACATCGACCCACTCGAGGTGCGCAGGTTGTTTTGACTCCCCCAACGCCGATTGACCGGCGGCTGCCACTTCGCTGGCCACGGCTTCACGCACTTCGCTGGCCTCGGGTCGCCGAACGAGAATGGGTTGGTTTGGTCGGGCAATGGCTGCTTTTTCGCGAGCAATGGCCGGCAGTGTTGTGCCCAGCACATCGGTGTGCTCCAAGGACAGGGCGGTGACCACGCAAAGGTCGGCCTTGACCGCCCGGGTTGCATCAAGCCGCCCACCCAGTCCGGTTTCGACCACCATGGCCTCGACCTCAAGCGTGTGAGCAATCACCAATGCAGCGAGGAACGTGACTTCGAAAAAGGTCAGCGGAATCGCCAGCCGTTCACTCATTTCTTTGATCCGCCCGAGCGCTCGGTCGAAGGTATCGGTTTGAACCGGGACACCGTCGACTCGGATGCGTTCCTCCACGTGCATCAGGTGCGGCGAGGTGAACAACACGTGCCTTACACCTTCCAACGTCATGGCGGCACTCAAGGTCGCCGCAAAAGTCCCTTTCCCGTTGCTGCCTGCGACGTGCACCACCTCGCATTGGTCAGGCATGACCTCCAAGGCGAGCACGGCCCGATGGGTGTTGGCAAGACCGAGGGCCATGCCCCGCTTCTTGGTGCTGTTGAGCCATGCACGAAGCGATGCATGGTCGTCCATGGCCCGTGCTGGTGGATGTTCTCCATAGCCTCTTTGCCCGTCCATTTCGGGCGCCTCCTCAACGCGAGACTGATATGAGAGGGAGGATTCGCGCAACCATGAGCGATGGCGATGAGGGGAAGGGTGGCCGACGGGTCTCCCAACGCTTCGCTGAGGTCGAAGACGAACTTCGCCAAGGAGAGACCCTCGCCTCGCTGATGGCTGAACAATGGCGAGGTATGGCCGGTATGGCGGGCATGTTTGTGGCCACCATTGCCTTGGCGATGTACATTCGACCCTACTACGATGTGGGAGAACTGCATGCCTTTGGCTCATCGGGTGCCACCCAAGTTCGCTATGTCGCCATTGAACTCGTGGCTATTTTTGCCTTCACGGCGCTGATTATCTTCCTGGCCAAATGGGGCAAGGAATTGATCATCAAGTACGGAATGTACGTGGTGCTGAGTTTGGCGTTGCTCTACACCATGGTGCCGTTGGCGCACATGGCGGTGTTGGATTTTGACCCAGAGCCGTTCGACATGACCTCCAGCACAAGCCTCAACGGCGACGTTCTTGGCGTATGGGGCGACGACGGCTTCATTTTGGCGGTCGTCAGTGACGACGAACTCAACACGACGGTCGAGGTGACGGCTTGGGACGCCTCCAATGCGTACGCCGAACCTGTGTGGTCTGTGACCAACAACCACAGCGTGTACAATCCAAAAGCACCTGTCCATATGACGGCTGGAGAAGAACATTTGACCTTCGCCAGCGGTGATTACGCTTGGGTTGTTGACGCCCAGACCGGTGCATTGATCGACAGTTACGCCTGCCAGCGCTGGGAGAACGGTGAGTCTCAGTATTTGGACAACCTCGGCGGTGGCTGTCGGGTCGCCATTCTTTCAGGTGATTCCTTGTACCTCATCAGCGAATTCAACGAGTTGATTCGGTACCAGACCTTTGAGGGATATCCGGGCTTGATCGTCCAAGAAGGTGGTCGATGGGGGCTCCCTGGATTTGAAATTCGTAGTGGTTTGCTTGCGAGTCATCAATTGAGCGAGGACCAAGTGTTCCTTGTCTCCTCGACGCAGGCGGCTGCGATTTTGCTCGAAGAATACATCCCTGACGGTATCGGGGACGGTGTTGGCGCCCAAACCAACGCCACCTACTTGTTTGACCTCCAACCGGAAGAGGGCGCCGCATTCACTGCGATGGATGTTGGCTTCTCTCCCTTCCTCGAAGAGAACTACACGACCGTGTTGGCCTCGTCCGAGACCCGTTTGCAGCGCATGGTGATGTTGGGCGAATCCGCCGGCCACATCACGGGTATCGAATGGAACGGAACCCAACCGGATGAAACGGCCTTTGTGATTCAAGACCGCATGAACCTCGACGGTTTGGTGGATTCGGTGACCTCGGTTCGTTTGACCGACCTCGATGAATCCGGTTACAGCGACATGCTCGTTGCGGACGGTGGCGAAGTTCACTGGCTCTACACCACCTCGCTGGTGGACCGCGGGGTGTTCCCCGTCCCGGCCTCCAACGTTGCTGTGTTCTTCGCCATTGACGACCAGAACACCAACCTCGTTGCGCTTTCCTCAGTCGACGGCGTCTTCACGCTTCATCAAGGGGAACTCACCGTTGATATGTTCCCGCTGTACGGACTGCAACTCTTGTTGGGACCGACGCTCGTGGGGTTGGCCCTCACGGCCGTGTTGCTCATTCTGTTGGTCGTTCACAGCGAGTGGTACGTGGTCAACACCACGGGTGTCTTGCTCGGTGCAGGGGTCTCGGTGATGCTCGGCGTGACCTTTGTTCCGGTGTTGGCCATTCTCTTCATGGTCCTGGCCGCTATCTATGACTTCTGGGCGGTCTATCGCTCAAAGCACATGTTGGATTTGGCCGACACGATGATCGGTTTGCGCCTTCCAATTTTGCTGGTCGCCCCGCAAGGCGCCGACTATTCCCTCATCGAAGAAACCGAACAGCACAAGCGTCCAGCACCCGCACCGACCGCCTCAACGACGAAGGCAGAACGTCCGGCGCGGCAAAAGAGCGAAGCGATGTTCATGGGATTGGGCGACGTTATTTTCCCCGGCATGTTGGTGCTGTCTGCCATGCAGTGGCTTGACCCAAGCGCCGCATTCCAAGTGGCCATGACCACGCTGGCAGGAGGGTTGTTGGGTTACCTCGCTCTGATGACGTACGTTGCTCGTGGAAAAGCGCAGGCAGGCTTGCCGTTGCTCAACGGTGGAGCCATTCTCGGGTACTTGATTGGGGGCATGTTCTTCATGGGCGCCGAAATCTTGAGTTTCAACATCTCGTGGTGATGGTCATGCTGGACATAACGATGTTTCGGGAACATGCAGACCTCATTCGTGCTGATCACACGAAACGAGGTTTGCCTCACGACAACATCGACCGGGTGATTGAACTCGACCAAAACTGGCGAAACCTCCTGCACGAAACCGACCAGTTGCGGCGTGAGAAGAACGAGGCTGCTCGGGGCATTGGTGCGGCCAAGAAAGCAGGTGATCAAGCCGCTGCAGATGCGATTCTTGCCAAGGTGGCTGACCTCGGCGCCAAAATCACCGACATGGAGGCAAAGACGGACGAAGCCATGCAAACACGCGACCGCTTGCGCATGTCCATCCCCAACATTCTCCATCACGACGTTCCCGAGGGCGCTGACGATTCAGGCAACACCGTCCACGCCGTTCACGGCAGCAAGCCAACCTTCACCTTTGAGCCACGCACCCACAACGAACTCATCGAGATGAACAAGTGGGTGGACCTGAAACGAGCAGCCAAGATTACGGGAAGCCGCTTCTATTTCCTCAAAGGCGACCTTGCACGTCTGGAGTTCGCCCTTCAACAATATGCGGTTGAATTCTTGCGGTCTCGAGACTACACCTTCGTCCAGCCTCCGGTGATGATGAACCGTGAAGCCTACGAAGGCGTGACCGACCTCGGTGACTTCGAGACCGTCATGTACGGGATTGAACCTGACAAGTACTACATGATCGCCACGTCCGAACATCCGCTCACGGCGATGTTCATGGACGAGACCATTCCCGAAGACCAGATGCCAATGCGGATGGTCGGTGTGTCGCAGTGCTTCCGACGAGAGGTCGGTAGTCACGGTCAGAGTGACCTTGGTATTTGGCGGGTCCACCAGTTCACCAAGATTGAACAAATCATCATCTCAAAACCTGAAGATTCCTGGGAACTCCACGAAGAATTGCTGAAGAATTGCACCGATCTGTGGGACAGTCTCGGCATTCACTACGAAGTGGTCAACATTTGCACCGGCGACATGGGTACCGTGGCGGCCAAGAAATACGACCTTGAAGCGTGGATTCCGGGAGCAAACCAGTACAAAGAAATCGTCTCCTGTTCCAACTGCACGGACTATCAGGCCAACCGATTGAGCATCCGTTACGGCCAACCGGGCCATCCAAACCAACCGATTGTTCACACCCTCAATTCAACGGCCGTCGCAACATCACGAGCCCTCGTTGCGATCATGGAGCAGTACCAACTCGAAGACGGGCGGGTGGCCGTGCCTGACGTTCTGAAGCCCTACATGGGCGGTCAAGAGGTTCTCGAACCGTGTGGATGGGGTTGAAGTCATGCAGCGCCTCTACGCCATGTTCCTCGTGTCCATGTTCATGCTGGCACCGCTCGCTGGGTGCTTTGGCGAGGACGAGAAGACCCCTGTCGTGGCCGAGCTCACCCCCGGTGACAACATGCCAACGAGCGCCACCCGCGGCCAGTATCTCACGCTCAATTTCACCAGCACGGTCGATTGGACCATCTCAAGGTCGCCGGGTGTCTTCTTCATGGACGAACACGGTGTTTTACGAGACGACGTGAACTTCACTCTTCCAGCCAGCGCCACGGGCGTCACGATGCTGGTGATGGATTCGGAACGCGACAGCATCGACCTCGCCGTGACGGCCGGTGACCAGTCGTGGAACGCCACCTTGTCGCTTGAAGACAGTGCTGAGTTGATGCTGGTCGACGGACGTCGAGCCTACGACACCATTGACATGCTCACCAGCCAGTACAACAACCGCTGGTGTGCAGAAGCCTCCATCCACGAAGGCGGCGCAGCCTACGAAGCAGCGGCCGAAGCCATGGCGCTCAACATGTGGGACATGGGTTTTGACTTCGTTGAAGTCACCCGTTACGAGGACGACCCCGCCCAACTCAACGTGGTGGGCTACAACTGGGGTCGTACCACGCCTGACGAATACATCGTGGTGGGCGGACACTTCGACATCGCCTATGCGTTCACGCCGCCCAGCGGAGGCACCAACGAGGGCGCCAACGACGACACGTCCGGTTCCACCGTGTCCCTCGAGATGGCGCAAGCCTTGGCCACGATGGAGTTCGACCACACCGTTGTGGCCGCCCTGTGGGCGTGCGAGGAAGAAGGCCTCCTTGGGTCAAGAGCGTACGTGGCCAACCTGCCGGAGAACGTCTCGGTCAAGGCCTACATGAACTTCGACATGGTCTCGCTCAACTACCCCATCACCCCGCTCACGGAGCCCATCATTGACCCGTTGACGGGTGACCTGTTTGCCCCGACAAAGTACGATTGGGACATCAGCATCGCTGGTGCCAACCAGAGCAACATGGAACGCATGATGGAATGGGTCGGCACGACCATCGAGGACGATTTGGCCTACACGCCCACAGAGGGCAACCCCATCAACTGGCAGATTGCAGAATCGTGCGCTTCAGACCACTGTTCCTTCTTTTCGGCAGGCTACCCGACCTTCAATTTCTTCAGCCCCGGTGGCGACATTTCCTTTTGGCAAGAGTGGCATTCGCCTTCGGACACGCTTGAATTCATGACCGCCAAAGCAGGTGGTCAAGCAGGCATGGCGAGCGGCTTCAACAGCCTTGTATGGTCGTCGTTGGACCTCTTTATCCGCGTGGACAATGCCGAGAATTTCTATGGTAACTGGTACGATGAAGGCGGCGAGGCGTGAATCACTCACGCATTGGCAGGATTGACGTCGATGGCGCAACTGTTTCGGTTCATCAATCCGTTGAACGGACAGTAGCCAAAAGCGGAGGTCAAGACGCTCCAAAGACCAACGATAAGGAAGACCACTTCGATGTGAACCGTAGCCAAGAAATCAAAGATAACAATCCCTGAACCAAAGACGGCTCGGGCCAATCGCTCCTTTCCTCCGACGTTCTTCACGGTCAAAATGCCGTTTTTT
>JALRLQ010000085.1 GCA_023254365.1 Candidatus Poseidonia sp. | reverse complement strand
TGCGTACTTCACCACGTGGAATGGTCTTGAGGGCGGCCCAGACCTTTCGCTGAAACGGGGTGCCTTCCATGTTGCTTCCCTCTAATACCTTGTCAAATCCAAACGTCGTTTTCAGCGGTGAGTTCGCTTCCAGCCTCGCCGGTGTTGACCACACCACGGGGTTCAACGAGCATCACCATGCATTCTTCTTCCGCGTAGGGTTTGTGCCGTGTTCCCTTGGGGACGATGTGCATTTCGCCAGCGTTGAGGGCGATGGTGCGGTCTTCAAATTCGATGTTCATGCTGCCTTTGATGACGATGAACACCTCGTCGGTGTGCCCGTGGTCGTGCCAGACGAATTCACCTTGAATTTTGACGAGTTTGAACTGATAGTCGTTCATCTCAGCGATGACTTTGGGCGACCAGTGGTCGGAAAACAGGTTGAACTTCTCGGCGAAGTTGATGACGGTCATGCCTCATCCACAGGGCGGGATTTACTTGGCTCTATGCCTTGCGCACCGGTGGAATCCATTTCCCGTTCTTGCGAGCGAAGTCAAGCACGTGGCAGTACACCGTCGTGACATCAACCCCCGCCTGCTCAATCGCATGGAGTTCGGACGGTTTGAGCAAAGGTGGAACGTTCTTCCACGCACGGGCGGAAAGGACGGACAGTGGAAACCGGAACAAGGCCGGCCCGTTGACCGGAAGGGTCCAGCGCGTCAACCACGGGCGTTCGATCACGCCCGCCGATTTCATGGCGCTGGCGACCGATGACCAGGAGTGGCCGGCAGCCTTCTTGCGAACCAGCCACGACGGGTTGACGGAGGAATCGACGCGGTAGCCGTGACGGGCCAGCACCTCGCCCATCCAGGGCGCCACGTACCCGTTAGGTGCTCGAAAATAGGGACGAAACGCTTCACCGGCATGCTGCTTGAGCAACGCCGTCGACCGTTCCAACATCGCCGAAAAACCATCCACGTCCTCCCCCCATGCTGACCATGAACGATGGGTGTGGCCGTGGCACCCGACGGTGAGCCGTTGAGGAAACCTCGTCAGCGCGTCGCTCAACATGGAGGGGAAGGCCTCGCTCTCCAGAAGATCGGTGATGACAAACAGCGTCACGGCTCCCTCGTGGGCGTTCATCCATCCCATGAGCCCCTTCCATCCTTGAACGAAGTCCTCGCTCGGTTCCAGCACCGGGCCTTCGTAGGCCGTTCGGCTGCGGGTTGGATGACCTTGGTGCTTGGGGAGATGGCGCAGGTCATCGCTGTCAACGGTGAACCACGTCGCCATGTCAGGCCTCCGGCCGCAAATCAACAAGGTGAAGATGGTGAGGCACGGTTCGTTCATTGAATTCAATGCCGATGAATTCATCCAAGCGTTCACCGTTCCAGCGCTCACAAATGGCCGAGGCCGTAGCCAGGCCAGCCGTGTTGTGAGGGTGGACAGCAATTTCCACCGTGGTGGTTTCGTCCCGCTCGCTTAGCCATGTAAAGATGGCGTCGACGCACCGCGAGGCGATGTGCTGACGACGAAAGTGCCGGCGCACCCAATAACCGAGGTTAAAGTCCGAATGGGGCGATTGAAGTTCATCACCAAGGCCGATGAGGCCTACGAAGTCATGTCCGCCGGTTCGGTGGATGGCCCAGAAGTGCAACCGATCCGTTCCGTTTTGTGCTTCGATATCGTAGAGCATGTCTCGAAGTTGACGTCGAACATCGTCGTTCGGGTCAAGCCAAGGCAGGGCCGTTTGAGCGGCCTCGGTATCTTCGTTGTAGGCATCGAACATGGCAACGAGGACGCTTTTTGTTGCCGGCTCCATCACCAGTTCCTCATCCACGACGAGGCTGGGCGTGACCATCATGTGACTCCCTCTAGGCGAGCAATTGTGCTCTGGCTTGTTGAACATGTGCATCGTGAGGATGGACGTAAGCGGCCATATCGAGCGTCCATTTCACATGGTCGTGACGGCCCAAATGTTGCATCAGCACTGAAATGTGCAGCAGCATGTCCAGGTTGAGGTCAAGGTGCGGACCGAGCGTATCGAGGGTCGTGGCCGCTTGTTCCATGCGCCCGTGCTTGACGTGTTCCATGGCCGCGACCACCTCTTGGTAGACTTGCGTTGGCGTCCATGGTTCACCTTTCGGCCAGGGCCATATCCGGTTGTCATCCTCTCCCCCGTCGTCGTTGGCGACAGGTTCCTGCTGGTCGATTTCTGGTATCGACACAGCCGGTTGAACCGAAGCGGGCGATGCTTCTGTCTCGTCCTCATCGGGCACGTCGGGCAAGTCGGGTGTGGTCGACGGTGGCAGCGGCGCCGGTGCCATGGGGGCGGGGGCCTCTTGTGCCATCGCTTGGGTGAGTGAGCCCGATGGTTGTTCATCGTCATCGGGCAGGTCGGGCAGGTCGGGCAGGTCGGGCGTCGCAGCGTTCGAGGCTGGCCCGACCACGCCGAGCAGATCGTCGTCGTTGGGTGTTGCGACCGTTGGCGAATACAGACCACCTTTCCCGGTGTGCACCGGTTCAGCCACCTCGTCAAGCGGGTCAACCGTGCCGATGTCGAATTCGATGTATTCCTTTGGAGCATCTGCAGCCGTGAGTTCCACCTCTTCCTCTTCTTCACTGACCACAACGGTTTGCGAGAGCGTCGGGCCTTGGCTGCCGATGAATTCGAAGGATTCCGGAACGGGCTCATCCTCGTCGTCCTCGGCAGGTACGGGGAGGTTGTACTGGCCGACATCCACGGTCACATCGTCCATCGCCAGAACGGCTTCGACCACATCGGGCGTCCCTTCCTCCATCTCGTTGTCACCGAGCAACAAACTCATGATGTCGTCGTTGGAGGTGGTGGGCGTCGCCATGGGCTGGTCCCGAGCCGACTTGTTGAGTTCGTAGTAGCACTGTTCGCAGGTTTCCGAACCGAGAGGGTTGTTGTATTCGCAGTAAGGACACAAGGCGCCCACAGCACCTTTGTCCTTGTTCTTGCGACCGAACATCACGAACCCACCCACCTTGTCGGCGTCCGATTCTCTGTTTAAGAATGCGGGTTTCTCGCTCCGCCAATTCATCATTCCGCATCCATACGATGATGAGGGGGCGGTCGGTGGTCATCTCATGGGACGGAAGGGTGCGGTCAAGCGCATGAACAACGCCGTCGTCCCTGAGGTTCCAATGGCCTTGGACGAGCCCATGCCGGACCGTTGGCGCCGCAGTCAAGACCACTTTACCCGGTTGACCGAACTGATTCGCATCGAGCTTGACGATGAAACCGAGGCGGTCGAAGAGCGATGGAAAACATGGACGAAACAACGCTTGTTGCTCGCTGGGGTAGCGTTGTTCGACCTTCGTGCTCGTATTCAAGGTCGTTTTTTTGGCGAAGACATCGTGGTGTTCGAGGCCCAAGACGGTGGCCGTTTGCCCGAGCATCGTTTTACCCACGGTGACATCGTCCTCATCTCCCGGTCTCGCCCGTGGGGTGAGAAAGTCGTTGAAGGCGTGGTGCTGGACCGAGGCCCTACCCGCCTTCGCGTCGTCGTGGGCGAACGGCCAAAAGATGTTCGAAAAGGTGGCTGGAGGCTTGACCGAGGGGCCAATCGGGTGGCTCACGACCGCATGCATGAGGCACTGATCACGTTCCATTCAACGGAAGGCGATGGTGGCACGGTGCTTAACGAATTGATCCTCGGTAACGTGCTCGATATCAACCAGAGTGCCGCTCTTCCCCCCGACATTCGGGGGCGACGCACGCAAAGGGGGCCGCCACCTTCACTTGACGGGCTGAACGAGTCGCAGCGCAACGCTGTTCGCGCAGCACTTGAACGTCGAATGACGCTGATTCAAGGTCCGCCTGGTACCGGGAAAACGACAACCGCCACCCACCTGCTCAGCGTGCTCGCTCAGCAGGGTAGCGGGCCCATCTTGGCCACCGCCGAATCCAACGTGGCCGTGGACAACCTGCTCGAAGGGCTTCTGGATTTGGGCGTCAAGGCTCTTCGCGTCGGGCGACCGGTCAAGGTTCGGGAGGCCCTTCGTTCTGCGACCCTCGATGCCGTGTTGGAAAACCATCCGAAGCAAGAAGAACTTGCATTTTTGCAGGACGAGCAACGCGAATTGAGGAAATCCCTCCCCTCCCTTCGCGGCAAGGAAAAAGGATTGATGCATCGAGACATCAACCACAATCAGCGTGAGATTCGTCGGCTCGAGGACGAAATGACGGCCAGCGTTCTGGACGAAGCGGAGGTCATCTGTGCCACCACGATTGGCGCCGGACATCGGCTCTTGACGTCCCGTAAGTTTCCCATTGTGCTGATGGACGAAGCAACCCAAGCCACGGAACCGAGCTCGTTGGTTCCCATCGTCAAGGGGTGCCGACAGTTGGTGTTGGTCGGCGACCACCAACAATTGCCACCCACCGTGATCAGTCGGCGCGCCGAAGAAGGGGGGTTGAATCGTTCGTTGTTTGACCGTTTACTCGCTTGCGGGCTGGACTCCATCATGCTGACCACGCAATACCGAATGCACCCCATTCTTCGCGAATTCCCTAGCGCCCGGTTCTATGAAAATCGACTTGACGACGGCTGCACGCGGGACCAGCGACCTCCTCCTGCCGGGTTCTTGTGGCCGGATTGGGACCGGCCGATGGCCTTCGTGCCCGTTGAGGGTGTGGAAGAGAGCGATGAAGAGGGCAAAAGTCGGTACAACCGTGACGAGGCTGCGAAGGTGCTTGGCATCGTGAACGACTTGTTGGCGGCGGGCGACCTTCAACCCGAGGACATCGGGGTTATTTCTCCCTACAACGGGCAGGTACGGGAATTGACACATCTGTTTGATGTCGCCGGCGGACGTGAGCCAGGCGAGCCTTATGCTGGCCTTGAAATCAAGAGCGTCGACGGATACCAAGGACGGGAAAAAGAAGTGATTGTCTTCTCAACGGTGCGAGCCAACGACAGCGGTGAGGTTGGTTTCTTGGCCGACCATCGCCGACTCAACGTGGCGGTCACGCGGGCAAAGCGAGGGTTGGTCGTGCTCGGCCACCCCACCACCCTTCGTCACGACCCAACGTGGCGGTCGTACCTTGACTGGGTGGATGAGCACAACCTCTTCGCCTGGCACGTGACTCACATGTCGTCGTGACGCTTACGGGACCAACGCGCCATTTGACAAAGGAGAAGCCGTGGGCAAAGCATGGCCGAGAACCCCGTGACCATCGTCAAAGGCGGTACACTGGCACAGAGCATCTTGGGCTCGGCACCCGAGGGCATGCTCATCGCCCCCGCATGGAAGCGAGTGTTGGCGTTTATGCTCGATGTGGTTCTGATCAGCCTCGTCCTGATGTTTCCGACCCAAGGCCGGTTGATGATGGACCTGCTCAACGTGGAGATGTTGATGGAAGGTGGACGCTACACAGCGACCTTTTTTGTCAACTGGTTTGTGTTTGGCGCTGCGTTTTATCTCTACTTCAAGTACACCGGTCAGTCGATGGGGCGCTCGCTGGCCCAGCGTGGTTTCCGAATCGCCATCGTTCACGACAACGGCACGCCTCTCGAAGGCCACCATTGGGGGCCTCGTGCCGTGGCCAAAATGGTCTACCTCATTCCCGTCATTGGACCGCTTTGGTTTGGTTTGCGGGACACCTTCAACGCCGGCTCCTCCTCGTCTGAATTCCGCACGGCTGTTGACCTGAAGCACCACACTGTTGCTGCTGTGGACTGGTCCTTGCCGGCCGAAACCCGTTCACGGCTTCGTTGATTTCAAGCGGATGAAGCAAGCCATTGAAGTAGAGTCACCCGTCTGTCCTGACCGGTGAGCAACGATGAGCGACGACCATAGCGCCCGCGCCGGCTCCTTGAACGCTCATCTCACATCGGTCAGCATGGACATTGATGACGACGACGAAGATGTGGTGTTGGTCGTCGTCGACGTGGTCAACGAAGCAGCGATTCCAGTCGGGGGACTTCAAGCCTCTCTCGTCACCGACAAAGGCGTCCGATTCGAGCCCACCGAAGGCATCACGTCCATTGGACCCGGCTTGACACGGCAGTTCAAATTCGAGGCTCACATCTCCACTGGGACTTGGTCGTTTGAGTTGACAGGAGGCGGGCAATCGCTTTCCATCGGACCGTACGATTCAGCCTTTGAATTTCAGGCGGACAAAGGGCGAGTTCTCGGAAACGCCATTGGCTCGACGCTCTTCAGCGGTGTGTTCGATTCCCATTTGGGGGATTTCGGCAACACCGAAGAACGCGGCATCATCAATCCAGAATCCATCGTGATGACCTCCTACGTGGGTGAAAACATGGAGGGTGGCGGCACCAAAGTGCTGCGTGGCGATGCAGTGAAGGTGGACAGCAGCGAAGACGGCCCCCGCACGCCGCCCTGGGCTTCCTCACAGCCCGAGCCAACCCCACTGAGTGCCCCACTCGCCGCCCCTGAACCTGCTCCGGCAAGCGATG
>JALRLQ010000084.1 GCA_023254365.1 Candidatus Poseidonia sp. | reverse complement strand
GGGACCGTGTTCGTGAAGGCAGCCCGCTGGTTTCACGAAAATAATCGGTTCAACCGCAGGCTGATTGCCCAATTCCAACGCGTGTTTGGCAAAGGTCCTGATGGTGCACCACATGGCCATGGTTCGTGCAGGCAACCCCACTTCATCAAGCCCGCGATGCCGAAGGATGATAGCCCCAAGGTCGGTGTGGTGCAGCATGGCTTCTGACTGGAGCATCCGCAAACGCCGACCCGTTCGTCGCAAAAACATCGCCCCGTTGCTCAAAACGCTCGAAACCGACCTCGACATCGACCTCAACGTGGACGGGGCCTTTCTTGAAATGGCAGAATACGGGCCGTGGACGATGGTGTTTGTCGACCGCATCCCGTTGGTCATCGAGCTTCTCAACGACGAGGAAGAGCGCTGCGTGTTTCTGACCTTGCGAGGTTTTCTGCTCCATCTCGACGCACTCAAATGGGTTGAGGTTGACCACGGCGCCATCCCGTTTTTGATGAACGGTGCAGATTGCATGGTAGCGGGCGTCCACGGGGCTGAACCGTCGGTTCAGGAAGGCGACTTGGTGTGGATCAGAGACATGACCCACAAGCGCCCTCTGGCACTCGGATGGGCGCTTGCCGACGCCGATGCCCTGGTCGATGACACGAAAGGAAAGGGCATCAAAACCCTGCATTGGGTTGGCGATGAATTGTGGGAGATGGAATGAGGTGGGCCTTCTGCCGAGAACCCTAAAAAGGGACCACCAACCCATTCTCAACATGAAAGCCGCCCTCTCGCTGTCGTTGGCCCTTCTTCTTGCCATGGCCGCCGTCCCCTCCGCAACTGCGGGTGGAGCCGAGGGTGGCGTGGATGTGAACCCCGATGGCGACGTCCCGTTTTCAGTGCTTGAGCGCACCGCACCCTCGCAAGACGGCACCGCTTGGTCCTTGAGCGTCCAGCTCAGCGAGGAAGCCAAAGACAACGGCACCACCGCCGTCATTACGACCCAAATTTGCCTCAACAACGGGGTTTGTGACCCACCCGTCAACCACGATGTTTCAGGCGAAGACGGCGTTTACACCATGAAATTGACGCCTCCCGATGACCATTCCTATGTGAACTGGCGGGTCAAGGCCACCTACGCTGACGACAGCACCGAGAATTTCCCAAACGCTGACTGGTACAAAACATGGTCAACGTGCTATTACAACGATGGCGAGTACGGTGGTGTTCACGCAGAGGGAGACGGTTGCAACGTTCCCGCCGCAGGTGAAACCGAGAGTGCATTGCCTGCCCTTGGCCTTGGCGTGGTCGTCGTGGCGGTTGGTGCAGCGATGGCCATCGGTGTTCGACGTCGCGCTTGAATCACGACACTGCGTGGTGCTCAACCAGCCGTTCGATAAATCGGCGTTGGTCGGATGTCCACTGTGTGAGGCAGACTTTGACTTCCGAGCGGTCCTCGCTCAACTGTGCCTTGCCGAACCCAACGCCCTGTACATCACTGGCGACCAACGGAAGGAAGGAACCGTGCGCCGTGAACATGCACCCGTCATCGGTGGCCGTGGCGGTACCAAAGGCGAAGTCCAGTTGACGGTCCTTGCTGGTGCAGGCAAGTCCTCCTGCCTTGAGGAAGCGTTCCAGTGCCGCAAGAATGGCGTCACCGTCGCTTTGACCCTGGTCGTCGACGCCGCCGTAGGCAGCGAGAAAATCCAATTCGGTCTCGTTCTGTTCCATCAGGTGGTCCAATCCACGACGGTCTTCAGGCATCACACCACCTCCGCTTGGAGGGATGTCCACCCGATCACGCGACCGTCCGAGGCATCGACGAGCAGAGAGAAACTGTGGTCGACAGCCCCCTCGTCCCATTGACGCTGGATATCCACGGTTGTTGCGCCCGTGGTGTCCAAGAAATCACCGAAGTCGAAACCAAAGCCGGAGCCGGGAACCACCAGCAAATACCCGATGCTGGTTTCAGGATGGTAACCGTCAGCGGTGAACAACCCTCTTGTGTGCGTCAAATCGGGGAAACGCTGGTCGTTCATCACCCTCGATTCAATGGCTTCCAGCGGGAGGACCTCTGGAATGGCTTCACGGTTGTGAGTAACGGAATCGTCAAACGTGCCTTTGGCGATGAAGTCGCACTGGAGGTTCGCCTCGTCCGCACCGGCAACGGCGAACTTGAGCCAGCCTGCCGTGTTGTCGGTAGCCACCCAAGACACGTTCCATTCCGTTGCGGTGCCGTTGTTGTTGTTGACAGCCCGCCAAACATAGCCGTCGTTTTCGAGCGCTGTCACGGCGGCAGAAGCCGCTGAGTTGAACGAAGAAAGGCACGTCATGGCGAGGTCGAGCGGATGCTGGCGGAGCGTGGAATTGTCCGGCAGATGCATGCCGTCAACCCCCCAGTTGGACAATTCATCCTCGTCGGGGTCAAATTCGTTGGATTCCGGTCGGTTATCGTAGGCTTTTCCGAGTTCAACCGCTTTGACGCCTCGGATGAGCGAGGTGCGTTCAAAGGAATGATGCAATTCCAGTTCGCCTTCCGGCAACACCGCTTCGATGCCGCGTTGCTGCCATGCCGAACAGTCGTTTTGTGAGGATTCGCTGCTGCTGATGGCGATGTCCACCGATTGACGGGCCGCCCACGGGCTATCAGCGTCCAACCAGAGGTTCATGTTGGCGTATCCCAAACAGAAATCCCGCACGTCTCGATGGGTGGCCGTCACCTTCCACATGTTGGTCGCGCCGATCTTTTCCGAGCCGGTCACACGCCACTCCCAGCCTGAACTGGTTCCGGTTGCATCGGCGGTGATGTAGTCGTTGCCAAAAAATTCGGCCAATTCAATGGGGGCGACGACCATACCAAGGCCCGGTGACAATTCCTCGAGGCCGCCCAGCAAACTCCCAACTCCGTAGGTGAACACGGTGCCGTCGTACATGCCCTGTGAATTGTCGAGCGAACCCTCCAACCGTGTGGCCAACGTCACGCGTTCGCGCAACTCGGTCCAGGAGGTCAACGTGATGTCGGCCGTCCCTTCGGTCCCTTCGCTGAAATCGTTGCACTTTTGGTTCGTCTTCTTGTGACCAAAGATGTTGAATTGCGAGAACGACATGTCGTTCTTGCTCTCAACGGCCAACCACGACATCCCTTGCGCCCCTTTGACCTCAACGGCTCCGAGTCGGTCGTCGCTGGTTTGGGTGAACAACTCGACAGACGTGCCTTCGGTGATGGTTGCATCACCCTCGCCTTGGAACATGAGACGAACTTTGCAGTAATCGGGGGGGTCCTCGAGTTGGTCGGTCACCAAGGAAACGTACTCGCCGGTTGCAATCAGTGCTCCACTGGTGCTCTCTTCGTAGGCATCGGCGGTCCCCGAAATGGTGTACCCCATGGCGTCGCCGTAACGAAGGGAATCGGCCGTGAAGGGTTCAATCTGGTTGTTGATGTAATACCAGCCGCCCGCGCCGAGGATGAGAAGGGCCATGAGAACAGCCACGGTCTGCGGGCGTTGAACCATCTCTTTGAGGGTCATCGGGGAGGCCTTTTGCAGGGAGGTCGGCGGGGTTGATTCAACGACGACCGCCTCCTCAACGGCATCTTCCACTTCGTCGTCGATGAGATCTGCCTCCAGAATTTCAGCCTCAAGAACGTCATCGTCGTCCACGGGTTCGGCTTTCTTTTTGCTTTTCTTGGACGTCGTTGACGTGGTCGAGGAGGTGGACGGTTCCTCGGGTGGGTCATCGATGTCTGGCGTCAGCGTTTCTTCGTCTTCGAGCGAGAGCATGACCGGTTCGATGTCATCTTCGTCATCATCTTCAGTGCTCTCAACCGGTTCATCGTCGTCGTGCACGACCGTTTCTCCATCCGCAGTGCTTTGGAACGTGGCGGTGTCTTCGTCAAAGACTTCCATGCCCAAGGTCTCTCGGTCAACACCTGCCTCGAGTAAACGAAGGAGCAATTCCTCTTTTTTCCCCGTTGCAGGGACATCATTGAGAACGCACAAGGCCTTGAGTTTCGCCACCGTGAGGTTGGTGGTTGGCGCCTCATCCATGGTCATCCCTCATCAAACCGTAGGCTCGGAGCCTTTCAAGGCTGGCGTTCATTTGACGATGAATGCATCAAATTTCAGCCGGTGCTGCGCCCTTCATCCCTGATAGGGTTCGTATTCGCCAGCTTCATTTTGGACATAGACTGTTTGTTCGTACGAGCCGTCGGGCATTTTTCGGAAGAAGTACCCGTTTTCTGCGGGCTCGAACGTGGCCTCTTGGGTCGCAGGGGCGGCTTCGGTCGGCGGGGTTTCGACCGGAGCCTCGGCTTCGGTCGTCGGCGCTGCTGGGGTCGCTTCCTCAGCAGCGGCCGGTGCTTCATCAGCTGGCGGCGCACCGGGTGGGCCATCAGCGGGCGGTGGGCCGCTTGGACCATCTTGAGGCGGCCCAGCAGGACCCGCCATGATGCGAGCTTGGCTGGCATCGGAGAGCACCTTGGATTCGGTGGTTTCGTTTTCACCTTCGAGGATCTTTCGCATGGCCGCTCCGTGGCGTTGAGCGCCGAGGAAGGCGAAACCAGAAAGAGAAAGGCAGGCCAAACCAGCGATGCCGCCAATGAACTGGTTGGGGTAGAGTTTCCCTTCGACCTCCATGGCCATGCCTTCATCGGTGATTTTGTCACCGTTGCCATCAATGTACTCGGCGATCAAACAGTAATGGCCAGGGTCGATGTTGAATTCAAAGTCGTAGGTGCCCTCCGGAAGCACGCGTTCGCTCGCTTCTTGGTACTGATAGGCGTGGGAATCTCCCTGCTTGGCCTCCTGTGCTTTCTCGCTCAGGGTGAAATCGGTGCAGTCTTTCTGTTCAATGACGTACACGGCGATGCCAATGGCTGATTGCGTTGGTGGGTTTTCGGCCGTGACCGTCAATCGCATGGGCACATCAAACAGGTCTTCGCCGTCCAAGGGAAGACCCCAGACCAAGCCGATGTCCTTCTCTGCAGACTTGCTGAAATCGTCCAAGGTGGCCGAAAACGGCATCGGAAACAGCGCAAAACCGAAACAAATTGCGGCGATGCCCAAGTAGAGGAACACGTTCCAGCGAGCGTTTTTCAAACGCTCCTTTCGCTCTTCGAGTGACATCTCTTCCATCAACTCGTCTTGGTCCTCGTCAACAACCAACGCGCCCGCTGCGTCGAGTTCCTCATCGGTCATGGAAAGGGCGATTCCTTCCGAGCACTTCAAAGGCGCGTTGAGTTTTCCACTGGGCGATGACGACCGATGGTCTCAAGAACGATGCGATGGGGCCGGGCGGTATGGGCCTGCGTCTCGCCGTTCTGAGTCGTGGACCGCGACTGTACAGCACCAAGCGCATCGTTGAGGAAGCAAAAAAGCGCGGCATTGACGTCGAAGTGTGCGACCCAATGAAGTTCTCGCTGGTGGTCAGCGAAGGAACGGTCGACGTGCTCCACAAAGGGCGCCATTTCAATCACGATGCGGTGATTCCACGCATTGGTCACTCCATCACTCAGCACGGTGTTGCGGTGCTTCGACATATCGAACAGTTGGGCATTTGGACGGCCAACACCGGGCAGGGCATTTTGCAAAGTCGAGACAAATTGCAGGCCTCCCAAATCCTTGCTCGCAACCGAATTCCCGTGCCAAAAACAGTCTATGTTCGCGACATCCTCGATGTGGAGCAGGCCATTGAAACCGTTGGTGGTCTCCCGGTGGTGGTCAAGGTCACCCAAGGCACGCAAGGGGAAGGGGTGTTTCTCCGCCACACGGCCTTTGAAGTTCGCAACCTCGTCCAAGGCCTGCTCGTCACCGGAAAATCCGTGCTGGTCCAGGAATACATTGCCGAATCGCACGGCAAGGACATCCGCGCGTTGGTCGTGGGCGACGAAGTGGTGGCCTGCATGCGTCGTCGGGCTCGTGGCCGTGAATTCCGAAGCAACTACCACCTCAACGGTACGGTGGAAAAGGTGGAGCTTCCCGAAGGCTACGCTGAAGCCGCCTGCCGTGCCGCCCGCGTGCTCGGCCTCAACATCGCCGGTGTGGATCTGCTCGAAGGCAAGGACGGTCCCCTGGTGTTGGAGGTCAACTCCTCGCCCGGGTTGGAGGGCATCGAGAAAGCGAGCGGCGTCAACGTGGCAGGAGCCATCGTGGACTACGTGATGGAGGACACGGCCTTTTCGGAGGTGGACATCGGTCAACTGCTCCGCACGGTGCCCGGTTCAGGTGTGCTTTCATTGCAACTTCGAAACCACCCAAAGATGGTCGGGAAGCGTCTGGACGAAGTGTTTGCTTCCGTTCCCGTGTTCGCTCTCTCACGAGGGGACAGTTTGGTGTGGAACCCCGATGCTGAATTGCAACTTCGCTACGACGACGTGCTCGTGTGTTACGGGGAATTGACCGAGTTGCGCTCCTCGCTGCGTCAGGCGATGCTCGGCGTGCCACGAGAAGCGCTGATGTTCGATGAACCGAGCGAAGCAACCGAGCAGACCG
>JALRLQ010000083.1 GCA_023254365.1 Candidatus Poseidonia sp. | reverse complement strand
TGTACCTTCTCCTTCCAGCCCAGACTTAAGCAACCGACTACAACCAGACTCACCAAAGCAGGTGATCTATGGTCAGACACGTGTTGGTGGTGCTGTTACATACATCGAAAGTGTAGACGACAACAGCAACCTACTACAGGTTATCTGTATTGCTGGTCACCCTGTCGAAGAGATTGGTGACATCTATGTTGCTGATACCCGTGTTGCTAATGCTAATGTTGGTAGTGGTTCTGTCAATGGTGGTTCTGTCGATGATGCAGATTGGAAAGATGGTGCTAACAAGGTTGTAAACGTATTCAAGGGCAATGGTTCTAACAATACAGCAGCCCTAGCTAGTCTCTATACTCTGACAGACAACGCAGATGTAAACTCTACAGACTTCACTGGTAACGATACATCCTTCCTGTTTACTAACTTTGAGTACAACAAGAAAGTATTCACTAACGGTATTCCTACAATCAATGCTGTCGTAAAGGGAAAGAAAGTTTATGACCCTCGTAAAGATAGCACATCTGACGCTTATGATTCAGGTCTTGGAGTATCCACACATAGAAAGACTGATGACACCACTTGGGAATATAGCAATAACCCTGCGTTATGTATTCTAGACTATATCACTCAAGATCACGGTCTTAACACTGGTTATGATGAAATTGATGACACTGAGTGGGCTACAGAAGCTGACATCTGTGAAGAATCTGTAACACTTGCAGACACAACAACACAGAACCGATACGAGTTAAATGGCGTATTTACACGGGACATGGCACCTCAAGAGGTCATCCCTGCTATGTTGTCGTCCTGTGGTGGATCGTTGTTCTATGCTCAAGGTAAGTGGGTCCTACGTGTAGGTAAATACCGTACACCACTTAGCCCTGTGTTTGACGAGAGTGACCTTCGTGGTCCTATATCTATTGATACCAAGACTTCTCGTCGTGACATCTTTAACTCTGTTACAGGTAAAGTATCATCTCCTGATGAAGACTGGATACCTACAGACTACCCAATGATCACATCCTCTACGTTTGAGACTGAGGATGGTGGAGATAGAAACACACTAGAACTACCTCTACCCTTCACGACAAACATGGAGATGGCTCAACGTCTAGCTAAACAGACACTCTACAAAGCTAGAGAGCAAATTGTCGTTAGTGCTAGGTTTGGTCTTAAGGGTTTCCAAGCTAGAGTTGGTGACAACATCAAGCTAACTAACTCACGTATGGGTTGGTCAGAAAAAGTATTTGAGGTTGTATCTTGGAAATTTGCTTATGGTGAAGGTGCTGCCCTAGAGGTTGACCTTACCCTGAAAGAAATATCTGCTGCTGTATACGATTGGAATGCAGAGGAAACCTCTTTCTCAACCAACAATACAACACTACCTAGATACAACTATGCACCTCAACCTAGCTTCGATGGTACACCTACTACAGAGGTTATCATCCAAGAGGATGGCACTACAACTGCTAATGCAGACGTAGCTTGGACAGTAACAGACGCTAAGTATGTAAACGACTACGTACTAGAGTGGAAACGTACTGGTGAAACCGACTATCAGTCTGTCGTCACAACTAACCTGTACTACAGGATCGCTGGTGTTCAAATAGGGGACACATATGACCTACGTATTAGTTCTCGTAACAGACTGGGCATATCTTCTACTGCATCAACGACGACTGTGACTATTTCGGGTGACTTAACAGCACCTGCTGTACCAACTAATGTAAGTGGGTCTGGTTCATTCAGATCAAACTTTATTACGTGGACAAACCCATCTGATGATGACTTTAAGCAGGTTCAAGTATACGTAAATACAAGCAATACAACTTCTGGTGCTACCTTAATCGGTACAACAGCAGGTTCAGAGTTTACTCATACAGGTCTACCAGAACTTACTACACGTTACTATTGGTTAAAGTCAGAGGACTATACAGGTAACGTATCAGGATTTTCATCTGGTACTAATGCAGTAACAACTCTACAAGACCCACAGGATGGCGCAGACGGTGCTGATGGCGCAGATGGGGCCGATGGCACGGACGGGATGGACCTCGACCCGTCGCTGATCCGCCTCCTTACCGTCCCGGTCGGTGCAGAAGTCACGGGCCTTTTCGTCGACTCCGTGACTGGCCACCTGTTCTTCAACGGGCAGCACCCGGACGAAAGCTACACCAATGCGGCTGTGGGCGTGGTGAACGGGGCCGACTTCAACGACCTGCCCTACAACCTCCCCTCCCTCGCTTTGCCCACCTCGGACGAGGACAAGGGCGCGTTCCAGACCGCCTTCGGAACGTATCAGGTGCTCTTGACCCACGGTGAAACGATCCCGGGGAGCACGGATGTCCTTGGTGGCATTTACGGCGCCGATGGAACGCTCTTGAAGCAATCCAATGACCCTGATTTTAACGCCTTTGTGCCGACGAACGATGCGCACACGCAAGGCTACCTGTACACGGCCTGGGAAGACCGGCCCTCAGGCATCTCCGTGCTGGAGATCCAATGGGACAGCAGCAACGAAGCGTGGAACGTGATTGGCGGAGGCATGCTCGACACAACTGGAGTGAACGGCGTGTGGGTGTTGTGCTTCGGGACCCTCAGCCCGTGGATGACCCCGCTTGCGAGCGAAGAGCTGTACTTCGATCACACCGAGTACTGGAACAGTCCTGACGCCTATTCATGGTACCACAACCCCGCGAACCTCGACATGCTCGAGGACGTTGCAGGTGCGTTCCCCAACCCCTACGATTACGGTTACATCGTGGAGGTGACGGATGCGGACACCGCTACACCGACCCTTGTCAAGCACTTCTCGATGGGCCGTTACTCCCACGAAAACGCGCAGGTCATGCCCGACCACAAGACCGTCTACCTCACCGACGATGGGGGCAACGTGGTCCTGTTCAAGTTCGTTGCCGAAACGGCGGGTGACCTCTCGGACGGAAGCCTGTTTGCCGCGAAGGTGACACAAGACGCCACGATGCAGGCTGACCGAGCCGGATTTGATGTGGAATGGGTCTACCTTGGAACGGGCTCAAACGATGAAATCGAAGCATGGATTGACGAGTACGACGGGATCGACCGCGATGACTACGTCGCTGGCGAAAACTCGTACATCACGGACCAGGAAATCAACGACTGGGCTGAATCCAGGCTCCAAGAGGATCTGGACGGCAGCGGTGACATCGCCAGCAATCCGTTCGCTGACGATCGTGTCGCGTTCCTCGAGTCGAGAAAGGCCGCTGCGGCTCTGGGCGCGACCGACGAGTGGAACAAGATGGAAGGCCTCGTCGCCCATCCTGACCATCCAGAAGTGGCCTACATGGCGATTTCTGACGTGACTGGAGGCATGTCGGACGGCGAAGGCGACATCAACGTCCACGCGAACCGCTGCGGTGTCGTGTACGCCTTGGAGATCCTTCCGAACTTCAACACCCACCGAATCGACCCCGTGGTAGCCGGTGGCCCATACGACAGCGCGAACAGCCCAAACGCATGCTCGACGAACGGCATCTCGAACCCTGACAACCTGTTTGTGTTGAAAGACGGACGCCTCATCATCGGCGAAGACACGAGCAAGCACGAGAACAACATGGCATGGATTTGGCAAGATTCCTACGTTGGTCTCGTTGAGAGCGAAGCCGGTGGCATGTTCAGCGACGCTGACGTCGTCGGGCCCTTGGTGGCCGTCTCAGCTTACGACAGCGGCCTCGGGGAAGGTGCGAGCGAAGTGCCCGCCTTCCACGAAGGCACGTCGAGGTTGTACGTCACGAATGCGTTGACCAACTCCATCGACATCATCGACGTGAGCAGCCCAGAACATCCGAGCCTCTTCCGCCGCGTTGTGGTGACCGGCGGTGCACCATCTTCGGTTGATGTGAGCGACGATGGCTCCGTGGCAGTGGCTGTGATTCCCGATGTCTGGACCGACAATGGCGCGGTTGTCTTCCTTGATGCGAACGGCGACCATGTCGGAACCGTTGATGTTGGCCCCAACCCCGACCATGTCATCTTCACAGCGGATGGTTCGCAGGTTCTGGTTGCGAACGAAGGTCAACCAAGCGACGACTACACCATCGATCCCGAGGGCTCGATTTCGGTGATCGACACGACGTCCATGACCTCGACGTTGCTTGGATTGTCTGGGTTCAATGGCCAAGACGATGGCTCGTACTACCTTGGCCCAAGCGGCACCACCATGGCCCAGGGGCTTGAACCGGAGTACATCGCAATCGCTGATGACGGACTGAGCGCCATGGTCACGCTCCAAGAATCCAACGCTTTGGCACGCCTTGTCAACACTGCAGGAACCTGGAGCATCGACAGCATCCACAGCCTTGGTCTTTGGACGGCCGATGAGCTGAACTTTGACTGCGAAGCCATGGACCTTTCCGACAAGGACGACACCCCGGACAACCTCTGTGGCGTGGAGTTGTATTTCCGGCCGCAACCCGACACGATCAAGACCTTCACCATCGGGGAACAGGTGTTTTGGGTGACCGCCAACGAAGGCGACTCGCGAGATTACGACGGATGGAGCGAAGAAGTCCGTGCGGAGGATTTGACCTTGGACGATGCTGTCTTGGGCACGTCCGAATTCACCAGCACGGCTGACCTGATGGACAGGAACGTGTTGGGTCGACTGAAAACGACCACCATCTGCGGGGACGAGGACGGCGATGGCGACATGGACTTCATCTGTGCCTACGGAAGCCGGAACGCGATCGTTTGGTACGTTGATGAACTCGGCGAGTTGCAGATGGCCAGCACGCTGGACATCGACGCAGACCCGTTCCTCCATGAAGAGCTGCGCGAAGCCAACGCCTACACGGCGTCCCGTGATGACGACAAAGGCAGCGAGCCTGAGGGTGTCATCGTAGGGACGGTCGACGAGGACTGCGCGATCATCTTCGTTGGGCTTGAGCGCGCAGGTGGCGTGATGACGTTCGAGTTCTGCGACCAAGAGGGTGATTACCAATCTTGGCCCTATGGATGGTCGTACGTGGCCAGCCAAGAAAGCCCAGAGAGCCTTGTCGTTGCTCACATTGACGGCGAGGACTACCTGGTTGTTGCCAACGAGGTGTCGGGAACCGTCACGATGTACGCTTGGAACGACGGCCCGTGGTGGTGAACCTCCTCTACCCAACACACGGTTGGGGGAGCCGGCCCATACCGGCTCCCCCTCCCCGTGCGGCCCCATTGTGGGCGGATTCGCCTGGCTCTTGCGTGAGGGCGCCATCGGCTGTTGTCGCTGCAGGTGCAGCGCAGCGACCCGAGGTGATGTGCTCGCGAAGCCAGCGCTGAAAAGCGGACGTGGCAGGATTCGAACCCGCGATCCCCGGCTTAGGAGGCCGGTGCATTATCCAGCTATGCTACACGCCCAGCCCAAGGGGCCCTTCCCCCCGTCATGACGCTTGCGCTGGAGCGAGGCCGGCCCGACGGCCGACTTCTGCGAAGCGGTGCAGCATTGCCTCGAGGTGGATGCGCCCCGTCGAGGCGCGCCTCAGGGCGCTGTCCGCGATCGCCACGGCCTCCAGCAGGTCGCAAAGAACGTCCGGTGGAAGCAGCAGCCGCCCTGCGGCCAGGTGGCGGTGGATGTGGTGGAGGACCTGTTCGTCCTCGAGGTGGTGGTTGGCCATCAGGCGGTCGAGGTGCCCCATGGCGCCGTGCAGCACGCGCACGTTGCGCTGCCCTTGCTTTTCCCAGCGCCAATCGAAGAGGCGGCCGCGCAGCGCTTCCTCAACAACAAGCCGCATCTCGACCACTTCGGTTTCCTCCAGCAGGTGGCCGAGGGCGTTGCGGTCGTCGTGGAGGCCACGGCGGACGAGCACCTCCCCAAGCAGGAGGGCGCGCCGAAGGTCGCCGTGCACCACGTGGGCGATGTCCCCCACAATGGGGGCGCCGTTGATGCCCTCGGTGGCGAAGGCGTGGTGCAGCCGAGCAGCAATGACGTCACGCCCCACGGGCGGCATGCGGACGTGCTGGACCCTGCTTCGAATGGCGTCGATGAGGCGCGACGGGGTTCGCGCGGTGAAGATGAAGCGGGAACTGCCGCTGCCGGATTCCATCATGCGCCGAAGGTAGGGTTGGCGCTTCGGCCCAAGGTGGTCCGCGTCCTCGATGACGATGAGCCGCGAGACGGGTTGCCGTCCTGATGCGCCCGCGGACTCGTGGCCTGCCGGTGCCACGTCGTCGGCCTTGACCTCAAACAGGGCCGCGTCAAAGGCCTCAAGGCTCGTTCGGCCGGCCAGGGTGTCCGACGAATCGCGTCCTTCCGGCCGCAGGAAGGTTTCGAAGGTCGCCATGGCGCCGGACGCACGGGCAAGGTCGCGGGCGTTGAGCACGTGCGTGGTGGAACGCCATCCCGGGCCGAGCACCTGACGTGCAACAAGGCGCCACGCTGCGGTTTTGCCGATCCCACCTGGGCCGGACAACAAAAGATGAGGTGGGTTCGAGGTGAGGGCGGCCTGCATCAAGACCTCGCGCACCTGCTCGGTCGTGGCCAGATCGTCGAAGCGCCGGGGCGCGAAGGACGACAGCCACGATGGCATGCCGAACGCTCCGCGTCTGCGGTCCAAGAAGGGTGCGCTGGGCCTCACTCGGCCACGATGCGCTTGGTGCCGGGGCGGCGGAGTTTCA
>JALRLQ010000082.1 GCA_023254365.1 Candidatus Poseidonia sp. | reverse complement strand
GAAGCCTTTCGCGAGGCTGAAACCTACTTGGTGATCGACCCTGACGAGTGCATCGATTGTGGCGCTTGCATCCCTGAATGCCCTGTTGACGCTATCTTTGCCGACACCGATGTGCCCGAAGGTGAAGAAGCATGGATTGACCGGAACGCAGAAGAATCGGTCGATGCCGAAATCGCCGAAGGTGACTCTCCAGTTTTGGCATCCGACTGAGGCTAGATGGCCTGAAACCCGGCTTCAAATACGAAGCCAAAAAATTGGAAGTGTGAACCGCATGAACACCGATATTTCACAATTCCGAAAAGGCAGCGATTTGGTGAAGCGAGGCTTTGCTCGTATGCAACAAGGTGGCGTCATCATGGACGTCGTCAACCCCGAACAGGCAGCCGTAGCAGAAGACGCCGGCGCTGTGGCCGTCATGGCCCTCGAACGTGTTCCTGCTGACATCAGAAAAGCCGGTGGCGTCGCCCGCATGAGCCATCCGGACATGATTCAAGGCATCCTCGACTGCACCTCCATTCCAGTAATGGCCAAGTCACGTATCGGTCACGATGGAGAAGCCCGTATCCTCGAAGCAATGGGCGTTGACATGGTCGATGAAAGCGAGGTCCTGACACCAGCCGACCCCTATTTCCACATCAACAAACACGAGTACGACATTCCGTTTGTTTGCGGTGCAACCGGTCTAGGTGAAGCCGTGCGAAGAATCTGGGAAGGTGCGGCCATGATTCGAACCAAAGGCGAGGCTGGAACCGGTAACGTTGTCGCAGCCGTCACCCATGCTCGGCTGATTGACCAAGAAATCAACCAAATTCAATCGCTGGACGACCAAGGCCTCGATGTGGCGACCGAGAGCATCATGGAGCGATACCGAGTCCTCTCCTCCCAGTCTGTTCTTCCAGGCACCCATCTTCACACCCCGTTTGGTGCCATTGACGACGAGATGCACGCTGGTATTCGCTCGGTCTTGGACGATGTCCACCGACTCGGCCGTCTCCCAGTTGTGACCTTTTCTGCCGGCGGCATTGCGACACCTGCCGATGCCTCGTTGATGATGCGCATGGGAATGGACGGTATATTCGTAGGGTCGGGTATCTTCAAGTCCTCCGATCCAAAAACCATGGCAGACGCCATCGTCATGGCCACGGCTCATTATGACGACGCTTCAAAAGTGGCTGAAGCCATGGCGATGATGCAAGGTGACCCGATGAAAGGGGACGAACTGGAAACGCTCGAGGTCCGTCTTGACCAGCGTGGCTGGTAATCAGTTGAGCGGGTCGGCAATGCCTTCTTCCCCGAGTGTCCACTTGAGGGTCTTCACAACGCCCTGAAGCGCCTTGTGGTTTCGGGCGGCTTCCTTCATCCCTTCTTTGTCGTCTTGCTCTTTGCAAGCGTCGTACCATTCTTTCCACTGGTTCATTTTCACCGTGGCTTGGCCGAGCATCTCTTCAATTTCTTCCCATGTTCGATCGTAGCTTCGCTTTGGAGTCGTGCTCATGGTATCATTGGGCTGGCGAGAGCCCACCCTTAATATCCTCTCGCCCGTCAAGCATCATCCTTCGAAGGAATCCGCTCGTTGAGGTGAAGTTGGGCCGAATCAAGAACCACGTTGTCTCCGATAACACATCCTTCCAAGGTACAGCCTTTTCCGACCACCACATGACGACCGAGAACACTGCCGTTGATCACTGCACCTTCAGCAACCGAACAACCGTCCATCAATATCGACGAAACGACCTGCGTACCGAGCGAGAGTTCACACTCCCTTCCAATCACAGAACGCTTAACCTCGCCATTGACTTTCGCGGTGGATGCCAACAACGAATCATCCTTCAAAACATAACCTTCGGGGTAGGTAAACGGCAGGGAATCGTATTCCTCCATCAGCGTCTGCTGTGCCTGCAACAACTCAAACGGTTGACCAACATCGAACCACACCCCGTCAATGGTTTTGGCATACATCGGCCAACCGAGGGAGAGCAACTTGGGAAACAATTGCTTGCTGAAGTCAAATTTCTCGCCTTGCGGAATGTGTTCAAACACTTCAGGCTCAAGAATGTATAATCCAGCGTTAATGACCTTACTGAAGGCTTCCTCGGGGGTGGGCTTTTCCAAAAATTGTCGGATGTACCCCTCTCGCAGCTCGCCATCAATCGGACCTTCTTGAGCGGAAGAAAGGCCCACGATACCAAAGGGGGACGGATCTTCAACCTCCCACAACGCCATGGTCACCTTGGCTTGGCTCGCACGATGAACCTCGAACAAGGCTTGAATGTCAAACGAGGCAACTGCATCGCCTGAACCCACAACGCACGTTTCTGCGATATGGTCTCGCAAGAGCCCCACGCTGCCGGCCGTGCCCATCGGTGTTGCTTCTTGATTGATACGGGCGTTGATGGACCGTCCATCCTCTCGTACACCGTTCCAAGATTGCACGTGCAGGTCCAATTGTTCACCACGGTATCCCGTGGTGACCACGATATCGCAGATACCTGCCTCCACCATGGCGTCCTTGACGTAATCGATCACCGGACGGCCGAGAACTTCGACCATTGGTTTTGGCCTGGTCAATGTCAACGGCATCAATCGGGAACCTTGGCCACCAGCCATGATGATGCCCAACATCGTACGCCCTCAGCGACGACGAACTGGCCCGACACGACGCATGTTCTTCTTTTTGGAGGAGCCCTTGCCACGGGAGGAAGCGTTGCCATCCTCCTTGCCGATGCCACCGAACACCAAATTTCCGTCATTGAGAAGGGAATTGACCAGCATATCGGCGACTTCATCGGATTCGGCCCCGGTTTTCATCTCAGCCTTGACGGCTTTGTTGTGGTCGGACATCCACGACTTGCGCTCCTCAATAGCCATGTTGAGTTGCTCACGTGCTTTGTTGACATCAACCATGAGTTCGTCGATTTTTTCATGCATGCCGTTGGCCTTTTCGTGAAGCTCTACAGATTCACTGTGGTGACGGTCGCCCTCTGCCTTGAGGAAATCTCGGTGCTCCAATTGTTCCTTGTACTCGGCCCATTTTTCATCTGCACGCTGCATGGCTTCGACAAACAATTTGTGTGCGTCGTCAGATTCGGCCTTGAGCGTAGCAATGGCTTCGTCAATGTTGGAAAGATCAACAGCGACCATTTCGAATTTTTCAACATCGGGCTCGAGTTCGCGAACGCGACTCTTCATGCGCTTGATGCGTTCCATGGTTTCTTTTTCCTTCTTCGTGCTCGACGAAGTGGTCTGGAATTGCTCTTCGAGGTTGTTGATTTGGCCCATCAAATGCGCGTATTCAGCGGACGCAGACTTCCGCTCTCCGTGTTCTCCACGACGTCCTTTTGCTTGGGAAAAGAGGTCCTTTAGTTGGGCGTTGATGGCATCCCGCTTGGCCCTGTGGAGGTTGCGCTCGGCCTGTATGGCGTCAAGTTCCGTCTTCATCTCTTGCAGCTTGGTGCGATGTTCTTTGTATTGCTCTTGGACGGCATCCCGCTTTTTTGCAACTGCACGTGCTTGTTCACGGAAATTGTTCCGGGTCTCACGCATCTTTCGAACCTTGGCTTCCATGGATTGGAGCTCATCGCGGAGCTCCGCATCGGGGTTCTTCTCGGCGTCCCTTGGGAATCCGCGCATGGTCTGCTCCACCACCTACACCATTTCAAGTCTATGGCTGGCTTGTTGAGGACACGTCAGGCCGCTGCACCGCCAAAAACTTCGACGAGAATCAGCATGATGGACAGGAAGACGCCAAAGCCACCGAACAAGTAGGCAACGTAGGAACCTGTCGTTCTCAACCAGTGTGCAAATTCGGAACGGACCCGGACATTGATTTGGCGACCGAGAAGCAGTTCCCCGTTCGTTTCCTCAAGTCGAACGGAAACCGTGGCGTCTCCCTTGGTTGATGGAATGAGCGTTTGCCAAGAAACAGTGCTGTCCTTGAGCAATCCCGACATCTTCCCGAGGACATCGTCGTTGCCCTTTTGCGCCAACGGGAGGGCTTTGGAGGACCACCAGTATCGCTCGCCGGGTTCGAGTCGATACGTCAACGCCACGTCCTTGGGAAGGAAGTTCGGCGTTTGCACACGGAACACCACCGTGCGTGGCTGGTCAGACAGGTTGTGAAACAGGGTGAATAAGTTGGCGCGGTCGGTCACGACGTTTTCCATGTCAACCTCAAACACGAGATCCTCCATTGCTGGGTCATCGCCCGACTCCAAGTTCTGTTTCAGTCGGTCCACCATTCGGAAAAAGGCGGGGCTCCGCTTGGAGATGGTCCCCATCAGCACCAACCAAACCTCGAGGGTGAACACGGGGTGGCTGAACACGTACTCCATGCCTTTGGTGGTCAAAATTTCCTTGAGTTCGTCCTCCATGGTGGAGCGGTCGAGCCCGGTGGCGTGGCGGTACAACGTCATCAGGAATTTTTCGTGAGCGAACGCTCGTTTCACCGTTTTTCTGAAACCGTTTTCAAGCCCTTTGCAATATTCGTCGTATTCCGAGCGGAGCAACGGGTCCATGTGGGTCTTGAGCAAGTCGTTGAAGACCATCGACAAGGTTGATGGATGAACTGGAGGGGAATACGCCGCCATGAGTCCGGTTCGGTCCACCATGTTGAACGGGGTTGAGCGCGTGGGGAGGTGGGAGCCCACAGAAAGCACCAAGAGGGCCGCAGCCCCCAACAACGCAATCGTGCCCAACCCATCAGCGGGCCCTACATAAAGCACGACCAGCAACATGAAGGAGGACAGAACGGCGAACACCAAACTGCGGTTGTGGTGATGGCCGGCCTGCCTCATGGAGTAAACCAAGCCGTCGAAACCGTGCAATGAAGCGACCGAGCGGTGGTCGTCGTTGGAATCGTCAATGCGTTGCTCAAACGCTCGCATGGACATCGCAACACGGTACCGGTGAAACCCAACCGCAAGGGTGTAACCCAGAAGGACAACAAACGAGATCGATGCCAAAAACACGGAAAAGGTCATGTTCAGGTTGGGTTCAATGTTGTCCGCCCACCACGCCGGCGATGCCGAGGAAAACGCCCATGTAACAAAAAACGTGAACGCAGTGAATGCTGGGAGGAACAGGACCAACCGTAGGCCAGAACTGATGATTTGTGAATCGATGGCGTGAAGGACCGATTCCGAAAGCCGGAAGCCGACGTCAGGTGGTGGGCTGCCAGCCTTGGACTCGGACGATGAAGCGCTCAGGGTTTCATCCAAGTGTTGGTCGGCCCCCTCTGCGGTATCGTCACCCGCAGCGTCGTCCGCCATGTTCGCAGGAGGAGCGGGGTGTTCTAAAGCGTTCAGCCTAGGGATGAACCCGCTCGACCAAAATTCCGTTCACCCACGCATCGTCAAGGTTGAGCACCATCTGGTTTTCGGTGAACCAGATGGAGTTGTCCAGCGTCAACACGGATTGAACGCCGATGCCCTGTAGCGCCAGCCATTCAGTGACCTGCCCCGGAAGCAGCATAAGGCGGACCGTGTATTGTCCGGAGGTGTGAACCAAAGCGAGTGGTTCAATCGAAGCCACCGCGTCGAGGCGGGCTTGAATACGCTCACTGGGTGCTGGGATGGGGCGGCCGCTGGGGTCGATGGTTTGGCCGCTCAACATGGTGGACAGCGCCACCTCGAGGTCATCGTCGATGGCGTGTTCAAGCCTGCAAGCGGTTTCGTGGGGGTTGCCGTCGTACGGTAGAAGATCGAGCAACACCTCTGCCAAACGATGACGGCGCTTCATCTGCTGACCATGAACCAATCCGTCGGCCGTGAGTTTGGCACCCTTGTAGGGCACGTATTCGAGGTAGCCTCTCGCAGCGAGGCGCTGAACCATCTCCGTGGCGGAAGCAGGTTTCACGCCAAGCTTTGCTGCCAGGTCACCCGTGCGCACCCTGGCGTGAGGATGTTGCTCATGAAACTCGTACATCATCTCAAGATATTCGTCCTCGAACTCTTGAAAGTGGCCGACCACGGTGAATCACGACGGGTTGATTACGGCAGGTCTGCTTTGAATACCTTTGTGCAGGCCGGACATCGTACCGAGCCCTCGTGGTTTGATGGAACCCGAAGTTGTTGGCTGCAATCGGGGCACGAAACGGTGATCTTCTCGGGTGCGGATGAGATGGCTGGTTTCGAAACGGCTTCAAGTGCGGCTGAGGCATCGAACCGGTGCGAACAATCCGGACAGCCAACCGAGCCCTCGTACGTGGCCGGAAGCCGAAGCCGTCGCTCACACGATGGACAGGCCACTTCCACCTTGACATCATCCTCCTGCTTGGGAGAGGCATCAAGCGAGGGGGATTTAGTGGGTCGGTCGGGCCGATTGGTCATGACCCGCGCAACGGCGATGATCACGCCACCCAATACGGCGCCCCAAAGAACGGAAGCCCACGGAAGACCGACAGACGGTTCTTCGGGTGGGGGTCCGGCGAGGTAGGTGGCTTGGGCATCGATTCGCTGTCCCTCAACGTCCCAAACTGCATGAATCAACACGTTGGTGCCGCTGGGCCAATTCACCATGATGCGCTGCGTGGAGGTGGATCCGGACCATGCATCCACCGATTCTTCAGCGAGTAAGGCACCGTAAGCATCGAGGAGGCGAACGGTTCCGGTATCAACCTGGAAAGCCCCGGTTTGCTCAAACTGAAGCTCAAGGCTGACCTCATCACCCGCCACA
>JALRLQ010000081.1 GCA_023254365.1 Candidatus Poseidonia sp. | reverse complement strand
CTATGCGGGTGTCGGCCCTTCACTTCCTCTGCTACTGGCCGAGCCCGGCCTTCTTCGGGGGTACCTCGTTGGGGACCTCAATCCCAAAGCGGTTGACTTGATGAAGCGGAATCTGCAAGCATGGACGGCGAAGCACGAGGACGCATTGAATCCGTCAACGGTGGTGTGTCGAGACGCAAGGACGTGGAAAGAGGACGATGGGCTTTCAAAACAAGCGCACGTCGTCCTCGTGAACCTACCTCACGACAGTTTCGAACATCTCCCCGATCTCTTCGATCTTTTCGTCCCCCGGGGCCTTTGCCTGTTGCGAGGCTGGGCCATCGTGGAACGCAGCACATTCGAAGAAAGGGCCGCACAATTAGAAGCACTGGTGAAGCAGGCCGGCGGCCTACCCGCGGACACAAGCGTGACCGAGATCAAAGGCTTCTCCACCACCAAATGCTTCGTGTTGTTTCAGACCTTCATCACATGGGATTGAAGCGTTCACTTGATGAAGCCCCTCTGCTTCGCCAGCCCCATGGAGAACGTGGTCAGGTGCGAGTGCGGAGCCAGCATTGACATCGCTGGCGTTACCCCTCGGAAGGACGGAACCAAAGTTTGGTGTCGTGTGTGCGGCACGGTCACGGTTCATCATCGCTGAGCGTACCCTGCTCTGATTCAAACCCGGTTGACTGGCGATGGCGCCAGCCTGCCAGGCCGACCAGCGAAACGATTTCAATCAACCCAACTGGGACGGGCAGGCTGTTGCTTTCCACCTGTTCATCAGGTTGAGGCGTGAAGGCCAGCGACGCATCGTAATCGTCGCGGGTGATCATGAACCAATCCAAATCGCGTGGTAGCTCCGACGTCAGGAATTCATGGTCTTCTTGGTTGACCAAAAAATCGTCTTCAATACGAATGCCAAACCACCCGTCAAGGTAGATGCCGGGCTCGATGGTGATGGCGTCGTAGGGAGCAAGGGGCTGTTGATTGTACGAGAGTCCGAACAACGGGTCATCGGTTCCACCGGACAGCAGAGGAGGTTCGTGAACACACACGCCAAAACCATGGCCGAGGGAGTGAATGAAGTGTTCACCAAAGCCTTGTTCCTCAATGTGGGTGCGCGCCACATCGTCCAACGCCCATGCTGGGGTTCCTGCCTCAATCAAGGGGAAGGTGAGGTTTTGAGCGTCGTAGACCGCCATGTAGGCTTTGATGATGGTGGCATTGGTCGTCCCACCGACCACGTACGTTCGGGTGACGTCGCTGACCCAATCATTGACGCGACCACCCAGGTCAATTACGACCACGTCACCGACGAGAACCTGCTTTGGTCCCGCTCCATCGTTGGCGGGGTCGCCGTGGGGGATGGCACCGTTGGCCCCAGAGGCGACGATGGTTGAGAACGAAGGCCATTCCGGATTCGAGCCGTTTTCGATCATCGCTCGGTCAATTTCGTCGGCGATGGCCCGCTCGCTGAGGTTGGCCCCCATCAACACTTGCCAGAGCATTTCACGACCGACATGTTGGCCGACTTCAGCAAGACGAACCGACTCCCGAATTGACTCGTCTTTGTTGGGTGAAATCCCCGTCGGTGAAGGAAATTTTCCCTCGAGGGCGTTGGCGACTTCCGTTTCACACGCCATCGCAGGGGGCAAGGTGCAAACGAGGAGGGCCAACAGCACGCCAATCGTGACCGTTCTGCCCATGAACATCCCACAGCATGCCTCTTCTTTGATGCATCGGCATGTTCATGGTCGTTCCTCTTTCACCGCTGGAAAAGTGAGCGTCATGTCGGACAGACCATTGGTGATCGATGTCGTGGACAACGGTGGACAATGGACCCATCGCGAGTGGCGAATGTTGCGCTACTTGAAGGTGGACACGCAAATCATCGACAACACAACGCCTGTCGAAGAACTTCGCGAGTTGGACGGCTTGATCCTCTCCGGGGGGGCGGCTCGCGTCGGTCTGAGCGGAGAGTTGGGGAACTGCGCAGCGTTTCTGGAATTGGACATCCCCATTCTCGGGATTTGTGCCGGCCACCAATTCATGGCGCGTCATTACGGGGGCGATGCTCGAGAATCGCCCGAACCCGAATTCGGTGCGATGGAGATCGAACTGGTGAACGGCGGGGGGACCATCTTCGCAGGAACCAACCCGACCCAGACCGTGTGGGAATCTCACAACGACGAAGTACACGAAGTCCCAGAAGGATTTTTCATCACGGCCAGCAGCCCTTCCTGCAAGGTCCAGGGCATGGAAAACGATGCAGGAAACCGGTTTGGGTTGCAGTTTCATCCCGAGGTGAACGATTCGGAATTTGGCAAGGAGATGTTTGAAAATTTTGTCGAGGTCTGCCGGGCAGCCAGCACAAACGATGCATGATTGGCCCTTCCCCTCTTTTGAGCGCCAAGCCAGCTTGAAAAATGCGGACGCCGGAGGGAATAGAGTTTTAATGGAGTTGAGAGCCGAGAGAAGCGATGTCATTGCTACGACGCGCACCATCCGGCCTGCTTGTGACCTTGCTCTTGTTGACCGCCCTCTCGCCCTTGGCGACGGTGCAGGCTCAACCTTCTGAAGCGTCCGAATACTACTACGGCGTGGAATACGACTGGTCGAGTCTTGACAATGACTTGCAAAACGTGACCGGACTGGACATCGCCGCTTTGTTCACCGAAATCATGGACGACGCAACCGCTGCCGGGTTCAACCTTGATATCGGGCAGTTGACCACCGGTGCCACCAATGTCTATGTCCATCAAACCGAGGACATCTCTGCCCAGACCATCCAGAATTTGGACGGCGAGGACATTGAGGTGTGGAGCCGTACCAGCGATGTTGTGCTGCGACACGGCCTTCTTTCCAACTTTATCCTCTTGACCGATTGGTCAGAAACCACCTTTGGCAGCGAGCCAACGTCCTTCGACATCAGCGTGGTCGCCGAAGCCGAGAACGTGTTGACCGTGGACATCTTGTACACCGAATACCTCAACGACGCCTACGAATTGGTCGGTGCCGACATGGACGTCGCCATGACCGTCGGCAACGACATGAACCTCGGCGTTGACATCGGACTTGAAGGCGGCGGCGAAACCATCGACGTGGACTTCAACACCGGCATCAACTTCGAGTACAGCATCGCTTCGGATGCCGTTTGGCGCCTGGGCTCTGCAAGCCCCATTTACATCGAAGCCGCCTCCAACGACTACACGTCTTGGGAGTGCGCTGAAGACGAAATGGACGTTGGCGTGTACGAGGAATGGGGCGATAGCTACGTTGTTGATCTGTGCGGAATGGTCGAAGGCACCTATGATGGGTCGGCCGATTACGAAATTTTCCTTACCGGATTGCCCACTGAAGAATTTGGCTTCGACGCTGGCGAATTTGACATCACCGTCTCGGACGCCTTCCAAGATGGGGGTACCTACAACGAGCCTGCCGAGATGGACCTCGTTGAGTTCTCCATGAAGCAAGACGAAACCCTGCAGGTCGACCTTGGCGATGGAACCGCCATCGACGCTGTCGCTTGCGACTCCTGTCCACCAGGAAACCCCGTGATGTTCATCATGCTCGGCAACGTCCTTGGACAATCGAGCGTTGCTTTCGGTGAAGCCATCGCAGAAGACTTTGAGGCGCAACTGGACGAATCGCTCGGTGATGTCATTGAGGATTGGTTCGGCGATGATGGCGGCGATGACTGGGACGATGAGTGGGACAACAGCGAATACGAGTGGACCTGCGATAACGGTGAAGTTGTCAGTATTTGGGACCTGAACGACGGCTGGGAAGACTGCTCTGACGGCTCAGATGAAATGGACTTCCACCTTACCATGAACCCCTCAACCAACGACAACGACGAAGAAGTGTACGGTTTCTACGGCGGCATCAACCCCGAAACCCTCGGAATTGACACCAGCACCGGCGAGAGCGAGAACGTGTACTTCTGGTGCGCCGACTACTCACAAACCCTCCCCTTCCAGTGGGCGAACGACGGCGTTGCCGATTGCGATGACGGATCGGATGAAGATGGAACGGGTGCGACGGACTTCTATTGTGACAGCGGGGAGACCATTCTTCTCGACGAGGTGAACGACGGCACGGACGACTGCCCCGACGGCTCCGACGAAGGCGAGGCCACCTACTACCTCATGGGTGTGTGGGCGTACGACGGAGACGGAACCATGGTGATGGAGTCCGACCAACTGCATGTTTGTGATAACTACATGGCATGCGAAGTCTACTACGACGGCTATTCTTCAAACTCCATCTGGTTCCAATTGGACGACGCTGTCATCCCTGCTCCATCGTCGTATGGGGACGTTGAGACCTGCATGACGGCCGTGCTCTCCGATGAAGATGATGTTGAAATCACCAGTTACGATGCTTGCGCTACGGAATGGAACGGCCCCTCCATCAGTTACACATCCTTCTACGGTGACGGCTACACGCTTTACCTCGACACCTCAGCGAACGACTACGAAGGTAACGAGTACACCGATGTGACCCTCCACGCCACGCTCTCGGATGAGTTCGACACGGAGTTGTGGAGCACGCAAGAAGCGTTTAACGGAGCAAGCTACGCAACGGTGAGCGAAACCTACGATGTTTCCGGCCCTGGCGACTACTGTCTCAGCGTTTCTCTTGTTCATGACGGCGAATCTGAACCGTTCGACAGCAGTTTCCACTGCTACACGGTTGAAGAAGAGATGGACGTCAGCGACGCACTGATTGCTATTGCTGAAGCCTTTGCCGACTCCGGCCTTGAAAGCGTGTTGGAATCGTTTGGCGAGAACCTCGAGCAGACCTTTACGGATCTTGCTGAGGACCAAGAGACACCTGAATTCCCCTACGTCGACGGCATGTGGGCCCCACTCTGGAGCACCGAGCACGCCACCATCGTTGGTGTGGGTGTGTACGCTTGGGACGAAAACGACAACGCCTACGTGATCGTTGGCCCGGAAACCACGGGATACAGCAACGACCTCCCGATGGTCTTTGCCAGCATCAACTACATCACCGGCGTTTCTGCTCAAGAGGCACAGGCCCAAATGGCGGACTTTGACACGCTCGATGACATCGTTGATGTTGAAAATCACGACCTCTCAACGCTCACCGATGCGCTCGAAGCTGCTGGAGCTGACACGGAAGGACTTGACCTTCCAGAAGGCACCGGCGATGGCTCAACCGACGACACAACCGACGATGGGACGCCGACGGCCGAGGACATTGCCGAAGATGCAGGCCTCCTGCCCTTCATGTCGCCGTTCACCTTGATGGCGATGATCGGCTTGGCTGCGATTGCCTTCCAGCCTCGCCGTGAAGCAGACGAGTGATGAAGTACTCCGTGGACGAGGGATGGCCGTGTTCATGCGGCCAACCCCACGTCCTCTGCTGAGTGCGTTGCGCGTGTTCATCACCGTCTTGCTGGCGGCTCATGTGTTCATCTCGGCTTGGCTTGTGGCCACCGTCGACGCAGCCTACACGGAAGGGCGTCCATCTCCGACGCACATCCATTCCTTGGTGGCTATCGACAAGGACCGAACCCTGATCGATGTCGATATTCAACAAGCCACATCACTGTTCTTGTACAGCCTTTCACGTGACGACAACGCACAGGCCCCCAACGGGACCGCTTCACAACCCCAAGAGGAACGAGATACCGACCCCTCAACGGTGGACTGGCTGGCGCTCGGCAGGGGGTTGGTGGTGGCTTCGCTGCTGTTGTGGGTGCTGTCGGAACTGATGGTGGCTGGTCGGCTCAACCACGCCTCATGGTTTCGTTTTGGGTCGTTCATGCTCGTCCTGCTGATGTTTTTCATCGTCTTTCCGATGAGTTACGTGCTGGATTTGAACGCCATGGCGTCCTCAGCCGAGAACTCACCTGGCTTCCAACTTGAGCAAACTTCCTTCGTTCACGCAACCACCACCTCTGAAGCGAGGCTGGTGTGGCTTGGCATTGAATTGGACTCGTCCTTTTCCGGTTACGATCTCGGGTTGGTTCCAGAGGAAAACCGCACCAATGTCAGCGCTTCACCGCCCGAGCCATCGTCGCCCGATGCAGGCGCATTCATTGCCTTTGAATCGACGTTCTCCATTTCGTACGGGAAGAACTTGGACGTCCTTCTCTTTGCACCGTTCCTCTGGTTGGTCTTCCCGGCAATGAAACAAAATCAACCATTCAAGGCAGAGGAAGAGTGATGGCGCCCACTCCGGGAATTGAACCCGGGTCGCAGGAATGACAATCCTGCATGATAACCTCTACACCAAGCGGGCAGTTTCAGCCCCTCGGTTACGCAACCGCTATTTAAGCCGCGCCATGTGGGTGAAATGGGTGCTACCATGGCCAAACCGAAAACTTCCGCTGAAAAGAGCCGGGATGACGAAGAACAGTCTCAAGTTGACAACCTCTTAGGCGACGCTTTTGGCGATATCGGGTCGTTGGAAAAACCACCTGAGCAAGAGCCCGAACCAACGCCTCCAACAACCCCTCCCGCAACGCCACCATCGGGCCCACCTTCCGGTCCACCCTCAGGTCCTCCATCGGGCCCACCTTCCGGTCCACCCTCAGGTCCTCCATCGGGCCCACCTTCCGGTCCACCCTCCGGTCCACCTTCCGGCCCTCCATCGGGCCCACCATCAGGCCCTCCGGCCGAACCGGAAGCAGAAGCAACCGATGAGCCTCAGGAAGAGGCGAACGCTGAA
>JALRLQ010000080.1 GCA_023254365.1 Candidatus Poseidonia sp. | reverse complement strand
GAGGTACGAGCCTCCAGAAGGTGCAAGGGATGCGCTCACAATGGTCCCAGGTTCGGCGACATTGAACACACCATGGTCGATGGCCGAGGTCATTTGGTCCTCGGTGAGTTCTGCCCCCTCAAGCGCAGTGCGGGCGTCATCGACGCTGATGCTTCCATCGGCAACCCCTCGCAAGAGCGTGGTGATTGTGTCATCCATCATTGATCACCTCGTCGCATGAGTTTGTAGCGAAGTCGCAGTTGGTTGGTGCGCCCTTCGTAAGAGGTTGAAAAGCCGTAGCGGAGCAAGAGGCCGGCGAAAATAATCACGCCAATGACGGCTCCAAACCCGAGCAGTCCGAGCCAGTGGGCGCGCAGTTTGGCACCCATGTGATGCAGGTCAACGCCGTGGTGGGCAGGCTCGGGAGGGCTCACATTGCCATCACCGGCAAACAAGGTTCGGGTGCCCATGGCGGTGGTCGATGCATCGCCTTCGTAGAGAGCAAAATTCAGTTGGTTCCATCGGTCTTCGACGCCGGGAACTTGGTCACCGTTCACGGAGTTGCCGACGATCCAGAAGTTCACTTCACCGGCACCAGCATCTGCAGGAGCCGTCCATTCAATGACCCATGCTCGGTCCTCGTTGGCCGAAGAAGCTTCGGTGTGAGTGAGCGATTGTTCGTCAAGAGCACCGTCAATTTCCCAGTTCTGACCCTCTGCACTGGCAAGGGTTCCAAGGGAGACTCGCATGGAGAAGCCGCCGTAGTACGGGCCAGATGACGTGGGGCCACCGATGAGTTGGAGCTGGAAGGTGTAGGTCTCGCCTGCTACCCACCCGTAGGGCACGTCGTCAAGAATGACCTGAACGGTGTTGTCGGCAACTTCGTTGTGGCAGAGGCACCCGGTTTTTGCCACATCGGCGATGTCGACTTGCCCGGTTGAACCTTGGTGGGATTGAGCGCCGCCGATGCCGCCGTGATACGACGAAGCGAGCGTGGGGAGGAGCAGCAAGACGCCCACCAGCGTGAGGAGCGCAATGCGGGATGTCGAAGCAGATTTGTGCATAGCCTCACCCTTACACCCTTTCCGACTTGGAAGGACTCCTTAAACATTGTCAGCAAAACACCACAGAAAGTGCGGCGCAGTATAGCGTTTTTTGAGAGATTTTCTAACCCCAATCTTTCAAATTTGGACCACAGGAGGGGTCGGGGGGCAGAAGGGTTCATTTTCCTCGGTTTTTTCCCAACGCTGAGCAGCATGTCCAACCACCCGTTTGAAAACACCTACAACCTCTCCGAACAACAGCTCGAGATGTTGGACGAAGCCGAAGATCTCATGCTCAAAGGCTCAGTCGGTGCGGCAGAAAAAATGCTTCTTTCTATGCTCAAGGCCGATGAAGATTGCATTCCAGTCCTCTCCAACCTGGGTCACTTGTACGGGCGCCACCTCTCGGAATTTGAAACCGCGGTGGAATACTACGACCGGGTACTGGCCCTTGAGCCCGACAACGCATGGGCTCGAGACGCCCGAAGGCGTTACATGCGCTACATCGAATGAGCCGTGAACGACACCAAAGTTCATGGAGATGCCATGCACCGTGGCGAGCATGGACGCCTCCAACATCCTCATCGCTGGTGTTGGGGGCATCGGGTGTGCATGGGCCCACCAAGCCTTCCAACGCTGCCAAGGTGCGGCTCATCTCGCCCTCATCGACGCCGATGAAGCCAGTTTTCATGTCGGCGAGTCCATCCACAACCTTCGACTCGGACATGCCCTCGACAGCGTCGGTTGTGCCGCCCTTCCGCCGTTGGCAGAACAACGAATGCGGGGCCTCAGCACCCTCACCTCAAAATTGTTGAGCGACACCGAATTGGTGATTTTGCTCACGGGTTTGGGCGGTGGTGTCGGCACGGGTGCGGCTCAAGAATTCGCTCGTCAAGCAAGGCAATCAGGCGCCATCGTGTTGGCCGTAGCAGGGCTGCCGTTTGAAGCACAGCCCACGAGGCTCGAGTTGGCCATGGAGGGGCTGACACGATTAGAAAACACGGCCCACGTCACGGTTCGTTTGTCGCTCGAACGCTTGGCCCGCCAAGCCAGAGAGCGTGGCCAACTTTGGCAAATGGGTGCTGAGTGGATTGAAGATCTCGTCGATGGTTTGGTTCGTACCCTCATGCGCATGGGCCTCATCAACCTCGATTTGATGGACTTGCGAGCCATCGTGAACCAAACCGGAGAGGCCACGATGCTGGTGGGTATCGGCCGCCCTGACGACCCGCGAGGCATCCTCGAGTCGGCGCTCAAAGCCCCCCTGGCCGAAATGGACGTCAGTGGGGCAAAGGGTTGCCTCATCCAAGTGGAAGGAGGCCTCGGTATGACCATCGGACAGGTGACGGCTGTGGCCGACTTGTTCACCAGCGCCGTTGACGATGACGCTCAGTTGATTTTTGGAGCACGTGTCAGCGAGGACCTCGAAGATACGATACGTGTGGTGACGTTGCTTTCTGGAATTCAAAGCGGCTAATCGACGAGTTCGACCTCGTCGTCCCACTCCACGCCGGTCGCCAACACCTCGGGTTCCTTCCATTCTACGCCTTGAAACTCAGGGAAGTTGCTATCATTGTCACCCGCCAGATTTTCCTCGGTCACGGCCTGCATCTCCACCTCAGGGGTGGCTTCATCTTCACTCGCGGGCGGCGTTGCTGCATCGGGGTCTTCAGCGGGTTCTGTCCGTTCAACCATGGCTTTGATCGCCGAATCCCTGTGGTTTCGTCCGACCACCGTGTCCAACACGCGTGGTTGCATCCACAAAAGCGTCAAGACAACGATGATGTGACCGGCGATGAACACCTGTTTGACGTCCCCCAAGACCTCGGACACCATGGCAACGCTCCCCGCATAGGCATACCCAAAGGCCAACCCCATGGGCAACGCATTGGTCGTGCTGAGCAAATTGAACGGGGACTTAAACGAGCGAGAGGTGAGGCTCCAAATCGCCATGATGATGGTGAACATCATCAACAACACCTCTTCGACCATGGTCCACGCTTTGTATTCTGATAGGACCAAGTGTCTCCAAACCGTGAACAGATGCCAAGAAACGAGGACCTGGCTCAGGAACATCCACCGACCGGCGAACGAGTGGAGTTCCTTCGATTTCGCTGCCTCATAGCGCTGGCTCCCCGTTCGCTTCCAAGCGAGGATGAAGACCCCAACCACGAGGACGAAGAAGGCGGGATTTCCAAGCAGAACCTCGCCCAGTCCCGGGGCTTGACCGACGGATGAAAGCCATTCGAACCCCATCAACAATCCAATCGTGAGCAGCACAATCGCAACAAAACTTCCACCGCTGCTCAACCGAGTGGAAGGGTTGAGACGGTCGCCGTCGCTGGGAAGGCGTGAGGCTGAAACCCTCGAGAGCCATCGCCCAACACCCAATCCTTGGACAATCGCCCAAAGAACGAAGCCGAAACCAAGCGCCAGCGGCAGGAACGAAAGCCAGTTTCCAAGCAACCCCCCCTCTCCGATGAGCGTACGGAGGAGAACGAAGGTCAGTCCGGCCATGGCTGCCGGAAAAAGGCAGATTCGAAAGGAGGTGAACATCCTGAGAAGCCAACCTCGTTGGTCATCCTCTGCGCCCTGAAGTTGGGTCCAGCGTTGAATCGCCTCAACATGACTCAGCAAACCCGTGATGATGTAACCCCCCGCCAACGAGAGGTACCCCTGTGCGGCGAATTCTTCACCGTCGTTGATGCTCATGAAGTAGAGGAAAATCCCCATCGCTGCCAGCAAGACCACGTGAGGAAAGGTCTTGGGGCTGAGCAGAACCCGAAGCAGATCGAGCAGGGAGGAGCCATCTTGTTTGAACGCTTCAAGGGAGCCTTCATTGCGCTCATCCTCGGGGTGGTCCAACCCTTCGGGCTCCATGACCCGACGTAGCGACGACCCGTTTTGAGGGTATGGTCGTGGGAGAGTGAAATCTCTTGAACAGTGAGGCCTTGGCCCCTACGTGGCGAAGCGGCTCACGAAGGCCTTGCGAGGGAAGCGAAGATGGGTCGGCGTCCTTGTGGACCCGACCTTCACGACCCGAGAGGACGTTGATGCCTGCGTTGCAACCTTGTGCGAACGCATGGACATCAAGCCCGTTCGCCTGATGGATTTCCTCTCTCCGAACGAACGCACCCAACGATGTGTTGAGCACGAACACACCCTCGCCAACGACCTTGAAGGTGGACTGGCCATTTTGCAAGTTCCACTCACGCATGTTAACGAACTTCGAGAACACCTCCAACACAGCGAAGCCCTGAGCCTCCACGGCATGGTGAGCCTCAGCACCAGCGGCAAACTTCGATTGGTTCGCGAGCGCCTTGGAATCCCGAAACCAAGACGACGGCGATGACCACTGGCGGGTACAATGGAGTAAACGAAGCATCCGAATCCAGCGAGAGGCTCAAGAGTATCGTTGGTTACGCCGTTCCATGGGAGCCGGCGGAACTGCCCCGAAGATGAAGATGAACGAGGTCTTCATCTTGACAGGAACGACGCTGCTGCTCGGTGCGTTGTTCATGCAAGCCTGGGTCACACCTGTAGCCATTGAACAGGGCGGTGAGCCTTACTTGAACGGGGCCTCGATGATGAGCGGGGATGCCTTTCAAATCGAGTTGACGGTTGAGAACGAAACCACGGTGCGCATCGTCTTTTACGACGAAGAAAACACCATCCTCAGCGCAGAGTCCATCGTCATGGCCGCAGGCCAGACGGTCAGCCGAACGCTGGATGTGGACGAAGGCGGTTATTACACCTATGAGATCGACACCAAGGGCGTTGAAGCCACGCTCAATCTCGACATCGATCGCAAGCTGATGATCGACCTCCTCCCGTTTCCAGTGGGCGCCTTGTTGCTTGCTTTTGGGTTGTATCAACGTCAGGCGATAGCTGAAGAACACGAAACAAAAACGGCCCCTTCAATCGACGATGTGCTCGACGCCGATTTGGACATTTGACCACCGCAATTCATTGGGGTCGTCACACTCGATGCGAGGCTTGCTCAACACAAGGATGCCGTCCTTTCCAAGACCCTCAACCGATTGCATAACGCCTCTATAGAAAACTGGGCCAAGGTGCTTCACTCCGCATTCGACCTCCTCGTTGAGAACAGCCACCGAAAGCGATGATTCGTTTGAGCGCCCCCGCGCCGATTCGTAAAGGGATGCCACCATGGCGTGAACCATCTTGTGCAGGTCGTTCGGCCGCACGTCGAGACCGAGAAGATCGAGCCCCCCAAAGGAAGCGCTGGCATCGTGAACCGTGTTGATGCCAATGCCGAGCACCACTCTGGTGTCGTCGCCTTGGGTTTTGCCCTCGAAGAGCACACCCCCGGTTTTTTGCCAACGTTGGTGTGCAACATCCTTCACAAACACATCGTTGGGCCACTTTAGACACACCGTTTCGCTTGAGCCATTTCCGAGGAACCGGAGCAAACGGGTTAACATCGCGCCAACGTTGACCTGGTCCATGGTTCCAAACGACCTTCCGGCTGTCTGACCCACCACCCATGATGCGAGCAGGGCACCTTCGGTCGACGTCCAGCTTCTGCCACGCTGACCACGCCCTTGATGCTGAACGAGCGCGCGTAAGCTGGTGCCTTCGTTGGAGTCTTCATTCAACAGCACCTCGTTGGTGCTGCTGACCGACGCTTCAACCCTCAACATTGAATGCTCGTAGGGTTTCCACACTTTGACCACCGCCAATTCCTCTCCGCTCTCGAACACATGAATCGCACACACGCTGGCAGCCAAACCTTGAACCCACGCTTGTTCGCAAGCAGTATCTCCGTCTTTCTTTGACGAGACGACGGCAAGGGCAAGAGCGCCAGGGGCCAACAAGGAACCGTCACGGAGTTCCTGAAGGAACCTCGAATACAACCCGACCTCATCGTTGTCCACCAACGCCGCCTCTTCCATGGGACCCAAGCGCTCACCTTCCATTTCAGAGGCGGGAAGATAGGGCAAATTCCACACAACGATGTCGTACGAACGATGGCCCCCCCACTGGTGTTTTCCACCGTCGAGACGTGGTCCAGGCCCTCCTTCGTGGACCTCTCCAACAAACCCGTGCAGCGACAAATTCGCCCGGGTACTTGCCACGGCATAGGGGTTGATGTCGCAAGCAGTCACCTTGTACCCTCGACTGGCTGCATACACGCTGAGCGCCCCGCTACCCGTCCCGATTTCCAACCATCGTTGACCTCTCCCTGCGGCTTGCTGAGAAACGACCTTCGCCAAAAGATCGGTGTCTTCTCGAGGCGGGTAGACCGTGGGCGGAACAGTGAGGGAAAACACGGACCCTTCAGGCGAGTGCCAATCCACGTGTGTTGAGGACCTTCGGAGGTGTTCCAACTCGCGCTCGGCGTGCTGAACATCGAAGGGGGGTTTTGAGGGCACAGTCATGTCGAACCAACCGTCTTTGATGAGCCTATGCGTGTGGGTTTTTGCCTCAAATTGGTGTTTTTGGGGAGTTTGAGCAGGTTTATGACCTGCGACCTCCAGCCTATGTCGGACGGAGCAGCCTTGGCTATGGCTCACGCCCATCCCGAAACGTATAAGAACACCATGCAGGTCGGACAAAAAGCCCAAGTTGCTACATTGGGCCTGTAGCTCAGTCAGGTAGAGCGTCGGACTTTTAATCCGATGGTCGCGGGTTCGAACCCCGTCGGGCCCGCCTGAATGGACTACAGGTCTGATGTTGGTGGGCGATCCGGGGTGTAAAAATGGTCGTAAAAAG
>JALRLQ010000007.1 GCA_023254365.1 Candidatus Poseidonia sp. | reverse complement strand
GTTGGTTTGGTTGCCTCCGCCGCTGTTGTTGGCCAGCACGGTGATGGTGGTGTTGTAGTTGAGGGTGTAGCTTGAACCATAATATGCATTCACGGTCAACTCGTAGGTTCCAGCCGGGATGTTGGCCACCTCAATGTGGAACGTGTCGCTCAAACTCGTCGCCGTCCATGTCCAGTTACCGGAGGCGAGCCAGGTGGTTGAGTTTGAAATTCCGTAATACAAAGCCATGGTGGTGTTCAAGAGGTTGCAGTTGGTGTAGACGGTGGCGTTCAGTGTGTCGCCGTCATAGGTCGGCACGGGTGAATACCAACTCGAGATGGAGAACGATGAGGCGTTGTAGCCGCATCCGGTGTTGGTTTGGTTGCCTCCTCCGCTGTTGTTGGCCCACACTTGGAAGGTGAGGTTCGCCGAATCCACGTACGAGCCGTTGCTGAGGGTCAGCACAGTGGACAAGGTATAGACGCCTTCGGTGAGGTTGTGGACGGCGATGTTGATGTCATGGTAGATGCCGGAGCCATCGCTGAAAGGATGGACATTTTGCCAAGAGGCCGTGAAATTGCTCCAACCGGTTTGAAACACGGCGGATGAGTTTTGGTCAAAGAGTTCCCAACTGTATCCGTAAGGGGTACCAAGTACCGGGCACTCAATGTCCGACCACGGATACGCCGATGCGCCTTCGAAGTAGAAGTTGGATGAAATATCGGTTTCCATCGAAACAAGGGTATCGTTGTAGCCACAGGCCGTGGTTGAATCGGTGCTGTTGACCTGGAAGGTGTTCGAGACGTTCGCAAGCCATGTCCACGTGGTGTTGTCCAAAACATAGAACTCACCCGAAATCGAATAATTCCCAGTGTCCATGTAATGGAAGTGGACGTCCACTTCGTTGAAGTGGTCCGTGTGATTTGGGTGGTAGGTCACGCTTGAGTTGTTGGTGGTGAACGTCGATTGCCCGTAATCGATGACGGAGCTGTTGTCTTGTGAAACGAGAAGCCAATCCACGCGGTACGTCTCCCACCACACCCCGCAATAGGTGTCCAAGAACGCCGAAACGGTGTCGTATCGGTTCCAGACGGGCTGATAGGCTTCGACCTCAAAGGAAACGTTCGAGGCGTTCGTGCCGCAATCCACGGTGTTGCCTGCGTGCTGAGGCACAACGGGTTCGTCCAAAACGGCGATTGGTTCAGGGGCAAAAACCGATGAAAAAGTCGAGAAGACCAACATCAAGGTCAAGGTTAGCACACGGGCGTTCATGTTTTCTTGGACAAGCGGACAGGATATAAAATCACCCGAAAATGTGCCGAATCGCGTCGTTTCGTGGCACATCGGCCCCTTCAAACCAATGCTCAACGCTGAATTCCTTGCCTTTGGAGAGCAATTTTGCTCGTTTCGCTACCAGGTTCCACGCCGATTTTTTGCCGATGCCCGGAATCGCTTCGAGTTGCTTTTCCGAGGCGGTCATCGGGTCAAGGCCCACCTCCACACCGGTGATGGAACGAGCCCCGTGGCCGGTGATCATCACGCTGGACTGGGTCTCGAGCGGAATCTTGTATTCCACGCCCACCAGAATGGGGTAGGCGCCGATTTGCCGTCCGAAGGTGATGCCTGCTTTCCCGTGAACCTCCGGGGCACGGTGAAGGTCGGTTTCGTGAACCGGCAGGCGGGTTCGCCCGTCGTGGGATTCCCAGTGGACGTCGTGGATGATGTGGCCGAGCGGGAACAATGCCTCCAAAAGCGGCTTGTCGATTTCGTCTCTGCACGCTGTTTTGAACGAGGCGAAGGCCTCGGATGGGACCTCTTGGAAGCCCTCGCCTTCCACCTGTCGAATGTTGATGCGCCGCAGGAGCAAACCCTCGCTGCGAATGTCTCGAAGCAGGTCCATGTTCATCCCGTAGGTCGCTTCGGTTTCGCCGTTGAGGCCGGCGATGAAGTTGAGTCCAGGCAGCAGTTTGGGCAGGCCTCGCTCGCCCCGCACGCTGCCGTGTTTGTTGATGAGGTGAATCGCCGTCTTGAGTTGAGCAGGGTCGCAATTGAGCCAATTGGCCTCGTGGACGCTGGGATCGGCCGATTCCAGACCAAAGGAGAGTACGGCCCCGTCCGACAGGGTTTCCACGAGCGTCTTGGTGATCTCCTCCGAGGGTTCGAGGTTTTCCGCAATGATGGACGGGTTGCCGTTGTCGGTGTGAAGGATGCCGAGTCGCTCGTCTTCTCGTAGACCGTGAAGGAGCTTGGCAATCGGTTCGGGGTTTGGAACGGGGTATTCCAGTTCACGAACACCCTCGGCCATGTAGGTGTAGGTGTCGGTCATACCGCCAAGGCGAACGTGGTGCACGCCGGCGTCATGGGCGATGCGAACCTCTTCGATGATGTCTTCCGGTGTCCGCCAAATCGGCACGCCTTTCTTGGGCTCAATGCAGAATTTGCACCCTCGCTTGTAGCGAACACATCCCTGGTAGACCTCGACTTCGTAGGTTAACGGCCCCTGGCTGGGTTTTGCTTCCGAGGTCGGGATGGTCGGTCACGGCTTTACTGGCCGCACCCGCTTGGGCCCATGCCGTCCACTGCTCGGCCGTTCGGCGCTGGTGCTTCCACTCGCCTTTTTCGAGGAAGTGGTGGAGGGTGGCATCGGTGTCTTGAACGGCCAGAAACAGGTTGGGTCGCAGCGGCGTCCAACCCTGTTGTTTCCAGCCACGAATGGCCCAACCGCCAAACAACGCTGGCGTGCCGTGAGGCAGGCTTCGGATCAGGTTTTGGGTTTCGTTGAGTGAAATGGGCGTGCCTCGAAGATATTTTCCCGGAACAACCGCTCCAGCGATGCACACCACGCCGAGGCAATTCTTCAGGCGCCGTTCAATCGATTCGGGCTCGGTTTTGAGGGCTTGTCGATAGCGGTCGACGGTCAGGTACTCGTAGTCGATGCCGGCCGATTGGAGGACACCGCACACATAGCGGATGTGGAATCCGACATAGGGCGGTACGCCAAACGCAGCCGGTTCGTCCTCGTAGCCGTCCAACACCAACCAGCGTGGCTCGGACGATTCAACCATGGCTCAAGGGGCGGGGGCGCCACCTTCAATCCTTCTTCGGGCGGGGTCGTCGTCGGCGCTTCTTGCCACCATCGGCTTCTTCCCGCATGGCTTGGAGTTCACGAGCTGATTTGCCACCGGTATCGCCTCCACCGCCGGAGCGTCCACCCTTGTCACCGCCTTTGGCATTGGCGATGTCGACCTTGATGGTTCGTCCGTCAATTTCGGTTTTGTTCAGGGCGGCGACCACGTCGCTGCCTTTGTCTTCCTCAGCGATGAACACAAACCCGAAGCCTTTGGCCTTGCCTCCCGGTCCGGTCGCAAGCACCACTTCGTTCACGGTGGCATGGGCAGCGACAAGGGCTTGGAGTTGCTCGGCTGTGGCTGAAAAAGGCAGGTTGCCGATGTAAAGTTTGAGACCTTGCGGCTCTTTCTTTTTCTTGTCCTTCTTCTTGTCGTCGTCAGCGTCACGAACACCGATCTTGCGTCCGTTGATGCGATGGCCGTCAAGGGCAGCGATGGCGGCGTCCGCCATGGCTTTCTCGGCGTAGGTCACGAAGCCAAAGCCGCGGTTCACGCCGGCGTCGTCGGTCAGCACAATGCAGTCGGTCATGTCGCCGTGGGCCTTGAACAGTTCACGAAGTTCGTCAGTACCGACTTCACGTGGTAGGCCACCAACGAACAAGCGGGTCCCTGGGGCTGCCTTTTGTTGGCGCCCTCGGCCACCTCCCTCGCCTTCGAACCGGAAGTAGGAACGCTCACGGCCGTCTTCTCGGACATCGGCTGCGATGAAGGTTGCTCGGCCGGCAGGGCCCTTGCTGAACATGGCTTCTGCCGCTGCACCCCAGCGCTTGCCGGCGTTGTTGAGTGCGCTGGCACCTTGGTCCAATTCGGCCCAACCCGCCCCGTAGTTGTCGGCGAGGGCGCGGTAGGCTTGGTAGCCGCACGTGGGACACTTGACGTTCCAGTCGCCGTCGAGTTCGGGTTGAAGGGTGTCGCCACACGGCGGACAAATGGCGTGAAGAACACCGCAATCGTTGCGTTCCCTGAAGTCAAGGCGAAGCACAGGCTCCACCTCTTTGACAGCGGCGCGGCAGACGTCGCGTCGGCGCAACGCATCGGAGGTTTGGTGCATAAAGCGGTCAACCAGACCGGTCACGAAGAACTGGCCGTAGAGGTGTTGGGGCTGCAGCGAACCGGGTTTACCCTCCACGCAGAGGACCATCGCTTCACCGTTTTTCTCATTCAGTTTGACGACCTCACACAGCACGGTATCGCCCACCTCGGGGGCAACGATCGCTCTGCTTGACGTGACACTGATGGTGCCGCCTTCGACATGGACATAACCAACGACGGTCGAGACAATGTTTCCATCGGCCAAGGCTGTCCCTTCGCCGTGTTCGTGTTCACCCTCTTGGGCGATGATGCTTCCTGGGGTGACGAGGCTCGCCGTCATGTTTCTCATTCCATGTGCAGGCATGGCCCGAGGTGGGTCGCACACCGTTCGCTAATCGAGGGCGAGGGTTCCCTCCTTTTGAACCCCCCTTATCCGTCACGCCTCGTCTTCGCTCGGCAGTCGGGCATCGCCTGGACGATGAAAGCGCCAGCATTGCACGTCGGTGGAAGCGGTTCGCTTGGCGTGATGAGCGTAGAGGGGAGGGAGACGAAACGTCGTTCTCAGCACGGCTTCGTTGTCCCATCCGTGGTCGTTGCCAAGCGCGGCAACATGGGTCGCACGGTCGCTGTGGAGAAGGTGAATGGCGCTCGCTGGACTGGTGAAGGCAGCATGGAGAAACGGGCGATCCGCCTTGGCTGTTTGAACCCCCCAAGGAGGGTTCATCACCACGATATCAACGCCCGTCAGGTCAAGCGGGTCCGTGCCGATGGTGCTTGAATGAACGGTCCAACAATCCTGCAGTGATGCATCGAGCGAGGCAAGATTCTGGCCCAGGACTTCCAAGGCCGCCTTGTCGCATTCCACGAAGTGCACGTGGCTTGCTCCTAACATCAGGCATGCCACGCCGAGGATACCGTTCCCAGCTCCCAAATCGGCCACAACCCGACCATCCATGCCGTCCAGTTCGTCCACGGCCAACATCCAATAGGCGGCAAGGTCGCCTTCTGTGGCGTATTGCTCAAGCGAAACATCTGCACAGGGGTGCGGTTTGAGTTTTGAAAGCGCCATCGCAAGGTGCTTGGGGCGCATTCGCATCACCAGCGACGCTGTTGATACGGGTTTCCTTGGGGTGGTTGGCTCTGCATTTGCAAGCGCATGCTGTGGATTTGTTGGGCCTCAACACGGAGGCGTTGGAGCAGTTGTTCACCTGGCTGCTGGTTTCCACAAAAGCGGCAAAAGCGGGTGCCATCAGGATGTTGTTGGCCGCAGTTGACGCAGAATCCCATGTTGCTCCCTCGTGGTTTCGGTGGTGGCGCCTCGTTTTGAATCTTCTCAGCCCATGGCCGTCATTTCCAGAAGGATGGGCCATGATTCCAGCCCTTCAGCGATGCAACGCTCGTTGAGGTCTTCCCATCGGGGGTCGTCCATGAATTCGGACGGTTGAACCCCACCATCGATGAGTTCTTGGAAAAACGCTCGCACCTCACTTTCGAGTTCGGACACCTCTGCAGGGGGTTCCTCTTCGACCTCAGGCAGCGCGATGTTTCCGGTCGCTTCTTCGGCTGCAAGGGCGGCTTCAGACGGGGGTTCATCCGGTGAAGGAGGAAGAGGGGCCGCCACGTCCTCAACAGGCACGTCAACCACTTCAACAGGTGTTGCCGATGGTGGCAGGGGTACCGAAGCTGCCTCTTCGGCAGGAGGTTGTTCGTCCACTGGGCCCTCCACCGTCGCTTCAGAGGTTTCTGCTTCCTCTGCGGCGGGTGCTGCCTCCTCTTGAACAGGTTCTGGCGGTGCTTCCTCTACAACCGGCGTTGGCGCTGGCGCAGGTGCAGGTTCCGGCGCAGGTTCTGGTTTGGGCTTTTCAAGACGGCCAATGCCCAAGACCTCGGCTTGCTGGCGAGCCATTTCGGCTGCGGCTCGACGAGGCAGGCTCACGAAGCATTTACCGGGAAGTGAATGCGGCGGGAACGGAAGGAAATAGCGTTCCAAAGCGGGAAGCGATGGGTGGCGGAAACACAGGGTTTGGACGGCTTCAAACGGCCGCTGCGTGGGCAAACCAACCGAAAACGGAGTGGAGGCCAACTCCACGGTCCCACGCAGCCAACCTTCGGTGTTGACGAGTTGTTGCATCCAGACGCCGAGATCAGCGGTGGCGATGTCGACGAATTGAAACGAGGCTGCACGGGTGTCAAACCCCTGCTCTTCAAGCAGCGGTGCTTCTGCTCTTGGTCGATGAAACACGGTCATCACCGGTTGGCCGTGCTCGACCATATCGCCGTGCAGTTCCATCATTTTCCGCTCTTTTCTCGGGCAAAGCAAGAGCACGGTCATGCGCGTGGCGTGCGGGTCCCATATCTCGCCCCACCGAGCCGATGCTTCGGTGGTCAACTGACCGATGGTCATGTCGGGTATCATGGCGGTTAGACCCATGGCGGCACCGATGAGGAGGAGGTGGTCCCGACCTTTTACCCTGCGGGTGCTCGTTGTTGGTCAAACGAGGTTCATGGCACAGGCCATCTCAGCAAGGAACACCACGCCCCCTGCAGCCCCGCGCAACGTGTTGTGCGAATAGGCTTCGAAGTGAACGGTGTTTGGCCCACTGCATCGAATGTTCCCCACCACCACGGCCATCCCCGCCTTGAGGTCCTCGGCTGGGTTTGGTGATGCCTCGAAGGCATCGCCGTTGCCAAACAAATGCGCCTGTGGGTCGATCGCATCAACCACCATGATCGGCCGGTACGGTGAACTCGGTAGCAATGGATAATGGTACATCGAAGCCCATTCCTTGATGGCTGCTTCAACAGACTGCGGGGAGACCTCTTGAGCCAACGTGGCTTCCACGAAGACATGATGACCGTCCTTTCGCATGACGCGCGAGCAGACCACGTCGGAGGTTCCCGTCCATCGAAGGATGTGGCGAAACTCTGCGTCGGTTTTTTCGGCTTCACCTGGGATGTCGGGCGCGACGCTCCCTTCTTTGAGCGCCTGCATCATGAACGGATGACCTCCACCGGAGAGGCCTTGCTCACTTCGCATCGCAAACTGTTCGAGGCCAAAGGCAGCGTTCATGGCAGCCAGCGGAAAAATGAGAGGCAACAAGGTGCAGTTGGTCGCACAAACAAGCCCCAACTTGTCGTCAACAGCAGCATCGTTCAGGTCTTCTGGATTGAGTTCAGGAATCACCAAGGGGACACCGTCTTTTCGTCGGTGAGCGCTGGCGTTGGAAAACACCGTCATGCCGTGGGCCGCCCACAGCGGTTCAAGGCGTTCGGCTTCTTCAGTCGGAAGAGCAGAAAAGGCAACACAAACGCCTTCGTCAGCCAGGCCCTTCATCACGGTGGTGTCGGTGACATCCACAACGGTATGGTCGACCATGGCAGGGCGTTCTTCATCCAAAATCCAAGGGACGCTCGAAAGGTTCTGTCCGTAAAATCGTGGCGAACCCGCCACGGCGGCAAGCTCGAACCAAGGGTGGTTGGCCAGCCGTTGTTGCAGACGCTGTGACACCAGCCCGCCTGCCCCAAGCACCACCGCTTTCCGCTGTTGCACGACCATGCCACCCATCATCTCCCTTTGAGGTCTTGGCAGGTCCTCACATCAGAGGAGAGGGGAAGACGCGGCGAGTGATGAGTTTCCTGAAGATTTTCCAACCGTCTGCGGTTGACCCCAATTTGGCTTCCCCAAGACGGGCGCGGTAGGAGATGGGGCGGTAGCGAAACGGGACGCGTTGGTGAACCATGCTGGCGAACATTTCGGCTTCGATTTCAAACGAGACGCTGTTCAGCCGAAGCCGCTCGATGGCCCCTCGACTGAAAGCCCAATACCCCGAACAAACATCCAGACTGATGGAGCCGTAAATCGCCGAGGCCATCCATGTCAGCAGGCGGTTGCCGACGTAGTTTGTTCTCGTCATCGCATCGGGAGCCAAATCACCGTTGAGCCGGTCGCCGATGACGACGTTTTCGTCATTCAAGCCGACCAGCAACGCCAGCATTTCGCTTGGGTTGTAGGTGCCATCAGCGTCCAACATGACCACGGCGTCCGCCTCGAGTTCAACGGCCATGCGGAAACCGTGTCGAATAGCGCTCCCCTTGCCGTCATCGTCCTGGTCGATGAACAACACGCCGAAGGACGACGCCACCTCTTCGGTGCGATCGGTGCTATGACCGTCCATCACGAGCACCGTGGTTTCGTACCCCTTCGCCTTCAAGGCCTCGTGGGGGATACGCTCGAGCACCCATTGCAGGCCCAGCGCTTCGTTCAGCACCGGAAGGAGCACCACCAACCGCTGCATGGTGGCGGGTATGGGTTTCCCCTCAAGGGGTTTGCCCACCGGAGGAGGTCTGCCATTCAAGCCACTGAAGTTTCAACCCGGTTTGGTCCAACAGCACCGTATCCCTCCCCGAAAGGCCGAGTGGATTGACCCAGCGACTGGCTTCGTCACTCTTCCAGGTCAGCGTGAAGGTCTCAAGGGCAGAAGCGTTGTCGACGCCGACACACGCTTGATGGTAGCCGGCGCTGGTTTGCAGGCTGTGAAACGGGCGTTCGAGCCCGCCCGAGGCCTGTAGGTAGATGGCTTTCGGTTGGCCGATGACCTCGTAGGTCAAGCATGCCTCAACGGCTCCCGCCGGTGGTCCAACGGACACCACACCCACCGTTCCCTCGGGCAGGAAAGGACGATCGTTGCCCAAACCCAACGGGTCGCGGAACTTGTGATGCTGCCAAGGATCCACCCGTGTGGTGCAAGCATCGCAATCCGCCTCATCGATACCTTGGAGCACCGGAACCTCGGCGTTTCCTTCGGGGTCGAGTTGCCACAAGGTCGCCCCGTCTGCCTTGACGAGAGGAGACCAATACGGAGAGGCAGCCAACGTCCACTGCACCGTGCCCAAAGGCGAGCTCAAGGCGTGAAGCATGTCGTTGGCGATGAAATAGGAGACGTTGTCGGCATACAACGCTCGTGTTGCGGCAGCCTGTTCGCTTTGCGTCAAGTGCACCAAGCCGAGCGTTGGAATCGAGGTGGTGCTGACGCCTTGGGGAGCGTCCCAAACATAGCCCCAATGCATGTTTTCGGTGTAGATGCTGCCTTCCATGTCGGCCAACACGCTTCGCAACTCAAGGTCACCGGGCGACACGGCCAGCAACTCGTCGTGTTCTGCGAGTTGAAAGGCGACGGCGTTGGCCACCACGGTCGCGACGACCACCAGGGCAGTGAGCCCCCACGCCACCGAACGAGGCATGCTCACGAGCGAGGGAGACGTGTATTCGTCGTGGGGCGTCAATTCAGTTGTGCGTGACCACCACAAGGCCACCAGAACGGCCAGCGGCACGTGGAATGCATGGAGCGCCATCGAATACAGGGTGTACGAGAGCAGCGATAGAACGGGGATGTTTTGCAACCCTTCCACCAAATGCACCAAACTGAGCAACCACAACAACGCAAACCACGTGGTGGTGATGCGTCCTTCAACCGTGGTTCGTAAACAGAAGGCGGCCACGGCCGCCACCGCAAGCAACGGACCGTTGTAGACCAGCATCGGCCGTCCGCCCTGCCAGCCATATTCCGAAAAGACGGCCTCGTCAAAGAGTCGAGGGGCGATGACCAACAGGGCTACGGCAAAGCCCACGGTGATGAACCCCGAGGCGACATACGCCACCTTTCGAACCCATTCTCGATGTTCTTCGTTTTGCAACGAGAGTCCGTGAAGCACGTGTGCGAGCAACAACAAGGCGAGGTAAATGGCGCCGGTGGGGTGAATCAACGCCACGCACCACAACGCGAGGCACACCCCGAGCGTGTGGTGCTTTTGGCGCTGCTCTGCAGGGCGCAACAACGCCAGAATACCGACGATCATTCCCAATTGGCTGGCGACGCTGGGGTAGCCCGAATCGAAGGTTTTTGCAAACAACCCAATGCCAAGACCCATGGCGAGCATGGCCTGGGCGCCAGCGCCGTGGCGGTCAAGACTGCCCATCAGCCCGAGGAGCAGAACAAACAAGGTCCAGTGTCCCAGCTGGAACACGGCCACGCCTGAATTCATACCGGTCGTGGCGGCAAGCCATGCAGCCGTCGACGGGTAAGCAGGGGGGTAGGTCCAGAAACCTTCGTTGGTGCCTGCGAGGACGAGCGAGCCTTCGAGCATCATCTGTTGTGTGAGCATGGAAAACCCAATCCAGTCCACGCCAAAGGGCAACGGTTGCAACACAGGGCTGACCAACGCGGTGAGGGAGATGGCCGCCCCCACGACCAACAACGGGATGTTGCGCTCAGCTTGAAACCGCAGTTGAATCTCGGCCTCACGGCTCAGGCTCGGCGCTTCTGAATCTTCAGCAACCTCACCGTGCATGGCAGCCTCAAGGCGTTGCCAGTGGCTTCGTTGGGCCACGATTTCATGCCGCGTGTTGACGATCTTGTAGGCCAGCACGTTGGTCACGAAAATCGCCAGCCAAGCCAGCCAAACGGACCACACATCGAGAAGAAGAAGCGTCCCGTTCAACCCGTACGCCACCAACAGGCCAAGTCCCGGTGCAAGCAGCGTTTTTCGAACCCGGTCTCCGCTCCCGTCGAGGATGGAAGCAAGCGCCCATCCCGGCAACATGCTCACGCCGAGCAAGACGACGATGCTACCGAGCATGGTCATCCACGGTGAGGTCATGTTTTCATGCTTCTCCGAAACCTCAAGTAGATTCGCCCATCTCCTCACCCTGTGGCCTCCAGCGACCGGTTTCCATTTCACCCAACGGTGATCTTTGACCAACCGTACTGGGTGTTTGATTTCTCACGCCCCCAACCCAACGGCTGGGACGCCCCCTACACCTTCACCGTCGGCCGCTACGATGAACACCGTCCCGCCATGTACACCACCGAGTTGTTTGACGGCGTTCGCGATCATCACGTTGGCTTGGACCTCGGAGCGCCGGTGGGTACGCCCATCCACGCCTTCGGCCCGGGGGCCGTTTACGCGGTGGCCCTCAACGACGAGGACGGTTCCTACGGACCCACCCTCATCACCCAACATCATCTTGCGTTGCCCGACCGTGTTGGCGGGCCCCTCAGTGAGACGCCGGTCACGTTTTGGGTTCTGTACGGCCATCTGAGCATGGCCACCCTTGAGCGGTGGAAGGTCGGCGACCGGTTTGAACAAGGCGAGGTGCTTGCTTGGATGGGTGATGAATCAGAAAACGGTGGATGGCCGCCCCACGTGCACGTTCAACTGGCCTGGAAACCACCCGAGAACGGAGATTTGCCGGGCGTCGTGGCGGGCGAACACCGCAGCGCAGCCCTTGAGGCGTACCCCGACCCTCGCTTGATTTGCGGACCACTTTACTGAACCGAATCAAGGTGGGCTTTCAAGGCGCGAATAGGTGCAATCGCCGACGGGTCTTTTCCATGGAGCAAGGCCAACGTTGTGGACAACCAATCCATCACCAAGCAGTGGTACAGCAAGCACTCCAGGAGGGATTCACCTTCGCCAACCAGGTTCCAGGCCGTTTCCGTGGTGGCGTGAGCCACCATCCAATCCAAGCGTTGCTGAACACGAGGGTGCATGCCGTTCCAGGTGAGCAACAACAACGCCTGCTCGTCGGCCGAGGGGTCCCCGTCGTCTCCGACACCACCCCAGGCCACGCTCTCGTTGTGGTTCATCTCAGGGATGGTGCCCGTGCGTACAAAGCGAGCAGCGTTTTCATTCATCTGGTTCTTGAATCGATTCAGTGCTGGACCGAGTTCAGTTGGCCCGAGCACCGCCATGGGTCGGTCCATCAACGAGGCCGCCAGCAAAGCGATGTCACCCTCGGGTTGGGCGAGTGCGTCGAAATGTTCGTTGCTGGCTTGAAGGCGCTCAAACATGGCTTCACGCTGTTCGTGCGCCATGGTGGGCATCAAGCCGAGGTGTTCCAAACAGGCGACCTGCCGAGAAAAGAGGTGGCCAAAGGCCGTTCGTGGAGGCTGTCCGCCGATGCTGGGAATCAAATGGCAGTTGGGATAGAGTTCTGGAAGGCCTGCAAGTTCACCTCCCGTGGCGATCACGATGACGGTGGCGTCGTTTTGCAAGGCCAGATGGGCGGCACGCACCGTTTCTTCGGTGTTGCCGCTGTGGCTGGTCGCCAGCACCAACCATGTTGGGTCAAACCATGCTGGCAGGGTGTAATCTCGGTGAACCACGACAGGACAGTGCCCGTGCTGCGAGGTCAAGGCAGCGAGGAAATCCCCGCCGGCGGCACTTCCTCCCATCCCCAAGCAGAGCACACCGGTCCAAGGGGCTTGTCTGAGTCCATCCAACCAAGGAAAAGCCTCGGCGTTGACGGCGGCGAAGCCTCGCCGAAGGTCGTTCACGGTTTGGCGCAAAAAGCCAATCATGTCTTCGCTGTCCAACCGTTGTGCCAAATCCACCAAGGTGGGGCCTTCTTCGTGTACATCAGGTTCCATCATGCTTCCTCCTGTTGTGGTGTTGAATCAACGGTCAAATAGGGCAGAGCAAGCCACGCATCCTCGTGGCGAACGAGGAGGCCCTTTCGGCCAGGAGTGTGATCGTAGGGGAGTCGAACCGAATCCATGTTCCACGTGTTGGGGTCGAGGAATTCGCCCACCGACGCATCTTCGTTGATGAACTCAACTTCCAAGGCTTCGTGGAGTTGCGCCACCACGTTGGCCGACTCGAGGTCTCTCCAACTGGCACCCGTTCGCTCCTGTCGTTCGACCCGTTCCATGATCGCACCTTCTTTTGTCCACGCAGATGGCCTCCACAGTTGCCCTCGCCATGCGACCACGTCGCCGATTTCGTAGCCCGGTTTGCGGTACAACAAGGTCAGGCGCGTGACGTCGACACCGTCCTTGCGCCCAACCGTGGAATTGGTTTCAACGACCATGCCTCCGTATTCTGAGACCAAATGCCGGCCCCAGGCACGGGCCAGCCCCTTGCTTCCCAACACCACGTCGTATCCACCGGTCACGGGTCCTTCGTTGGTGATGAAGAACATCGGGTCGTCGGAAAGTTTGTCCAAGACATCATCGAGGGTGGCCCTCAAGCGCTGGAATTCCGATTCTGTGAGACGGCGCGCACTGGAACGCAATTGCACCGTCGCCTCGAAGTAATTGCCTGCTCTTCGCGTGCAGGTCAGGCACACCCCGTTGGCCATCCGAGCGCGCATGGTGTGCTCTTCTTGGAACAGCAAGTCGTCAATGACGCCTTCGAGTTGAATGTGGAGCAAGGTGTGACGGTCCGACACTTTGACGGGCTCCATGGCCAGTTGAAGGTCCTCCGCACGTTCGTGGACCACGAGGTTGCGGTGCAGCAATTCATCCCAAATTTCGGCTTCTGTCGTGCTTTCCCATTTGCCTTCAATCTCGACGATACCGCAACGCGCGCACCGGACCCAGGGGACGTTTTCCGGGACCTTTGCAAGTACGGTTCGTGCTCTCAAACAGGGTTCGCACATGCGGTCCCCAAACAGCGGTGGGTCGGCCCCGCAGGCCAAACAGAATTCTCCACCGAGGTCCGTTGACATGCGCCTTCCCGTCTCGGTGTCGGGCTGGGCACTATGAAGGTGTGCGCTGGCTTGGTGTTCACTCGTCGTCATTTGCGGGCGTTTGCTCGCCGCCAGCGGGCAGCGCTGCTTCCATGGAGGCCAAGCGTTGTTCAAGACGCTGGCTACGTTGCACCACCGTGTAGGTCCACAAGGCGATGGCGACCAGCATCCCGAAGTATCCGATAGCCAGGTATGTCATGCCCTCCATGGTGCTCACCCGTCCATAGCATGCTGCAGTTCTTCAAGGCGTTGCTCCATTGCGGTGAGCCGCATGGATGCCGCGATGTGGCCGATGATGAACACCGTGAACGAAATGGCTGCGAACAGCAGCACCAACCCCATGTCGCTGTTGATTGAACTTCCTTCTCCGGTCGCCACCACGGGGCCGGGATGGCGAATCGTCCAGATCCGTGTGGCGACATACGTGACCGGGACCAACACGAAGCCATAGAGGCCAAAGGCAGCGAAGGTGTCTCGCGTTTCCACACCGTCGGGCTGACTGTTGCGCCCAAGAACGACGTAAATCGCCAGCAAGGTGAGGAGGCCAAAGGTGTTGAGGCGGACATCGGTCCAATCCCAAGGCGTGCCCCATTCGGCGGCCCCCCAAACGCACCCTGACCACACGGTCATCAAACCGGTGGCCAACCCCGCTTCGGCCCCTGCCACGTGAAGGCGCCACATCCTCTCGGACCGCTTGAACAACCATCCGGCAGAACCGATGAACAAGGCGCCAAAGGCAATGAACGCAGCCCAAGCAGCAGGGACGTGCCAGTAGAATATTCGTTGTGCAGCAGGTGATTCAAAAGCGTCGATGGAGACGCTGGGCGCCCATATCAGAGCGAGCAACAAGGTCGTCCCCAACCCGCCGAAACCAAGGAACAACAAAGCGTTCCCAAACCGCATGATGCCGGCTCATGCGCCTCCTCCTTGAACTTGGTGCTTTCATCGTGTCAAGAAATCCAACAGCAGCGCATAGGGCAAGATGAGGACGGGTGTCAGCAAGCCGATGAGTGCCGCTTGCGGCCGTGCAAGTCGTTCAGTCGAGCGTTGAGACCAACGGACCATGTGCCACACCGTCCAACACAGTCCCCCACCCACGGCAAGGTGCTCGAGGGTCAGCGGTTGTTGCAGGCCAACGGTCGAAACGGCGGTGATGGCGACACCCAAGACAAACGGCAACCAACTGGCGTGCGGCACACCGCCGTCGATGGCACGCCACCAGGTTGAGGCTCGTTCTTCACGCATGGCGGCCACGAGTGGTTCACCGCAAAGGCCAGCAGCCAGTGCTGGCGCAAGCACTGCTCCCAAGCGTTGCATGGCCGAGAACCCGTCCATAAAGGAGCCCAGGGAAAGCAGAACCCCCAGCGTCAAGAGGGCTGCCATTCCATTGGTGTTGAGCCACAGCATGGTACGCAGGTGGGTTTGCACGCCAAAGGCGCCACGCGAGATGGGGCGTGTTGAGACAGAGGTTGACGTCACCATGGCCGATGCGTCTTCAGGTGTTTGTGCGGTGGAGGTCTGTTCGCTCACGTCGTGGATGGATGTGGCTTGCCGTCGGATGCGCTCGTCGTGCGTGCAAACCAACAGGGCATGCCCCTCTTTTCGGAGCTGAGCCATCCACTGGCAGACGGTGTTGACCGCCTCATCGTCCAAGCCTGCGGCCGGCTCATCCAGCAGGACGAGACAGGGTTCTTGGCTCGCAAATGCCGGCAACAGCCCCGCCAGAACAGCCACTTTCCTCGCTTGCCCCTGCGAGAGATGGGCCACCAAATCCTGTGCACGATGGCGCAGATTCAACGCTTCGAGAAAGGGATGCACATCAATGCTTGAACCGCTTTTGGAGCACGCCAGAAGCAGGTGTTCTTCGACCACTTCACTGCCCAGCATCCCGTTTTTTTGGAGCACCACGCCAACGGTATGCGGGCCGGTTGTCCGACGCCCTTCTGCGTCCATGACGACCACGCTTCCGTGCTTGACGTGACCGTGCTCGAGCGGCAACAGGGTGGCGGCAGTTTCGAGCAGGGTGGATTTTCCGGCGCCGTTGGCGCCAACCAGCGCCACAAGGTCTCCGCCATGAACCTCCAAGGTGTGTTGCTTGAGCACCACGCTCATGCCGCGCCGGACCTCGACCTGGTCAAGGGTCAGCACCGGGGTCGCCATGGTGCTTGGGTCACGGTCTCTTGCAAGAACCCTCCTGTGGCACACGCCGCTTGCATAACTCCAAAGAGGACGACCCAGAGCCCACACCATGCCCTTCGCCATGACGCTGTTCAACACGGCGGAATGGTTCCTCCTCGTGCTGTGGTTCCTCGCCGTCATCGCACCGTTGGTGTACGCTGTCCGGTCGCAAACCTCGTTGGCGATGGGCGTGACGGTCAGTGTTCTGTTGGGCTCCGTGGTTCAGGTGTTGTGGTCACTGTTCGCTTCGTGGGGGTGGGTGTACTACTGGGTGTGGAGTGATTTCGTTCTGGTTCCGGCGCGCACAACCGACCCGATGTTCTGGCACACCTTGCTTTCAGCGGGCTTCTTGCACAGTCAGGGCGATCTCATGCACGTGCTTGGCAACGTCATCATCTTGGCCTTGGTCGGTGTCCCGCTTGAGCAGCGGCTCGGTAGCCGCCGCTTCGCAACGGTGTACATCATCGGTCTGTTGGGAGGCTCCTTGGGCTGGGTGATGTTCAACGCCTCGTCCATGTCGCCGGCCTTGGGCGCTTCCGGGGCGGCGTTTGGCTTGCTGGGTGCGTATTTGGCAGGATGGCCAAAGGACGAGATTCCTTTCCCCTTGTTGCTTATTCGCCCTTGGCCGGTGGTGCTCATCGCCTTGCTGTATTTCGGTTTGGAACTGGCAAGGGCCTTGGCCACCATGGAATCTGGGGTTTCAAGCGGCATTGCCCACATGGCCCACATCGGCGGTTTTGTGGCGGCCTATGCCGTGTTGCCATGGGTTGCCAAAGGCGGGCCGGTGGAGTTGGGTGTTGTTGACGGCGGGCCAAGCCATCGAGACGCCCAATCCGCCAAGCGCAAACGCATCAAAGCGTCGATGGTGGACCTGCGGACGGTCGACGACCCGTGGACAGCGCGAGGGTTGGAGGTGCCCAAACATCTCCGCTCAACGATGAAAAATTTGCTCCAGGCCAGCGATGAGCCCGAAACGCGTACAGCATGGATGGAACATCTTGCTGATGCTGGCACGTGTCCTGAATGCGATGCGCCGCTGGGCTTGGTTGAGCGCAGTACCGGGCCGCATGTCCAGTGCTCTGCACTCGCAGCGCATTTTGAATGGCCAACCGTCCGAAATTAACGCTGAAACGGATGACGGCGTGATACATCGGTGGATAGAATCAAAGGTGGGCAAGGCGTCACAGGGACTGCGAGGTGGTATGATGGGTAGGAAAAACGGCTCCAGCCGTATCGCGGCCGCCTTGCTGTTCTCGGCCGTCATCTTGCTGGCAGACGTGAGTGCGTTTGCCCTCTCCAACGACGTTGAAAGCGAACCCGTTCCCACGCATGCCCCGCCCATTTTGATCGAAGGATTGCCTCCTTTGATGTGCGGCGAGGACCTGTGTGAACGTCCGACACGTCTCATCGACCGAGGCGACCGGCCCTCCGAAGAGCCCGACATGTGGTGGCTCTCCTACGGGCCCGATTTGGATTGGAACGGCATGGACGATCGCTTGCAACGAGTCTTGGACGGTCAATCCTCGGTTTCGCCCACGGCCATCGTCGGTCCTGACGGGCGAAAGACGGTGGCCATCGTCGTGGATTATGCGTGGGCGCCCAACGCTGAGGAGGTGGCCCAACTTGAGTCGGTGCTCGAGGAGCACGGGTGGATTGGAACCTCCAACGGTGCGTGGTTCCAAGTGATGACATCAATTGATTCCGTGGTGGTGGACAAGGTTCCCGTGAGTGCGCTCATGGACATCTACATGCTTCCCGGCGTCGTCGTCATCGAGATGCAAAACGTGATGATTCCCTTCAACGGCGTGGCTTCAGAGGCTGCAAGGGCCATGCCATCGGACGTGTACACGGCCAGTGCCTATGCCCGCGGCTACACCGGCGAAGGCGTGGTCATCGCCGTGCTGGATACCGGGGTTGACAACGAGCACCGTGCCTTGAACGACTTTGACGACATCGACGATGAGCCGGACAGCGATGCGACCAGTTACAACGACCAGAAATGGGTGGCTGGTTACGACGCCACTTCAACTGCCTCCAACCCGGACGGCACGGACGATCCTGATGACGGACAAGGACATGGCACCCACGTGGCTGCCACGGCTCTCGGTACCGGCGGTTCGCAACGCGTGCATACCGGCACGGGCATGGGTGCCTACTTGGTCGATATCAAGGTCCTGACCGATGCAGGTGGCACCAATTCGCAATCCTCGCTGAACGGTATTCAATGGATGATCAACAACAAAAACACCGATTGGGGCAACAACGAGTCCAGCCGTGGTATCGATGTTGCATCGATGTCCTTTGGTTCGGTTGGCACACCCCTCAACCCCGACGATGAAGGAGACAACGGCTCGGGTGCAGAGGCCCGCTTGGTCAACGATGCCAGGGACGCAGGCATCGTGTGCGTGGTTGCCATGGGTAACGACGGTAGCAAACGCGTCCCCTCTCCAGCCAGCGCTGACGGTGCAATTTCCATCGGATCGGTCAACGACCGAAACTCCGTCAACCGCACCGACGATGTGATCGCTTCCTACTCCAACTTCGGCCCCCGTTTGGACGACGGCGACGACGATGAATGGGACGAATTGAAACCGGATTTGACCGCCTTCGGCACCGCCATCATGTCGGCCACGGCCGCCACCGGCCCCTCCTTCCCCGGCCAACCTGAACGTCCCCTCGCCGACAACGATTACGATTCAAAGGACGGCACGAGCATGGCGACCCCTGTCGTCTCAGGCATTGTCGCCATCATGCTTCAGGCGGACGACACGCTCGACCCGGAGACGGTGCGCAACATCCTTCGCAACTCCTCCGAAGCTCGCGGCTCGGCCTCTGAACCGGACGTCTCAAACCGATGGAACGACAAGTGGGGCTTCGGCTTGGTTGACGCTTCTTGTGCGCTTGACCGGGTGCTCGGACGCACCTGCACGCCGCTTGAAGACAACGGGGGCGTCATTGTTGATCCACCTCCTGGCGGCGATGGCTTGGGACACGACGTGGACATGTCTGCGCCGGTGAACCAGTCGCTCTATTTGTCAGGGAACACCCTCTCGGTTGAGGGCACGACGGATGTCAGCGAGCATGATTATCTTGAGGTTCAAGTCAAGTTTGAACAGTTCTACGAAGACGGCGAGAGCACCGAACTGACCAACTGGTTGGGGGCCGACGGTACGGTGGAAGATTGGTACTTCGATATCACGGTGGACGACGACTGGGTTGACGCTGATGAGACCTACACGCTCGTCTATGCCCGAGCCCTCAACGCGGAAGGTGAAGCTTCCATGGTCGACCTTCGTGTGATTCGCTTTGCCCGAATGTCGGTGACCATCAACGAACCTTCGCTTGGCACTCCTTTGGTCGGTTTGGTCGAATTCGAAGGCTCAACCGAGGGAACGGAACACGACCGCATCGAATACAAAATCGACAACGGTGATTGGGTGGTCGGTGATACGTTGACGTTCCAAGAAGAGGGGGCACAGGACTGGTCGTTTACTTGGGACTCCACCACCGTTGGTGATGGCTCCCATCGAATCAGTGTTCGGATGGTCAACGCCAGTGATCTGGCCAGCGATGTGTTGAAACGCACCTACGAAATTGACAACCTGCCTGCAGCACCGGACTTTGCCTTCGCTGGCTCCGTTGGGGTCTACGATGGCGGTCTACCGGTGAATTCAGCCGTGGCAGGAACGGTGCTCGAGGTTCGCTTTGGATTGCGGAACATCGGCGACATGGATGCCGATGAAGTGTACCTCACGCTTGAAGGGGAAGGCAGCGCCTCCTCGACCTACCCCTCTGAGGGCAAAGTCACCTCCCTCGAGCAAGGCGAGAGCGTTCAGGTCACGCTGTATTGGTGGGCCACGGAAGCGGGAACTCACGACGTCACGTTGTCCCTCGACCCAACGCAACAATACAGCGACCCCGACCGAAGCAACAACGTCTACACCTTCTCCTTCCAAGTCGATGAACGCCCGCTGCAACCCATGCTGCGGTTCCTTCCGGGCTCGGCACGCACACAGCCCGAAATACCCGCACCGGGCTCGCCTTACGACATCCAACTTCGAGTGGACAACCTCGGCCAGGGCGATGCGACCAACCTGAACCTCGGACTTGAACGCTGGATGGAAGGCATCGGTTGGCAACGGCTTGACGACCAGGGCCTCAACTTGGTCCCCGGTTCCAGCACCACCTCCGGTTACACGTTTGCCCGATTTGCCGACATCGCCGATGAAGAAGGTGCCGTGTCGTACCGTGCGGTGCTCAGCGGTTCTGGCGTGGAACTTGCTCACAGTGAAATGCGATTCAACGTGACGATTGGCGACCTGTATCTCGGTTCAAAGGTCGGCGTTTCCCTAGCGGTCCGCGAGGTGCCCGTTGATTTCGTTGGTCTCGAGGATGGTGGTCTGCTGTTCACCACCAAGGACGGTGAGTTGCACGTACGTACCGTCACCTCAACGCTGAGCATGCCCGGTGGGGTGATGCTCGAGGAAGCCTGGGGCGGCGAATTGGCCGTATACCAACGGGACGACGGTTTGGTGCAGGTCGCTTGGACCCGACGTTCGCTCAGCGCCGAAGGCTATGTGTTGACCGACATTGCCATGACCTCCATCTCCGCTGCAGGGAAAACCACGCCCAAACACTATCACATGCAACCGTTGAAACTCTCTGAGGGCGCCTATTACGGCTTCTCCTTTGACCAATACGACGGCACGATGGTGCTGGCGGGCTACCACCGTGATCTCTCGACCAGTGGCTCCTGGCAGGACATCACGTCGCTCTTTGTCATCTCCTCATCAACCCCGGACAAGGGCAATTCATGGGGCAATCCCGTGACCGTCCTGTCCAACATCGATATCCGACCCGGTGATGTGCAACAACTCGGCGTTGCCATGGGCGAGGAATACCTTCACATCGTCTATCAGGAATATCGAGAAGACGTCACAGGCATCGAGCGGGTGGGGTTGATGTACACTCACGGACCGTTTTCCTCCTCGTCATGGAGTTTCCAATACTCCATCGGAGACGAGGCGATGCACCCCCACATCGATGTCATCGTCGAAGATGAGGAAGACCGTTTGGTCCTCGCATGGGTGGAAGGCCAAGGGAAGACCGCCAATGTGGTCACCGTTACCACCAACGCCGTTTGGTCAAACGAAGTGGTCCATCGTACCAACGCTCCCGGTGTAAGCAACCTCGGTCTTGCCAGTCGAGATGAGGGCGTGTACCTCTTCTACGACGAGATCAACGTCTACGGGCCGGTTTCCCGCATGGGATTGATCGCCAGCAGCGAAGGAGACTCGGTGGCGGGTCTGTCCAACATGCTCTTCGAGGGCTACACCTTTGGCATCGGCTTGATGGAAGACGACACCATTGTCTGCACCGTGACTCCGTCGGGCTCCTACAGTTTCAGCAAGGTGGTGTCCTTGTCGGGTTCGACCAGCAACGTTGGGTCTCCCGGTCTGCTCGATACCCTGTTTGATTACCTCCCCGGCGGCTCAGACGAAGCAAAGTACCGAATCCTTGGCCTGAGCCTCCTTGGTCTGGTCGGTTTCTTGGCGGCGGTCGTGGTCATCTTGCGCCGTTCCCACACCGAAATGGAGGAACTTGAGGCGGCGCTGGAAGAAGAGGCCGATACGGTTGAATTGATGATCACGCCTGAGCAGGATGAAGGCCCGCTGTTGTCGGTGGTTGATGACGAAGAGGTCCTTACGGTTCGAGAATCCGCCGTGGCCGTTCTTGAAGACGAACCTGAAACGCTTGCGAACGAGTTGGAAAAGAAACTCGAGGAAGGCGAAGGTAACGCCCGTCTTGAGCGACGCATGAAGCGAAAGCAACAGCGAGAAATGAGTGAGATGGCCGCAGCGCTTCAGGCTGGTTTGCCGCCCATCCCCTTGCCGATGCCCCTTCCCGATGCGGCCCCAGCACCGCTTCCTTCTGCGCCCCTCCCGCTTCCTGATCTCAAGCGTGAGGCGCAATGTCCGTCGTGTCAAGCTCATTTCAGCGTAAAGGATTTGATGCTCAAGCGAACCACGTGTCCCGTGTGCAACACAGGGTTTGACCTCTGAGGCGTTTTTATGTGCGGCATCTTTGGTTATATTGGCACACAGCAAGCCCTCCCGCTGTTGGTTGAGGGATTGCGTCGGTTGGAATACCGCGGTTATGACTCAACCGGGGTGGCCATTGACGACGGAACGACCGTCAACGTCCACAAGACGGTGGGCAAGGTGGCCGACCTCCAAAACGTGTTGCCCGAGGTCACGGCAGGCACCATGGGCATTGCCCACACCCGATGGGCTACCCACGGCGGTGTGACCCACGTGAACACCCATCCACACGCCTCTTCCGATGGAAGCGTGCATTTGGTTCACAACGGCATCATCGAAAATTTCCGAATGCTTCGTCAGCATCTTGAATCCAAGGGCGTCAACTGTGTGAGCGAAACCGATTCCGAGGTCTTGGCTCACATGATTGCACTGGCCCGTCAAGACGGCGCCACGCCTCTGGAGGCGGTTCAGCAAACCCTTCGAAGGGTTCGTGGAACGTGGGGGCTGTGCATCATGTTTCAAGATGAAGACCTGCTCATTTGCGCCCGTAACGGTTCACCGCTCATCATCGGTCAGGGAGACGGTGAGATGTTTGTCTCCAGCGACCCACATCCACTGACCTCCCACACCCAGCGCGTGCAGTACCTTGAGGACGGGGATATCGCCGTGGTGACCTCGTCCTCGTTCACCCTCACCTCGAGCAAAGGACAGCACATCCAGCCCAACATTCACGTGTTGGAAGAATCCTGGGGCGAATCGGAATTGGGGGATGCGCCTCATTTCATGTTCAAGGAAATCTACGAACAACCCGATGCACTTCGCCAGTGCATCGCCGGCCGCGTTGACCGAGAAATGGGGAACGGGCGACTCGGCGGCATGCGTCTTGATCATCAGGCATTGGTCCAAGCCCCTCACGTTCGACTCTTGGGGTGCGGTACGGCTCACTATGCGGCCGAGATAGGGCAGATGCTCATTGAAAAAATGGCACGAATTCCGGCCGTGACCCACATCTCAAGCGAGTTCCGAAACAACGACCCGGTCATCAATCCCAAGGCCATTTATCTCGCCGTATCCCAATCGGGCGAAACCGCCGATACGATTGCAGCGGTCAAGGAAATCAAGTTGAAAGGCGGGCAAATCTTTGGCGTTGTCAACGTCGTGGGCTCCACCATCGCCCGTTTGTGCGGCCAAGGCGTTTACATTCACTCCGGACCTGAACAATCCGTCGCCTCCACCAAGGCCTTCACGAACATGGTGGCGGCGCTCGCCATCTTCGCCACCCAACTCGGCCGAACACGCCACCTGTCCAAAGAACAAGGTCGTGAGGTCATCCAACATTTGCAACAGGCCCCCCACCTGATGGAGACGTACCTCGAAAACATCGGCCCCATCGACGAAGCGGTGGAGTTGCTTGCCGACGCAGGTTCGGTCTTGTTCTTGGGACGAGGACTCTCAGCGTCCGTCGCCAAAGAGGGGGCGCTCAAACTCATGGAGTTGGCGTACATTCCATGCTTGGCATACCCGGCAGGTGAAATGAAGCACGGGCCGATTGCGCTGCTCGAGGAAGGAAGTCCCGTGGTGGTGGTCGCTCCCAACGACCACTTGAAGGAAAAAACGCTCTCCGCCCTTCACGAGTGCAAGGCACGTGGTGCGAAGATCATCCTGATTCACGAGGAGGGCGATCCCATCGGAGCAGAGGGCGACATTTCCATTCCCGTCCCCTCGATTCATCCTTGGCTCACCCCGTTGCTGACGGTTCTTCCGCTGCAACTGATGGCGTATCACACCGCCCTCAAACTTGGAAGAGACGTGGACCGTCCGAGAAACCTCGCCAAATCCGTTACGGTCGAGTGAACTCAAAGGATGGTAAAGCGCTGTTCGCTTTCCTTCCAGTTGAACGGCTTGTACCCGAGCACGTGGTTGGTGTGACGCATTTTGACGATGCCGAGTTTACGGGCGACGTCGTCACCATGGCGTTCCATCACGAGGTGGACCACGCCATCCGAGAGGTAATCTTCCACGCCGTATTCGCCGAATTGTTTGTGGTCCTCTCCGGTCATTTCACAGATGAAGAACGACGTCAATTCCAACCGGCGAACGGCTTCAAACAAGCGGAAGATCTCATCCCGAGGGTTTTCCATTTTCGTCAGGGTGAAGAAGGCACCAAGCGAGTCGAACACGAGCAGTTCAAAACCAATTGATTGGCGGTAGGAAGTCAGTTGCTTGATGAGCTGGCCCATCCAATCCACTCGGTTGCTCATGCCTTGCTCGTCCAGTTGGACGCGCAGGTCGGCCAGGTCGATGATGGCGATACGGTTTCGGACACGGGGGTCGTCCACGTTCATCCCCATGTTGGCCATGTGGGAGCGGAGCGAATCTTTGCCTTGTTCCAAGGTAACGTAAATGCCGCTGGTTTCACCGTACAGAACAGCGTTGTAGAGCATGGAAAACGTGAGGCTGGATTTCATGGCACCCGAGGCGCCAGCAACGATGCAGATGTGTCCCTGAGGGATGCCACCTTGCATTTTCTCGTCCAATCCTTCAATGTGGGTAGGGATTCTCTCCAACTCGGACATGTGGCTCACTCATTTCTCGGTGAACCTTCCGATTCTTCAATATCACCCTCGTAACCAATGGGGGCAAGTTCCATGACCCGCCCCTCCAGCGTTGGATCATGGACGTTTGGTTGGCCTCATCCTCGCCCCGACGCTTGGCCATCCTCCAGCCGATGTTCCCTGCCATTCACCAAGAAGGGGTGCCGGGCGTCGATGAAACACCACCCAAAGGCCCGGTTGAAGAACAGGTGTTGGCCATTTGTCAGCGAAAAGCAGCCGCCGTTCAATCCCACAACCACGACATCGTCATCGTTGCCGACACCATGCTCAGCGACCCAGACGACCATTCCCTTAGTTTGGGTAAGCCGAGGGACATCGCTCACGCAGCCACCATGCTGCATCGGCTCAGCGGCAGGCTCCACCAAGTATGGACGGCGACAGGCATCCAATGGAACGGTGCGTGGATGTTTTTTTGCGAGGCTGCCGTCGTCTCCATTCCGGACCTCAGCGCAGAAGTCATGGAAGCGTTGCTCACCTCTGAGTCGTGGCGCGGAAAAGCCGGAGGATACGATCTCCACGGACCCATGGGTGAGCATGCAACGCTTATCGAAGGGGCGGAATCGACGGTTCTCGGCCTTGCAGGCGATGCCATGGCCCATTTGGAAACGCTGGCAAACCTGCAGTGAACTCAGAGCAGCGGCGTGAGTCCGAGTTCGTGTTTGTGCATGTCAACGACCACGTTTTGACCGGGAATCATCAGCAATTTGTCTTCAGCATCCAAGGCAAACACGCTGACTCTGGCCTCGTCGGCCATGTGCTTGAGTTCTCGCCGGCACGCCATTTGGTGACTCTCCATGTGGACGAGCGGACGAAGGTCAACGATGGCGGTGTCGCCTTGGAGGACGCGTTGGAGCGTCGCACCGGTGGGAATGCGTTTCATCTCGTCAGGAGCGATGTAGCGAAGGGCTTTGTTGGGTCGCTGTGCGGGTCGCGGCCGAACCACGCCCATGTCGTGAAAGGGTTCGCCGTCGGGCGTCAACGGACCCGCCCATCCCAACGGCGGGGTTCGCGCATCGCTCAGCGGTGCACGACGAACAGGAGGTGGTGCGGTTTCAGCAGGTGCTTCTGCTTCGACTGCATCGGCAGTGGGTGGCGTATTCGATTCAAGCGTGACGGGTGCCCCTTCGGGTGCAGGTGCGGCGGGTGCACGCCGGTTCGCCGGTCCGTTGCCTTCGGGGTCGGGGAGTCCGAAAAACTGCCATAGATTTGCCATGCTTCTCCCTCAGAAGTCCAAATCGTCGAGCAACGATTGCAACTCAGCAGAGGCAGGGGTTGGTGGGCTTTGTGAAACTATGGGTTGAACGGGGGCAGGTGCGGGCTGATTCGCAGCCAACCACTGTTCGCCGTAGTAGTTCCATTGTTCCATGGTCCATCCTTGTGGCAGACCCGTGGCGGGGACGGGTGGACCAGCGTTGACCGGTTGGGCGTCCATGGGCGGCATGGCAACAGCGGCCGTGGGTTGCGCCACCGCCGGCGCTGCTGTTGGAGCAGCAGCTGGGATGGAAGCAAAGGAGGATTGCTCGTACATGGCGAGATTCTCCATGTCCTTGGGGCCTTGACGTGTGAACAACAAGAACATGACGAGGCCGACGATGATGATGCCGAGCAGACCGATGACGGCCACCATGGTGGTGCCGAGGGCCTCAGAGACACTCTCAAGGATGCCTTGGGCAGGGGCGGGAGCGACCGTGACGATCACCTCGTTTTGATGGAATTCGCCGTCGTCGTCGGTCACGGTGAGTCGGAACGTCCAGGTGCCGGCAGGGAGGTCTTCAATCGTCCATGACGGGCCTGTGAAATCGACGTCACCGGACTTGCTTCCGTCCAAATCCGTGTCGAGGTGATTGCTGTCCCACTCGTAAAGGAGCGAGGACTTGTCGGCTTCTGTTTCAATGGAATTGGTTCCGGTAAGGGTCAGGTTGTCTCCTTCGACCAAACCCTCCAGCACGGTCAATTCTGAAATCACCGCCAGAGGAGGCATGTTACGAACGGAGACGTTCTTGTATTCGGTGGCAGAGGCCCCGTCGTCGTCGGTGACGGTGACGGTGATTTGTCGCACACCTTTGGTTGACCACGTGGGTTGGGCGCTGAGTCCCGTGGTTTCGCAATCGTTGGTCGTAGAACCGTCTCGGTCCACATCAACGGTGGCGTCGTAGTCCCAACACACGACGAGTGCCGCCATGTCGGAGGCCGTATCGGTGACGTCCACCGTGAGGTTGAGGGACTCCCAGTCTTCGGTCACGGAAATGGTGGGTTCCAGAGCGAATTGGTCGGTCCATGCGATGGTGGGCTCCACGTTCATGACCATCACCCTGCCCTCAAGGGTGTCAGACGATGCACCGTCGGCGTCGATGGCACGCACATTGATGACATGAAGGCCAGAACTTGCCCACGACACCGGCTCAGAGGACGAGATGCCCTCGCTGGTGATGGTCCAGTTGACATCGTCCACGGAGGGATGCCATTCGATGAGCAGTGTTCCCTGGTCGTTGGCCGAATCAAAGGCCGTGGTTCGCAGCAGCACCACTTCGTCTTCGAACACGGTCCACGCCCCGGTTTCGTCCGGAAGCACTTCTTCTCCACCCTTCCACAGTTCCGGTGGTTGCAGGGTCGGAGCGATGTTGAGGACCGTGATTTCGCTGGTCAAGGTCGTGGTGGCGCCGTCGTCATCGGTGGCCACGGCAGTGATGGTGAGTGGACCTTCAAACATCGGTGTGATGGTGCAGGTTGGTTGGGTGAGTCCTTCAGCGCATTGGAGCCCGGGCCAAGAGATGGAGACTTGCTGGCCCGGAGGCGATGAGGTATCGATGTCACTGATGTTGACCGCGCTCAGCGTGATGGGCTGTTCGACATCCACCGACGAATCATGGGTGAGGTCAAAGACGGGTGCTCGATTGAGCACTTCAACCTGAATCAACTGCTCGGCAGTGTCCAGTTCTTCATCGATCACGAGGACTTTCACGTCCCATGAACCGCTGTTGGTCCAATTCCATTGCGTGATGCAATTTGGGGCCTCTATCACATCGATCAGGCCGGCTCTGGATTCAATTTCAAACCGACAATCCACGGAGCCGCCGTCCGGGTCAACACTCGATGAAGCGTCGATGGTGACGTTTTCGTAGGTGTATTTTCCAGCGTCGGCGGTCAAATTGGCCGTCGGTGACCGACCGATGAAGATGGACAGCGAAGCTTGGTTGTTGCTTCGGTTGGCATCGGCCGTGACGTTTTCGTCCGGGTCGACCGTGAACGTCAATGAAGCCGTACCAATGCTCATGTTTTCAGGAACCGACCATGACATAAGCACCCGCTCCTCTGCATAGGGCTGGATGGCTGCAAGGCTTTCTCGGATGGTCACGCCATCGGGTGTGACGATTTCCATCGTCGTCGCAGGGGCCGTGAGGACGCCGCGGTTTTGTGCGGGCAGTGAGAAACTCAGAACGTCGCCGGGCAGGGCGTTGTAGCCAATGGAAGCCCCGAGTGTTGTGGTCGCACCTGCACGGGTTCGCTCAGCGATCACCGAACTTGCTTGGGCAAACAAGTCAACACCGACGACGCTCAAGTCCTGAACAACCGTGGTAGCGCCCACGATTTTGTTGATGGGATCGTAAACCACAACCCCGTTGCTCGTGTGATCGTCGCTGCTGGGCGTATCGTCAACCTCGTCCGAGACATTCAGCGCCACCTGGGCGGCTCCGTTGTTGTCGGTGGTGGGGTTGTGGATGGTGTCGGCGATTTCGTAGCGCAGTTGCAGATTGGTGTTTTTGATCGGCAATGAAGGAGAGCCGGCCACGGCATAGTTGATGCTGATTTGCTCAATGGAGTCGGGCAAGGTAGCCGAGTAAGCGGTGTAGACTTCGATTTGCGTGTTGCGCCCACCGGGGGACGAGCCTGCGATGACGTTGTTGGAGTCGGCTGGGTTGTAGGTCTTGAGCAACCAGTCGATGGTGAACCCGGCCGGGTTGGTGATGCGGTTCCAGACGCTTCCTCGTACCGCGGGGCAGTACCAGTTGAATCCGGCGTTTACCCCAGTTGCGTTCCATTCAGCGATTTTGTAGGAATTGGAACAGCCGCTGTATTGGGGCGATTGCTGGTCTTCCACGGGAGCGCCGGTTTTGATGACCTGCCAGGAGTTGTTTTCATCCGTCTCTTGGTCAAAATCAGAGGGGTCAAAATAATCCGAAGTTCCGGTGACTTCGGTGGACGCTTCAAATTCCATGTACCATTGGTCGCCGTTGCGAAGCGGGAAATCATGGCGTTCTTTGGCAGGCGTGTAGGTGTTATCGAAGGTCACCACGCCCAATGTTTGGGACAGGAATCCAAGGTTGAACGGGACAAACACGACTTCCAGCGTAAATTCGCTGTTCATCAGTGCCAAATCCCGTGTTCGGATCAAATCAACACCGTCGTAATCGATGTCGAGGCGTCCGGTGACGCCTTCAAGCGTGGCACCGCTGTTGCCAGAGGAAAAACTCCCGCTGATTTCCATTTCGTAGACCAACACGGTGTCGCCGTTCTCATCGGTTTCATAGGCAATATCGGTGACGATGTTGGTGGTGTCGCCGGTGAGGGTGTTCAGTGAAGCCGACACGTTGGCCTGCGCCAGCAATTGAGCAACATCGAATTGCGTTTCGTAAACCCACTTGTCATTGATACGGTAGGTTGGCACGTCAACCACGCCGATGGCACCTTGTTGGGTGGCGTGAGGGCTGTGTTCGCTCTCGAGGTGGACCCGTGTGTCAAGGGCAGCCAACCACGACGAGCAGAGAAAAAGTGCAACGAGGAACAGAGCATGAAGGCCTCGTCGGTGCATGCCAAGCCCTCATTGTCCTGCTACAAAAGAGAATGTCCTTCATCACGGCTTATCCTTGACTGTCAAGCCATTGTTGACCGTAGTGTTCCCATTGCTCCATTGTCCATCCCTCCGGCAGCCCGGAGGCAGGGAGCGGTGGACCTGAAGGCGAGGGCAGCGTGGTGTTGGCGGGGAGTTGTTGCATGGATTGCTGGAAGAGGTAATCGGGTGGTGGACCTTCAGGACGTCGCCGTTGCACTTGTGTTTCCCGATCGGCAAAGGCATCGACACCAAGAGCACCGGTGACCTCGTCCCACACGTCCCGTTCAACGGGGCGTGATTTTCGGCGGGTAAAGAGCATCAACATCAACAACACGCCCGCCAACAAACCGAGTTGAGCCAACGGATTGGCTTCCTCACCAACGAGGGCTGCGCCGAGGTTTTCCATGGCGTTTCGGTCGGCCGGAAGAACCGTGAACGTCACCAATTTGGTGCCGGGACGCTCGGGGTCCTCGTCCAAGGCGATGACTTTGACCGTCTGCACCCCGTCACGTTTGAACACGTGCGTGACCGTTTTTCCGACAATGTCCGCATCGTTGTCGGGAACGCCGTCTTCGTTGCTGTCGAAGGTGACATCAAGGTCCCACACCACGGTAAGCCCGTCCACATCGTTGACGGCGTCGAGCGTGTTGCTGGCATCGAGGATACACGCTTCGTAGGCTCTGCAGGACATGCTGGCGGTTCTCACGATGGGCGGGGTGTTGAGCACCATCACCTCCAGAACTTCGCTGGTGTGCGCTCCGTCGTTGTCCGTGACGTGATACACCAGCTTGTGCGTTCCGCTTCGGTCCCATGCGATGGTGAGGTTATCACCCACCACGTCGCAGTCGTCGTCGGCGCTACCGATGTCGTCGGAGTCCATGCTCGGGTCAACATCCCAACACTTCAGGAGCGTTCCTTCGTCGGACGGTGTGTCCGTGGATGAACCGGTGACGCTGATGCTCTGCCCTTCTGCAATCGGCAAGACGGAAGGCAGGGGTTCAATGACGGGCGGGACGTTCTTGACCGTCACCCAGCGTTCTTCAACGCCGCTTGACGCTCCCTCGGTGTCCGTGACCTCCAAACGCATCTTGTGCAAGCCGGCTTCAAACCACACCATCTCAAACTCAGAGACCCGACCGTCGAACACCCTGATGAGCGAGGGTTGTGCATCGTCCGGCCACCAGGTGTGGGTCAACGATTCAATGTCATCAACGGAATCTTGAGCCTGCCCGCGAACGTTGACGTACTGGTCTTCGTTGACGTGCCAGGTGTTTTGGGCGTCCATCAGCACCGGTCCATTGGCATCGGTCATTTGGACGTTGATGGTGTGGGGTCGGATGTTGGTGAATTTGACATCAAAGGTGGCCGTTGAGACGCTGTTGTCGTCGTCCGTGCCCACGGCGGTAAAAGTCTTCCAACCCTCTGTTGCGGCGGTTGTGGTGCACACTCGGGTGTAGTAGCCTTCCCTGCAGTTTGCCCCCGGCCAGTGAATGTCCACCACACCCGGCCAGGGCTTTTCGGAGTCGGAATCGTTGGCGTAAGCGTACAGCGTGATGGGGTATTCGACTTTGGCTTCACTGCGTTGACTTCGAATTTCGATGTTTGGATTCCGGTTTTGAACCGTGACGTTGAGGATCATCACCGTTTCATCCCGTTCTTCATCCTCCACCGTGATTTCGACCGGGTACACGCCATCGTCAATCCAGGTGTAATTCAACATGCAGGTCGGTGAGATGATACGTTCGTAGCTCCATGTTCGCGTGCCGTCGTCAAAAGGAACATAGAACTCGCATGAAACATCACCTCCGTCTTCGTCGTAGCTCTCGCTGGCGTCGACGTGAATTGGCTCAAGGGTCATGCCGGTGGCTTCCGATGCGCGGGGTGTGGGCAACCTGCCGACAAATAATTCGATGCTCCCAACGTTGTTTTGGAAATTGACATCAGCGGTGTTCAAGCGCGCTCTATCGGCTTCCCAAACGATTTGCAGGGTGCCGATACTGGCGCTTTCGGGAACCGTCCACACGTACTGCATTTTGTAGGTTTGATAGGTTTGGAGGGCAGGCAACTCGGTCGTGGTTGTCACGCCGTCCGGAGCGACCAGTCGAGCATCGCTGGCAGCGGAGGTCGTGATGCCTCGGTTGTTGAAGGAGACCTCGATGTCAAGAACATCTCCGGGCAAAACATTGTACCCGGAAAGAGCGTTGAGTTGGGTGGTTGTGCAATCCTCTCCAACGCACCGTTCTCGCAAAATGACGGCCGCTTCTTCATCGGCGAAGACGTCCAAACCGACCAGATATTGGTCCAAGGTGACGGTTGCCGCACCGACCTTGTCTCCGGCTTTGGCGACCAACCCGTGGCTGGCATAGTCGAGGAGGGTGGCGGATGAGTCCAAAGCGTCGCCCACGTCGATGGTGGTCCATGCGCTTCCGTTGGCGGCGGTCGTCAGTGTTTGCACGAAGCCTTCTGTTTCATGGTGCAGTTCCAAGGACAGACCTGCGGGGTTGGTGAAACACGAAGAAGAGGCATTGACCCACACCTGCATCGGCGAGTTCAGTGCGGTGACCGTACGTTCAGGGACGATCTCCAAACAATCCGACCGCGTCCCCGGGTTGGTGTAGGGTGACACGCCGGTGGCTCCGACAGGGTCGTAGCGCTTGAGTCGGAAGTCGATGGTCAAGCCGATGTCGTCGTCGGTGTGGAGCCATGCGTAGTTGCGAACTTCGGGGCAATACCAACGGTAACCCTCTGAAACGCCGTCTTTGTTGTAGGAGGTCATCTCGTAGGACCCGTTGCATCCGCCGTAATCGGTGGACTGGCCGATGGAGTTGACGGGTTTACCCACGTCCGTGACCACCCAAGTGGTGGTGTTGGTGTCGGTTTTTGGCGGTGGGAACGGCGTGATGTAATCGCTTTGCCCCGACCATTGGGAATAGGAGGTGGTCGTCGTCGACCATCGTTCATCCGCTCGAAGTGGGAAATCGTAATTTTCGTTCACCGGGGAATAGGTGGTGGTGATGGTGATATCGCCCAAAATCTGTTCGAGGAACGAGATGCCGCTGGGAACAAAGCGAATGTACAGGTCAAGGTCGCTGCGGATGGAACTGAGGTCGCTCACACGGAGGTATTCAGTCTGCGTGAATTGGATGTAGACGTTGCCCGTGTAACCTTCCAGCCTCACACCGGATTTGTCAAAATTTGCTGAGGTGCGAAGCTCATACGCCAAGACCGTCATGTTGTCGACGTTCCGGGTCGTGATGCCCATGACCTGCGAGGTCGTGTCCCCTTGGATTTCGCCAACGGTGGCGTCAACACCGGTATCGGTGATCAAGATGCTGGGGTCGAAGGTACCTGAGTAAATCCAGCGGTCCCCTACACGCCACACCGGCACATCGGAAACACCGGGGTCAAATCCGGACGTTCCGAGCACCATCGGCTCGTCCTCGAGCACAGGGTGCTGGAGCGGAGCGAGCATGAGCAAGAGCAAGCCCACCAACCCCACGGCGGCGGTGCGGTGGCCCATGCTTGCGCCCATGGTGGAGGCAGATTGGATGGAGGCCATCAAGACTTCTCTTGGTGCCTTCGGCACCGTTCCCAACTCAGAGAAGGTCAGCCAGTTCGTCCTTGATGATTTCAACGGCTTCGAGAATCTCGTCCTTGTGGCGAGCACCGGTGATCACCATCTTACCTGATCCGAAGATGAGGCAGACGACCTTGGGCATGTCGAGTCGGTAAATGAGGCCGGGGACTTGCTCGGGCTCGTACTCCACCTTGTCAAAGGGCAAGTGGAAGGTGAGGTGGTTGAGGTTGAGTTTGCGAGGAACGCCTGCTTGAGGCTCACCGGTGAACTTGTCCACGCCGTCGTAGTCCTCGGGGTAGTGGAGGGCGTAGGTGGCAACCATGTTCTGAACTTCAATGGTAACGTCCTTGAGGTCCCAGGTCTCGATTCCAGCAGCACGCAAGTCCTTGATCATGCGGTCAATACCGGTGTGAATGTTGTCTTCGTCCTTTCCACCGGTGCACACTGCACGCCCGGAGCGGAACATGAGGATGGCGAGCTTTGGTTCGGTGACACGGTAGACGACACCGGGGAATTGCTCGGGCTCATACTCGCAGTTGAGCTGGATGGCGATATCAGGGAGGTCAAGTTCCTCAGCAACACGGGTGCTGGCAACGACGTTCACTACAGTTAGGCGTTCTTCATCGGTGGTCATATAAACTCCCAATTTGATTTAGTATATAAAAGGAATTTCGGCACCAAACCGTCATTCAAAGCCACTGCCCGCGTGCTCAATCCGAACGCCGGGGTTGCCAAGTTTGGAGATCAAGGTGCGCCCACCGGCCAATTCAATGGCTTCACTGGTCGCTTTTGGCTGGCGTGTGAGGGCCACCATGCAACCGCCACCTCCTGCCCCGGTCAGTTTGACGCCCAACGAGGTTGGAGCCGCTGCCTGGATGAGGTTCTCCAGTTCGGGTGACGAAACGCCCAGACCTCTGAGCAGGAGGTGGTTTTCACTCATGGCGTGACCCACCGCATCGTAGTCACCATCGACCAAGGCTTGCAGACCTCGGCGTGCGACCGTGCCAATGGCCGTGATCTCCTTCATGCGCTCGGGTGCTTCTTGCAAGGCTTGAGCGACCATGGCCACCTGGTGCGATGTCGAGGCGTGAACGCCGGTGTTGCCGAGGACAAGAAACACATCGCCTTCGGGTGGGTGCAAGCGATGAACTTCCCACCGACGCTCACCTTCCGGCGTGGCCAGCGTTCGGGTGTAGGCCCATTGTGCACTGGCTTCCTTGACGTCTGAGAGCACGACAACACCGCCTTCAACGCTGGTGGATGTGTCCATCGGCGAGGCTCGGCCCTTTTGGGCCTCGGCTTCAGCAAGATGGGCTGCTCGGCTGAGGTGTTCGGTATCGTCGTCACCTGCCTCACGCAGTTCGTTCATGGCTGCGGCAACCGCTGCACTCAACGCAGCGCTGGACCCCAATCCAGAGGCACTCGGGATGTCGCCTTGGATGTGAATCGCCAACGGGGTGTCGTGGTTGGGGTCCAACAATTGTTCCCGCAGCGACACGATGTGAGGGTGCTTGTGTTCGCTCAACGCCCCGCCATCCACGCTCCACGATGCGGCCGGTGTCATCGAGACGGTGAGTCGCTGTTCAATGGCCACGGCCACAGCGGGTTGACCGTACACGACCGCATGTTCGCCAAACAAGATGCATTTGCCGGGGGCGCTGGTCACCAAAATCGGTCCTTGGTCCCCCATGGATTGAACACGGGCCATGACTTCATATTCCTTCGTGCAGGGTGCCCTGAAATCGTCGGATTTTGACGGTGCATTGAAAGTGCGTCTTGAACTGGGGAAGTTGAACGCAGAACGGCGTCTTTGGTGATGAACATGGAACACCCGTTGTTTATGGAGTACGGACCGCTTCCCGGATGGGTCATTCTTTTGGTGATGGCCGGCGTGTCCGGAGGTTTCTTCCTCTATCAGGTTGTCAAGGCCTCTCGTCTCGTTCTCAAGGGCAAACCCGAGAACAGGTTTGACAACTGGGGGGCTCGAATTTCTGAAGTCATCACCGGTTGGCTCGGCCAAAAGAAGGTGCTGAAGGACCGCGTTGCCGGTGGCATCCACGTCCTCATGTTCTGGGGATTCCTGATGCTGTCGACCGATATGTTCGATTTGGCCACGGGCAACAAGTTCTCCCAAGAGGTGCTGCCCGATGCCTTGCGAGGGCCATGGAATTTGATCGTGGAGACTGGATACGCCCTTGCCTTTGTCGGGTGCGTGCTTGCGCTGGTTCGGCGCGTCGTGTTCACGCCCGAGAAACTCAAGGGCAAATCCCAACTTGAGGGCAACGTCATTTTGCTGCTCATCATGACCATCACAACCACCTCCTTCGTGGTGGAAGCCGGTGAATCCACGGTCTCGTCAACCTACGAGCCCATCGGGTACTGGGTGGCCAGCACCCTTGTGCCTTCCACCGCCATGGTGGTCGCTGCCTACTGGGCGCACATGTTGGCCATCTGTGTCTTCCTCTTCCTGATTCCACTCTCCAAGCACATGCACTTGGTGATGGCCTTCCCGAACGTGTTCTTCCATGACCTGCGACCGATGGCCACGATGGAGCCTCTTGCCCGGGGCGAGGACGGAAAGGCGGTCATGCTCGACGACCTCGACCTCGAATCCTTTGGTGCCGTGAACTACACCGACTTCACGTGGCGAGACCTCATCGACGGTTGGGCCTGCACGTCGTGTGCACGCTGCCAAGATGTCTGCCCTGCCTACGCCAGCGGCAAGGCCCTGAACCCGATGCAGATCATTCACGATGTACGCCACTACGCCAACGACCACGCAGGAACGCTCCTCGCCGGTGAAACGCCCGAGGAGGACATCATCGCTCGCTTCGGTGAGGACGCCATCTGGGCCTGCACCACCTGTCATGCTTGTGTAGAGGCCTGTCCCATCTACATCGACCACGTGCCCAAATTGACCGATGCACGCCGCCATCTGATGATGGAGCGCATGGAATTTGCAGAAAGCGTCGAAGACACCGTCATGCCGCTGATGGCGACCATCGAGAACTTGGAATCCGATTCCAATCCCTACGGCTTGCCTTCCCACGAGCGAGGCGACTGGGCTGAAGGGCTGGATGTCAAGGTGGCCGAGCCTGCCGAATACATCTACTTCGCAGGCTGTGCGGCGTCCTTTGACGAGCGCAACAAGAAGGTCGCTCGAGACACCATCAGCATCATGAAAGAAGCCGGACTTGATGTCGGTATCCTCGGCATGCAAGAAGGCTGCAGCGGGGATGCTGCTCGCCGTGCGGGTAACGAATACCTGTTCCAAATGCTCGCCGAGACGAACCTGTCCACCTTCGAGGAGATCGGCGTCAAGAAGGTCGTCGCCTCCTGCCCTCACTGTTTCCACACGCTCGGAAAGGAGTACAAGGACTACGGCGGCGAAGACATCGAAGTCATGCACCACTCGCAACTCATCAACCACCTTCAGAAGGAAGGGAAGTT
>JALRLQ010000079.1 GCA_023254365.1 Candidatus Poseidonia sp. | reverse complement strand
GCCCCAGCACCGGTTCGCAGAATGAAGTCTTCTCGGTCCTCTTGGGCTTGGATGTAGTCCTTGGCGGCCAACGTCTGGTCAATCCAGTCGTTGATGTCCATCAAACCGCCGGCAACGACGCTTTCCTCGACGGCTCGCGTCATCTGGTCGGCGGTGGCGCCGGTTTGTTCGAGATCCTTTCGAATCAGGTCGCTGACCGAGGAGAAGTCCATCGAAGCGGGCTTGGGTGGAACCGGGTTGCGAGGAGGCTTGTCGGGGTCGATGGTGATGCGCTTGTCACCGTCCAAAATCGCCTCGACGCCGAGGGTGAGGGCTGGGGTGAAACTCGTTTCGCATTCCCAGCAGATGAACGCCCAAGCATCGGGCTGGTCGGTGTCGCGAGACTGACGGGGGTCGAGTTCGTCACCGCATTCCGGACAGGCGTGGAAGATGAGGCTGGGGACGTGCTGGCGACGGAAATCGACGATGTCTTGGGGCGTTCCTTCCAACTCGAGCATCTCATGGTCACGTGCTGCTTCCAGGCCGCGGGTTTCCAACTGGTCTCGAATCTTGACCTTCTGGTCGTCTTTGCCCTCATCGTGGAGGCTGTTTTCCAATTTGACGATGAGCTCCACCGTCTTTCCAAGGCGGTTCATGATGAGTTTCTGGGCTCGGAAGGCTTCGACCTTGGCGATTTTCAACCGTTCCTTTTGCTCGGCCAATTCGGTGAGGACGTCCTTCTGCTTGCGCTGGAATTTCATCTCCTCGATGCGAGACTCTTGCTTCTTTTCGGGGGCGAGCACCTTCGACAAGAAGCGCTCTTTCCCGTGAGACTGCGGTCCAGCGGTGATGATTTCGATGACACCTTGGGCGATTTCTTCCTTGAGACCGTAGTTCTCGACCAGCATGTCCTTGTCGATTTTCTTCAAGTCACCGATTTTCAAACCGGCATCAGCGAGTTGGTTGGCCGTGGTGTCGTCAATTCCACGGCGGAGCAGTGCAAGATAAGTGTCCTTCTTTGCCATCCCATTCCCCCCGACAGGTTGAGGCGAGCAGACACTCCTAAGAAAAGTCTCTCCCCGAAGTGTTCAAGCATTCGAGTGCATATGAAGCCTCATGCTTCTTCTTCGCAGGATTCGAAATCAATGCCCAAATCCACCCACTCGTCAAGGTCAAAGGTTTCCGGCCGTCGTTGCAAACGCGGGTCGTTTTGCAGGGCGTTGTAGGCACGGGTCCACCGTGCGGCATGCCAGCCAGGCGCCCGAGCAATGCGTTTTGGTGGTGTGCGCAAGGTGCGCTTGAGTTTCTTTCTGCGTTGAGCAAACGCAGCGTGAATCATGTTCACGAGCAACCGGCGGTCGCACGGCCAATCCGCCTCGTGCGGCGTGAGCCGAAGCAACCGGGAATGAACCCGAGGCATGGGCGAGAAGGCATGGGGCGGCACACGTTCGCCCATATCAACGTCGAAATCCAAGGCGACGACCATCCCCAACGAGCCGACATCGCTTTCGTATTCCATCACCACGCGCTCGGCGAATTCCTCTTGCACCAGCATCACGATGTCCTGAAGCGGTGCGGTGTTGGGGTTGCGATGATGTCGGGTGAGGACATCGATGAGGGGCGAAGAGATCTGGTAGGGGATGTTGGCCACGATGCGGGTGATGTCGGCAGGCCATGCCACGGTCAACGCGTCGCCTTCCAGCAGGACAAACCGTCCCTCTCCACGCTCTTCAGCGAAGGTGGTTCGCAGGTGCTCGCAGGCCCCGCTGTCGAGTTCAATCGCCGAGACCTTGCATCCGGTTTCAAGCAGGGCTTCGGTCAACACACCGGGCCCGGGACCGATTTCAAGAACGTGGTCTTCAACGTCCACTTCAGCCCACGTGACGGTGCGTTCCAACACATCGTCGTGCACCAAAAAATGCTGACCGAGGGCCTTGTTGAACGGCTGCTTGGAACGGAGCGCATCGACGAGTTGGCGTGCGCCTCTCATGCTTTCACCGGAAGGAGGAGGTCGATCAGTCGTGGGTTGAGGGTGCGGTCCTCAATCTCCTCAACAAAGCGCTGAGCCAACAATTCGGCCCCCTTGATTTTGGCCAGCGTGTTGAGTTCGCCCATCGAGGCAAAGACACCAACTTGCTCTCGCGCTTTGACCATGTTTCGAGCCTTCACGGGCCCGACGTCGGGCAACAACTCGTAGGAGTGTTGCTTGAGCGACATGGGTCCTGCCTTGTTGTAGAATTCATCAACGAAGTACTGACCGTGTTCCTCGACGAACAACTGGACCGCTTCGGGGAGGTTTTGGCGAGCCATGTTGGACATCTTGTCGAGGTGGGCCATGCCGACGATTTCGGTGACCTCGTTGCGCTGGCTGGCGTCGGTGCCGATGTAGAGGCGGTGGTTGAGGTTGAGCACTTCGCCGCCCTTCACCTTGACTCGACAGAACTTCATGCCGTTCTCGCTCATGGCGGTGACGATGTTGCTCTTCGTGTCGTGGTCGACCACACGAGCCCAGTTTTCCCCTTTCAGGTCCTCTGGACGTTCTCGGCGAGGTTGGTCTCGGCGGCCTTGCGGGCGACCACCACGGGGCCCTTGACGACCGCCTCGCTGGCCACCTCGGTTGGTGCCTTGGCCGCCTCGTCCACCGCCTTGCTTTCGCTCGGCTTTGGCCGAGTCTGGCTTAGGTTGAGGTTTGGGCACTTCAGCCCGCCCCATGGGAGGTGGATTCATTTTGAAGGACGAGGGTTTTGGTTCCTCTCGCTTACGCGGTCCGCTGGTGTTGAACGAGCGCCTTCGCCGTGGGTCGGTCATCAAACATCACCTGCGTGGGGGATGCGGAAGGCATCAAATGACCTGGCGCACGATGTCGAGAACAGCGGTGATTTCGCTGTCTTCGATCTTGATGCGCTTCGAACTGAACACCGCTCGAACGTCCTCTGGTTCAGCGGGCATCAATTCAGCCAGCTTGGCAGCGAGTTCGGGGTGCTTGGCCAAGGTTTCAACGTCGAGGAGTTTGGTGCGGAGTTCTTCGAACACTTCGGGTTTGGTGGTCACACCGTTGCGAGCGTCGCTGGCAGCCCATTCAGCGTGCTGAAGGGCCCACTTCTGTTCGTACTTCAAGGCGCCACGGCGCTCTTGAGCGTCCAACAGCATCTCTCGAACGGTGGCAAAGTCCAGGAATCTCTCTTCTTCGGTCATGGTGTATCCCTCATTCAAGTGGGCGGAGGTGCTCGGGGCGAGCGATCACGGTCTTCTGCATGTTACCGTCTTTAACGGCTACAATCCATGCAACGCCCTGACGCTTCTGGATGAAGCCGGTGCGACCGTGGAATCGGCGGTGAGGCATACCGCCTTGTTGACCGCCGTCAAGGACGATGGCCACGCGGTCGCCTTCTTCGTACTGGTGCATCACACGGCGGATGTTCAAACGGCTGCGTTCGTTCTTCCGTCGTCGCAAGATGCTTCGGGTTCTCACTCGCTGACCCTTTGAGCGCTTCATTTTGTTCGCCTCCAATGCTCTCCATCAGCGCAAGCGCCTCTTCGGAGCAAGTTGCCGACCCACCATCCCCATATAAGCACCGCGACGAAGGCTCACCGGCCTTTGTTGCCGTCCTTAATCGGCGTGGATGTCACCAACGTCCAGCCACACCACGTTGCACTTGGCTTTGATGAGGGCGGCCACCGACGGTTGGGTGCGGCCGTTGTCGCCGTGAACGGTCTCCTTGACGTAGGTGCCCGATTCGCATCGGAGGGTGAACTCGATTTCCCGCTGCCCGTTTTCATTGACCTCGATGAACGGCGTGTGCGCTTCGAAGACGGTGCGCTTACGGATGAGGTCGGAGCGCCGGTGGGCCACCCGGTCGGGCGTGCGTTGCGCCAACTTGATGCCGTTGAGGCCCTCGATAACCTTCAGAATGGTCTCGTCATCGGGCAACTCAAATTGGACCGGGGCTGGCGGAAGGGCTTTGATGATGCGAGCGATGAGTTCGTCTTTCTTGCCGGTTTTTGCCAAACCGTGTTGTTCAGCCAGAGTCACCAATTCCGGTTTTTTCATCGCCTTCAATTCGGCCTCGCTCGGTCCGCTGGGCGGCACCTCGATGGTGGTTTCGAGCGGCTTGGTTCGGTCAGCATCTTTGTCGCCTCGTCGTTGTCGTCGTCGTTTCTTGCTGCGGTCTTGGACGTCTTCCTTCGTCATGTCAACGGGCGCCGTGAGCACCGCATATTCCGCTTCATTCATCGGCTCGAGCGTGAAACGGATGGTGTAGGATTTCTCAGCGGGCGTGTCCTTGATGCGAACCACTTCGCTCCGCGTGGAGGCGCGCATCGACGACACTTCGACGGAACCTTGGGCGGCTTCGTTGATGATCTCAGCGAGCTTTTCAGCATTGAAGGCCCGCTTTTTGGGCTCTTTGATCTCCAACACGAACGGACGGCCTCGTCCCAAACACCGCACGTCGATATCCTCACGACCCATGCCGTGGAAAGCGTGTTCATTACCTTCGAAAATGTCCAGCATCGGGTTACCGATGAGGTCCTGCACACTGCGTTTGTACTGCAGGCCCGTTTGGTCGCATCTCTCGCAACCCCGACCTTTGCAGGCTCGACACGGCCAGCGCGTCTGAGGAATACCTCGCTCCAGTTTGCGGTAGCGTCCGTACACATAGACCGCACGAACATCAAGTTCAACGGTCAGGGTGAGCACGTCGATAAGGGCCAAGATGTCGGGCTTGTCGTTCACGATGGTGACGTTGTCCAAGCGCTCGCTGAGTTGCTTTCCAATGACCTCCACCAGCGAGGACTTGAGGGCATCGGACCCGCCTGCACCGAAGCGTTTGCGAAGGTCTTCCTCTGTTTCCATCTGGTCTTTTGGGAACCGAGCGCCCAGTTGCAAACGAGTCACGTCGTAGGGTTGGATGGCGTCGTAGATGATGTCAGCGAGCACATCAACCTCTTCGAAGAGGTTCTCACAGAACGGGCACAACGGCTCGTCTTCACGCGCCTTCGCAAGGTGCTGGTCTCGTTCAATCACCGAGGCCCGTACACCCGCACCGGCTTCCTCGAAACTCTGGCCGTACATGCGCTTGCCACCGACCCGTCCGAGACACGCATCGCAAATCCCTTGACGAACCAGGTGTTTGTGACCGGCGGGCGAAGGGGCGCGAGGAATTTCCTCGACGTGGGTGCCCAACTGCATGGCCACTTCGATGGCGTGGTCTTTGTCGACTTCCTCAACGGCTTCGACGTCGTCCCACAGCGAATAATCCGTTTCCCCAAAACCTGCGGTGGCGTATTGCATCCAGTCGTCGTCATCGTCCTCTTCATCAGGGCGCTTCGCGTCGTTTTCTGTCATGATGCTCACCACTCTCCTGGGGCCAACCCCGGGGACAGCAACCCTTGGGCGGGCTCAACCCTTCATGAAGTCACCGATGCCATGGCACCGTTCACTTTTCTTCAAGGAGGGTGATGACGCCGGCACCGATGGCCAAGAGGCCACCGAGCACGGTCATCCATACGCCCATGCCGGCGCTGGTGTCCGAGTCGGTTTCGGGAAGCAACACCCACCACACGATGACAGCGAGCAGCATCAACGCACCAGCAGCAATGCCCGCCCACTTGGCGTGTTGTTCGGCATTGGCGGGCAGGTTACGTCCCATGACACCCGCACCGAGCATCACGGCACCGAGCAGAGCGCCGAGCGTGCCAATCCAGAGAATGATGCCTCCCTTCGTGCCGGCGGCGGGAATCTCGAGGCAAGAATCACGGCTATCGGCCAAATCTTTCATCGTCGCTTCGTCACCCATGGCAAACGCCGCTCCGAGTTTGTAGGTGTTTTCGCACACGTCTTCGATGTTGCCCACGATGACGTCATCGATGTCGTCGACCGTGATATCTTCCTCCGCCGCGGCCTCCATGTCCTCAGCATACAGCGAATAGGCCATGGCTTTGCACATGTCCACGGCTTCTTTTTTCGTCATGTTGAGTTGGGCATCGGCCTGCGCCATGCTGCAGTCGACGCGAACGGTGGTGAGGCCGAAACTGCTTCCCTCGTTGTCGTTGTCCACGATCCACGCATGACTGAATTGCCCCATGATGGACAGCAGCAACGCAACCACGATGCAACCTACGGCGGCCCACATCATCGGCGTGATGCCACCTGAGGCTGGCACGGGCACCGGCATCGGGGCGTAGGCGCTGGGTGCCGCTGCCATGGGGGAGGCGACGGCCGCAGCGGGAGCGGCCATGGCGGGGGCTGGTGTGGCGGCAATCGGTGCTTGGGCCACCGGTTGCGGTGCCTGAACGGGGGCTTGCGATAGCGGGGTTGGTGCTGGAGCAGGAATGGCTGCGGTTTCACCGGGTACGAAATCGGGGTAGTGCTGACGGGTGTAGGCAAGGGCGTTTTCTGGTGAATGGCCCATGCCGAGAACCTGATTGTAGTAGTCTTGTGCGGCTGACATGGACCGTTGTTGAATCCGGCAAGGTATCATGCTTGCGCCGACAGCGGCTTTCTCAAGCGTGTAAACAGGAAACGCAAAGGGTGTTCACCCAAGAGGGACCTTCAAAGGATTCATCTCTTTGTCAAATCTATGTACCAAAACGGCTCTAAGTACTGCTTGCATGACGCAATTGATGTGGAGCGATCAGCAACTGCTTGAACAAGGATGGACACAAGCTCAAATTGATCAGTATCGAATTGAGCAGGCGATTGAAGAAACGCCGAAAGATGTTGGTTTGACTCAGACCATTCCCGGTGGCGCCCAAAACGCCGACCTCTCTCAATCCACGGCTTCAAAGGGCGGTTTGACC
>JALRLQ010000078.1 GCA_023254365.1 Candidatus Poseidonia sp. | reverse complement strand
CTTCTCCGGCGACGGTCCCGCTGGCGTTGGTCTCTACGAAGGCTATGCTGGCGACGACGCCGACCTTGCTGGCGTGATGGTCACGGCACCTCGTGCTGGTGACACCACCTACGGCGATTTCGCTGCACGCTACGACGCTAATGCCGCCGAAGTCGGCAGCATCAAGCAGTACGTTCTGACCGCCTACGATGCCACGATGATCATCGGTAAGGCCTCCCAAGCCGGAGGTACGATTGTTGAGGGCATTGAGTCCGTCGGCACCGACTACGAGGGCGCCTCTGGCTTGATCAGCTTCCTTGACAACGGCGACATCCCTGCAACGGCTGGCTACGACATTTGTTCGTACTCTGGCGATACCAGCGATGCGAACGGTGGCTTCTCCTGTGGGAAGTACTACACCGACGCCGACGGTGTCCAGGACGCCTCCGCTTGATGTTGAAGGCTGAATTCATTCGTCCGACGAAGCGCGCCCCATTGGGTAGATGCCCGATGGGAAGGCGTTTCTTCAAGTGCGGATGCTGGCTGGTGAACGAAGATGAATAGGGAGTTGGTGCTTGGTCGCTGGAACGCTCTGCCACGTGGCATCCGAAGGTTGGTGCTCACGCTCCTGGTTGGTTTTGACGCCATGAACGGCCTGTTAAACGGCTGGGGATTGCTCAACCTCGTCGACGTCGTCTTACTCGGTAACCTGCCGGGTGACCTAGTTTGGTTAATGCAGACGCTCCAGTTGATTTCAACCGGTTTCGCCTTAGCAAAAATCGTCTTCGATGACATGCCGCCTTCAAAATGGCGTCTTTTGGCCATCATGGCCCTACCAGTCTTCCTGCTGGTCCATGTCATTTTCAGTCTCGATGTCCTGCTGAGGGGGCAAGGTCTTTCCACCACCATCAACCTCAATTTGACTTTTCTTGCGGTTGACACCCTGACTTGGTCAGCGACGTACCTCGCCATCGCTGTGGGGTGTACGCTTACCTATGCAGTGCAGCGGTATGGAAACTTCGCCCAATCTGAATTCTTCATGATCGGAATGTATTCAGGCATCATTTTGGGCTGGATGGAGCATGCAAACCCTCTGATATCGGCGCCCCGAGACGATGTGCTCACATGGAGCGTGTTTGGTTGGGCGTTGGTCCTCGGATTTCTCCTCACGGGTTTTGCCGGGGTTGTTGTTGACCGATTGGTCTTCAAAGGGTTTCGAGACCGGAAAGCCTCAGCCGATGTGATGATGATCGCCTCGTTGGGTGTCGCCCTCGTTATTCGGGGTGTTCTGTACCTCCGATTCACCCCGGTCAGCAAGCGGTTTGTGCCCGATGCAGACTTGATGAGGGCCTCCACGCAATCGTGGGAATTACCGACCCGTCTTCTGAAGATCGACATTGGCGCAGATGGGTTTGAGATTCTCAATGAAGTCAAGGAATACAATTACCCGTTCAACAACGCCTTCATGCCAATTTTGACGTTCGGCACCGTCCTGCTATTGTTGCTCTTGTTGACGCGCACACGCCTCGGTCGCCGGATGCGAGCTGTCGCCGATAATCCAGAGTTAGCGGCCTCGTGTGGCATCAATGTTGAGCGCATTCAAATGCTCAGTGCGTTCCTTTCCGCAGGGATTACGGGTGTCGGTGGAACGGTGTTTGGTATTTTCGTGACGTTTTCGCCACAAACTGGGTTCACCCTGCTCCTACCTGCATTCGCTGTGATTGTGCTTGGAACCATCGGGTCCATACCCGGCGCCATTGTCGCTTCGCTGGTTATTGGATTTGTCAGAGCGATCTCTTCGCCAATTCTCATTTCGATTGGCAATCCATTGGAGCGAACCAATTATGCGGCGATGGCGGGCGTCACACCATACTTGATCATCATTGCCATATTACTGGTGCTCCCAAAGGGACTCGGCGATGGGTGGGAACGTTGGCGAATTGACCGGCTACGTAGGCGGGCCGAGGGCTCAACCGTTCCTGACGAACGGGTTGCTGGGGCCCTTGCCATTCTTGGTGGCTGGTTTGGCCTTCATCATTTCTACCTCCGCCGAGCCTCAAAAGCCGTGCCGATGCTCATGCTGACGAGTGCAGCCTACGCCATCCATTTGGTCTCAAATTTTCTTCGCACCCATTCGTGGGTGGGCAAGGACCCTGTTGCCCCAACATCGTACGATGCGGAAATGGCCGAAAAGTGGCTTTCTATGGTGCAATCCGAACAACAGTTCATCGGCGCCTTTGGAACCCTCGGTGATGTTCTTTGGCCGCTCGTACCTCTCTTGGTGTGGGCGTATGCATGGCGCGAGGCATACTTGTTCTTCACCCATCGAGCCTCCCTAGACCCCTTCCCTGCCTTGACCAAAGCGCGAGGTACCGTAACCGACTTCTTGGCCAAGGTATTCCGAATCGTCCGTCAGGGTGTTGATGCTGGCATGGACTTGGTCAAGTCCCAGGTCTCCAAACCCGTCTTCCTCAAAAGTGCAACCAACGGTTTAGACCGACAACTCGATGCTATGCGAACCAAACTAACGAGTGTTGGTGCACCAATATCCCAACGCTTTGATTTGGCTGGCGGACGTTTTACCGAACGCGGTTCGGCGGTGAGTTTTTACGGTTTCATGCTCGTTTTGTTGTTGGTTCTGCTTTGGCTGCCCATCACAGCCGAAGATGGAATGTGGGGGGATCGAAAACTTGGCCAAGTAAGCAATGTTTTGACCATGTTTGCCATATTTTTGTTGCTCGCCTTCTCGCTGAATCTGCACACGGGAATGACGGGTCTTCTCAACTTCGGGGTCATCTTCTTTGCCAGCATCGGTGCCATCTTGGTGGGCATCTTGACCGCTCCAACGGAATACTTTGGATACGATTGGCCCATCCTGCCCGCTGTTTTCGTAGCCATGTTGGTCGGCGCTGTTGCCGGTTGGCTGATGGCAGGTCCGACGGCTCGGCTACGGAGCGATTATTTCGCCATCATCACCATCTCCATGGGCGAAGTGGTCCGACTGCTTTTGAGCGGTGAACCACTCCTGCGCGTGGGGTCAAATGCATCGGCCATCGGCATTGCTCAATACCCTAAGCCCCTCAACGAGTGGTGGTTCTGTGGGAGTGAAGAACAGCGATCTGCAACCGGGGAACTTCTTACCCCGTTGGAATGTGCAGCGGACGAAAACATCACCAGTGCAGCCTCCTTCACCGGTGACTTGCTGGGTCTGGTTGAACCTGTTCCTTACGCAGCGCTTCTTGCCTTCATTGGCCTGCTCGGCGTTGCCGTGACTTGGTTTGTCTTGTCCCTCCTCTATCGTTCACCATGGGGTCGAATCTTACGAGCAATCCGAGAGGATGAGGAAGTCGCTCAACATCATGGCCACGATATCATGCGCCACAAAGCAACCAGCCTTGCTGTAGGCGGGGCCATCGCTGCGTTTGCAGGAGCGTTGTGGGCTTGGAAATTGGGAGGGTTTCAGCCCACCTTCATGTCGCCAGCTCGTTCTACTTTCCTGGTTTGGGCGGCTTTCATCATCGGCGGAGCCGCCAACAACCGCGGCATGGTTGTGGGCGCTATGATCATCGCCCTGATGGAGTTCTTCTTCAATGTCCTGGTCGCTGCTCAAGGTTCGTCGGACCTCCCCCTTCACAACCTCGCCGAAAACATCAACGAAGTCTTCCGCTGGTTTGTGATGACGCCTTATGAGCCGGCATGGTGGTTGCTTGGTTTCGCTGCTGTTCTGTATCTCTTGTCACGGGAACGCTGGGCTGAAGTCTGTATGTGGCTTGGATTGACGATGATGCTTGTCGGTTGGTTGTTGGGTGGTGACGGCTCAACCTCCGTTGACGAGGTCTTCCCTGAAGTTCTTGGCGGCGTCAAAATTACCATGGGTTACCTCAAAGAAATTCTGGTTGGTTTGTTAATTGTTCTTTCTTTGAAGTTCAATGCCAAAGGATTGCTCCCCGAGGTTCCGTTCCGTCCACATCGTCCCGGCGATAAGCCTGTGGGGGTGGAGGAATGACGCCCGTTCTGAAAGTGGATGGCCTTCGAATGGAGTTCGGAGGCTTGGTGGCCGTCAAGGATGTGTCCTTTGAGGTTGGAAAAGGCGAGATGATCGGTTTGATTGGTCCAAATGGCTGTGGTAAATCGACCACCTTCAATTGCATTAGTGGCCTTTTGGAACAAACCAGAGGCCGTGTTGAAGTCTTCGGTAAAGATGCCTCACACCTTCGTCCCGAACAAATCCAACGTATGGGGATGACGCGAACATTTCAGCACACACGCCTGTGGAAAGAGATGACGGTGATCGAAAATATGCTTGTCCCACCGCGAAAACAATTCCATCCGTTTGACGTGTTGTGGCGAGGAAGAAAACATCCCTCAGAACAAGCACGGCTGCAGCGTGCTTACGAAGTACTCGATGAGCTTGAAATTCCCCACATGGCCAACAATCTGGCCGGTGAATTGTCCGGTGGTCAAAGCAAATTGGTGGATATCGGCCGTGCAATGATGGGTGAACCTGGTCTGTTGTTGCTTGATGAACCCGTGGCCGGTGTTGCTGGTCCTCTCGCCATGAAGATTTTCGCCAATCTCCGCCGGCTTGTGGATGAAACCGGGATTTCTATTCTCGTGATTGAGCATAACATGGATTTCATCCTTCGTCAAGGCGTTGACCGAATCGTCGTCATGAACGAGGGCGAAGTGCTGATGCAGGGTACGCCCGATGAAGTTCGCAATGACCAATCCGTGGTTGAGGCGTATCTGGGTTCGTCCGGTGCTGAAGGAGGCGAAGAAGAATGACGCGTGTGCTGGAAGTCACGGGCCTTGAGGGTGGTTACGGCGAGGTTAAAATCCTCTACGGAATTGACCTCCACATCGATGAAGGCGAATTTGTGACCATCATCGGTCCAAACGGATGTGGCAAATCCACGTTCATCAAAACCATCTTTGGCATCGCGAAATATTACGGAGGTCAAGTGCTCTACCGCGGTGAACCCATTGAGGGCCTGCGCAGCGACCAACTTGCCGCCAAAGGCATTGCCTATGTCCCACAGGTCAACAACGTTTTTCCATCGCTGTCGGTTGAAGAAAACCTCCAAATGGGTGGAAACAGTCTGCCTGGTCCTCTGCTAAAAGAGCGAATTGAACGGGCGCTGGACATGTTTCCTGACTTGAGGAGTCGCGAGCATGACCTCGCTGCCTCGCTATCTGGAGGAGAACGACAAATGCTGGCCATATCGAGAGCCCTTATCTCAAACCCCACTTTCTTGCTTCTTGATGAGCCTACTGCTGCCCTTTCACCGCTGTATCAACAACAAATTATTGAACGAATCGATGCATTGCGTGAGCAAGGAATCACGGTACTGATCGTCGAACAGAACGCTCGAATGAGTCTTGCCCGCTCCGACCGAGGCTATATTTTCGCCAGCGGAAAGGTCGTGCACACCGGGGACGCTGATTTCATTCTCAACGATCCTGAAATCGGTGAATATTTCCTCGGGTCCCACGACGACTGAACCTCCAGTTCACCACGAACCGCTAAGAGGAAAGGATATAATTCGGATTCTTGACGATGGCTCATGAAAGGCATCGTGTTCCGAGAATTCATCGACATGGTGGAATCCACCTTCGGCGACGAGATGATTGACACCATCCTCTCCTCATGTGACCTCGAAAGCGGTGGCGCCTACTCCGCTGTTGGCACGTACGATCACACGGAATTGGTTCAGATGGTGGTGGCGCTGTCGGGCCAAACCGGGATTGAAGTTCCTGCCTTGGTCGAGGCGTTTGGAACCTATTTGTTCGGTCGTTTCCTTGAACTCTTCCCCGTTTTCTTTGAGCATGAAACGTCGTTTGAGTTCTTGAATTCCATCCACGATGTGGTACACGTTGAAGTGTTGAAATTGTACCCTGACGCAGGATTGCCGTCGTTTGAGAGTCAAATTTCGGAGGACAAGAGGACGTTGCACTTCGAATATCATTCCTCGCGACACTTCGCCGATTTGGCCGTCGGTTTGATGAAGGGAGCCTTCGCTCATTGGGGCGAGGACGTTCACATCGACATTGAAGACCGCACCACTGGAGAAAAGCAAGTGGTGATGTTCACTTGCACCCGGAACGACTGACGGTGAACGGAGTGGACATCTTCGAATTGGCCAAACAGGCCAAAAAAAATCAATCGACTTCGACCAACGATGACCCCTCGGCCATCATCCAGCGCCTTGAACGGAAAGTGGAACGGGAAAAGAAAGCCCGAACCACGGCTGAACAGACCATTGAAGCGAGTTCTCGTCGCTTGTACCTCGCCAACCAGGCGCTCGATGAAGCCAATCACAAACTCGAAGCCACGGTGCTTGAACTAAACGACACGATGTCTCGTCTCACCTCGGCGGAGGTTAAACGGCAGGCCACCACCGCTACACTCGTTGTCGCATTGGTCCTGTTCATCATCAGCGAGTTTGCCATCGAACCCGAGTTGGAAAAGAGCATTGACAACACGTTGATTCTTCAACTCGCAAAATTGGGTATTTTTTCCCTCCTGATTCCGTTTGAAATCATCGCATCAAGAGTCATTGAGAGCGGTCTTTCTGAATCACAGGATTTGAACACTCAAATGTACAAAAATCTCCTTGTTTCAGCCTATGAGGACGGCATCGTGACCGACATGGAACGTGCTATCCTGCTGTCAAGCGCCAATCAACTGGGGCTCTCGAAGCAGGTCGCTGAACGGATTGAGAGGGACTACATGCAAGAGCTTGGCCTCCTCGATGAAGAGACCATACAAGACTCAGCATCAGAACCCTTCGCCGGTGCATCGGTGAACTGAT
>JALRLQ010000077.1 GCA_023254365.1 Candidatus Poseidonia sp. | reverse complement strand
TGCTCCCGCTTTGAGTGTCAAAGCATTTTACCACGGCCCTGATAATTGACAACCCCGCCTCACAGGGTATGCGAGGTGTTCTGCTGACGCGCCTGCTGGTGCTCGTCTTTCTCTCCGGTGCTGTTTACGGTACGTGCGGTGTGCAGAGCGATTCCTACGAAGGCTCGGATACCGAACCTGCTCCTGGTGCTGAGTTTGACCTCGCTGGAGCAGAAGAGAGCAGTGGCGAATCTGAAAGTGACGACGCAGAAAGTGACGGCGATGCATCGGTGACACGAGAAGAATCGCTACCGGCGGAGGACAGCGAGCAAACATCGCCCGTGGCCCCTTCGCAATCGCCCAATTTCATCCTCAACGGGAGTTTGGGCGGCCTCACCGTCCTGTTCATCTCGGGCGTGTTGTTTGAATTCATCCGAGTGGTGTTGCTGGTCGCGCTCGTGGCGCCCATGTTGGCGAGGCGTCGCGTCCACCGAGAGGACGACCTCACCAAGGGACGCATTCTGGGGTACATCGAAGCCAACGCTGGCATTCATTTCTCTGCGTTGCGGGACGGCTTGGACTTGGCCAATGGTGTAACGGCTTACCATACACACAACCTCGAATCCGAAGGCAGCATCTTCTCGTGGAAAGACGGGAAACACCGCAGGTATGCCTCCTCCCTTCTTTCCAACCAAGACCGGGCGCGGTTCCAAAACCCCCTTTCTGGCACCAGGTTGGCGATCTTGGAGGTTCTCGCCGAGAGCGGACAATTGGGGACGACGGGAAAGGAACTCCGAGAGAAACTCGCCATCTCTCGCCAGTTACTGAGCCATCACATCCGCGAACTTCAAGCAAACCAACTCATCGAACAAGGTGGTGGAAAAAGGGCCAAACAGTGGAAAGTTTCGGGTTTGGGCCTTGAACAACTCGCCATTAGCAAGACCCTGCCCCAATAGGCGAGCGATGTAAAACCAATTTACCAACTCGTTAATATGAAGTGCACGCCTAAGCGATACCATGGAACGAACAAAAATCGTGGCCGTTGCACTCGTGATGAGCATGCTCATGTCGGGTTGTCTCTCTTACGAAGGCGACGTCGAGGTCCCTGATGTCATCCTCCCTGACGACTGGATGACCGGGCCTTCTCGCACAATCTCCAGCCCACAACTGTACGCCTACGACGATTGCGATGACCTGGAACAAGCCCTCAAGCAATCGCTGGAAGAAGAATACCGGACCCTCCTGTTGCAGGCCGTGGCCGAGCAGTACTACTACGGCGGTGGCATGTGGCTCGAGGACGCAGAAATGGCCATGGACGACGCCAGCGCGAGCGATGGTTCAGCCAACGGCGGCCAAACCAAGTCTGCTCCTACGCGCGTCGAAGGTGAGGATTTTTCGGGAACCAACAACCAAGAGACTGGCGTTGATGAGGCCGACTTTGTCAAAACCGACGGCTATCACATCTACTACCTTCAGGGTCAGCGCCTCCATATCTTTGGTGTTCCAGAGTTCGGTGAGCTTGAAGCCGCCTCGAACATGACGCTGTCCGGCTCACCGGTGGCGATGATGCTCGATGGCGACCGTTTGGTGGTGATCTCCAATCTCAACCCATGGACCATTTCCAGCAGCCACCCCGTCGTCGATGCGATGGGTTGGGACGAGCGATACGGCTCCTGGCGAACCAACAGCCTCACCAAATTCACGGTGCTTGACATCAGCGACCGCACGCAACCGGACGTCGTGAGAGAGTTGTTTATCGAAGGGAGTTACATCACGGCTCGTGAAGTCAGCGGAACGGTACGAACCGTGACCCACGCATGGATGGACGTCCAAGGATTGCAGTCGTGGTTGAATCTCCCCAATGGATACTGGAACCTGGATTACGACGACCCGCTGCGCTTGGAAATCCGCGAGAAGGTTGCCTGGCAGACCATGCAAAACAACGCCGAAGTCTTGGCTCGGTTGACCCTTGCAGACCTCATCCCGCAGGTGTACGAGTACAGCAACGGCGAAGTTTCCACACACCGAATGAGCGAGAACGCCTGTCGAGAATTTGTTGCGCCAGAAGACGGCATGAACCGAGGCATCTCCAGCATCTTCTCTCTGGACCTCGCATCACCAACGTTCGACTACGAAGTTGACCATGTGGTCGGAAACTATCCGCAGGTTTACGCTTCAGCCGATGTGCTGGTGTTGTCGGAATCGTCCTTCGACTGGTGGTGGTTCTGGGACAACGACGGCATGGATGAGATGACCAACCTTCACACGTTTGACATCAGTTCACCCGATGCAACGCTGTACACCGGCTCTGGCCGTGTCAACGGCACGGTCATCAACCAGTTCGCCCTTTCCGAATACGAAGGCGTCCTGCGCGTGGCGACGACCACCGGTCAGTGGAACCGCTGGTGGATGGATGATCCTGAACCGATGTCCTCTCAACTGGTGACGCTCGTTCGCTCTGTTGATGTTGAAACCGACCAGCAAATCCTCGTTGAGGCCGGGAAGGTGGACGGCATCGCTCCCGGTGAACGGATTTGGAGCGCTCGCTTTGATGGTGACCGCGCCTACATCGTGACCTTTGAGCAAATCGATCCCCTGTGGGTCATCGATGTGTCGGACGAGACCAACCCCACCATCCTGGGTGAACTCAAGGTGCCCGGCGTCTCCACCTACATCCATCCACTCTCAAGGGACAACCTGCTGACCATTGGATTTGGCCCGGCCAACGAAGACGGCACCGGCCTCGATTGGGCAGGCACTCAACTCTCGCTGTTTGACATCAGCGACCCCACCGACCCGCAACAGGCAAACGTGCTTCGCCTTTCTCCGGTGGCCAAAGAAAACGAGCACATGTGGTGGTGGTCGTGGTCCGAAGCCAATTACGAGCACAAAGCCTTCCAGTACTGGGCTCCCAAGGAGTTGCTGGCCGTTCCATTGTCCACCTACCGCAGCGTCGACTGGTATGAAAACGGTCGTTACCACTACAGGTACGAGTACATCTCAAAATTGGTTCTCGTTGAGGTCAACGAAACAGAAGGAACGCTCGATGTTTACGGTGAAGTGAATCATTCGTCGCTTTACGATGGCGATGACGATCAGCAACGCTGGTGGGACGACCGAAACATCCGTCGTTCCATTTTCATGGGCGATTTCATCTACGCGATTTCCTCTGCAGGCGTCACGGTGACGAACTTGACCACCATGGAAGAAACGGCAAGCCTGACCATCCCCCACAGTTCAGCGTACAGGTACGACTACTACGGCGAAGACGTTGCGGTTTCTGACGAGGGCGAACGCGATGCTGAAGACGACGGCGAAGTATCGTCTGCCGAGAGCGGCGAGAGCGATAGGGTTGAGTCGGACGAAGCTTGAGGCGAGCCAATGGGCGCAGCGACGGCCGGACTTGCTGGATTTGGTCTCAGTTTGGGATTGATTCTTGCCATCGGGCCACAAAACGTGTTTGTTCTCCGTCAAGGACTCCAACGCTCGCACGTGTTCGCCGTGTGTTTGGTTTGTTCGCTGTGCGACACCCTCTTGATTTTGTGCGGCGTGCTTGGCATAGGCGCATTGATGGAGAACGCTGCATGGATTGAGAAACCCTTGACGTTGTTCGCCGCCACGTTCATCGCCGGATACGCACTGCTTCGTTTCCGTTCCGCATTGACGCCGCAGGGCCTCGTAATCAACGACGATCTCGTTGAGCCTCTTGGCCCGACCTTGATGGCGACGCTTGGATTTACATTGTTGAATCCCCACGTGTATCTTGACACGTTGCTGTTGATAGGCAGCGCATCCACAACGTTTGTCGGCAACGATCTCGTTGCCTTTACGGCAGGCGCCGCTACCGCCTCGTGCCTGTTTTTCTTCGCGTTGGGTTACGGCGCACGCACGCTCTCGAAATGGCTCACCAGTCCTACGGCGTGGCAGCGCATCGACGCGGCCATCGGCGTATCCATGCTGCTGATTGCGGGCGTTGTAGCCTCCCCGTTCCTGACAGGTTGAACGACATGAAACCTCTTCAATGATGACCGAAAGGGGGAAACAGACCTGTATAGGTGAGGCGAATCAACGATGTTTTCCATTGGATTGGTTGGCTGCGGCCGTTGGGGTAAAAATCATCTGAACGTGCTCATGAAATTGCTCGATGAAGGCGTCGTGCAACGCATTTCTGTTTGCGATGTCGACCCAACCCAACTCGCTGGGTTGTCGGTGGATGCAGTGTACACCCACATCGACGACCTTCTTGCAGAGGAAACGCTGGACGCCGTGGCCTTGGTAACGCCCCCAGAAAGCCACCTCGACTTGCTGAGCCAAGCCCTCGAAGCCGACATACCGGTGCTCGTTGAAAAGCCGCTAAGCGATGACCATCAAGCGACCCATGCCATGCTGGAGAACCTGCCGAAGAACGCCGTGATGCTGGTGGGCTATTTGCTGCGCCATCACCCGGGCCTGAGGCGAATCAAATCCGCCATTGAAGACAACGCCGTCTCTCAGATCGAAACCGTCGCGTACGTTCGTAGAACACAACGCCCATGGCCGGAGGATTTGGATGCGCTGACCACGCTTGCCGTTCATGGCTTGGACGCCGTTTCCTGGTTGCTTGACCAACCGTTGATGGACATGGACGTCGTGTTCATTGACCGCCAATCCGATGCCGTGTTGCTTCGGTTGGCCGATACGTCCGGTCGCATGGCCATTGTCGACGTGGCATGGGGTGCAGACGACGAAATTCGAGCGGTGGCCGTCCAATCCCCGTCCGTGGATGCCTCCTTGGATTTTGGAAGCGGTCAGTTGGTTTGGAGGCCCAAGGATGACGACGACCAAGACCCGGTGATGGAGGAATACGCAGGCCAAGCACTTGAGGAGGAATGGCGAGCGTTCCTTGACATGGTAAAGTCGGGCCAGCCTGCGGTGAACCCCTCTGTTCACGAACTGCTCGACCAGAGCCAGTGGATGCACACCAACGGGTGAACATGCACCCCTTCGCATCTACACCCTTGCGAGATTTGAAGAATCCCATGCGACTGGCGTAGCGTATGGGCCTTGACATCACCGTCGTCCAACGCATGCTCGCCGCCAGCCTCGTGGCCGCTCTAGGCGTTTGGTATCTGCAAGGAACCATGATGGACGGTATGTTGACCCTCATCGCTCTGTGCTCGCTGACAGGCCTTGTTTGGGCGCTTTCCGAACGGGAAGCCACGTTCGCCTCGCTCCATTTGACCGGTAGTGGACCGTGGACCATGTTGGCTGTGGTGGTGAGCATCGTGGTGTTCGCTCAGTTGTCCATTTCCGTATGGGCCTTCCCGGCCGTGGGTGCCTACGTGCTGTCGTTGTCGTTCATTGGCTCTTTTTGGCTGACCGGATTCATGATGCAACCCAACGGCGCCTGACCCTTCCTTCAAGCGAAGTGTCAAAGGCCGGCGGCGGTGACAATTGAGCGATGGCAACCCACGGCGACCACCCTCCACTCCCCTCGCATCTCGAGTCCCTGCTGGGTGAGGACGTCCACACGGTTTTTCTCAAAGCCGATTGTCCTCCAAGGGTGAAGCAAGGCACCATCGGGTCACTCAAACTCACAGAGGTTGAAGGCGATGCAACGGTGTGGGACACCCTTCAACTTGAGCAACTTGAAGAGGAGTTGATGACCGTCGTGGAAGAACATCGGGGTCGCAGTGATTGTTTCCTGGAAATCGACCGCAAAGGCTGCCGCGTGATTCAACTCGGTGATTTGCGCATCACGTCGGCGTGGCCGCCTTTTTCGGACGCACGTGAAATCACCGTCGTACGCCCTGTTGCAAAGTTGAGTCTTGGCGATTATGACCTCGACCAGCGGTTGATTGAACGCCTACGAAACCACCACCGAGGGGTGTTCATCTGCGGACGGCCTGGTTCAGGTAAGACCACACTGGCTCAGGCCATTGCCGAATACCTCGACACGGATGTTGGCGCCATGGTGAAAACGATGGAGGCCCCTCGCGACCTTCAACTGGCCGACCGAATCACGCAATATGCGCCCTTGGAGGGCGACCTTGAGAAGACCGCCGAGATCATTTTCCTGGTGCGTCCGGACTTTGTCATCTTCGACGAGGTTCGCCGAGCAAGGGATTTCGAGATCTTCGCCGATGTGAGGTTGGCCGGCGTGGGACTGCTCGGCGTGACCCACGCAAATTCGGCGCTGGAGGCCATCCAACGACTGATTGGAAAGGTGGAATTGGGCCTTGTTAGCCAGGTGCTTGACACCATTCTCCACGTCGAGTCCGGGGCCATACAACAGGTGTTGGAACTACGAATGACCGTCAAACCCCCAACGGGAATGCAGGAAGAATTGGCCCGCCCGGTCATTGAAGTCGTTGAATTCCCAAGTGGAAAACTGACCCACGAAATGTTCGCCTTCGGCTCAGAAATTGCAGTCGTGCCTGTTAGTGGCGGAAGCGGAGAAGGCGGCAGTCCCGCTTGGAGACTTGCCGCTGAGGAATTGAAGCGAGAAGCGTCCCGACTTACCGGAATATCTGTCTTACATGCTAAGTTCCTAACCGATTCATCGGCAGATATCTTCGTCGACGATTCGGCTGTTGGCGCAATGGTTGGCCCAGGAGGCGACGGCATTCGCCAATTGGAGAAAGATATGGGTAAGATCAAACTCAATGTAAAGTCGGTAACCGAGTTACCAAGAGCCCTTCGAAAGAGGGTGGAGAAAGAGTCCTGGGGAGCAGGAGACTTGGAAGACTGGCGCAGTCGTTCAGGTCGCCAGTGGGAACACACCGGAAAGAAGCGTAAAGGCGGAAGAAAGGGCAAACGTGGACGCCGTTGAGTTCGCA
>JALRLQ010000076.1 GCA_023254365.1 Candidatus Poseidonia sp. | reverse complement strand
ACCAACGAAGTCTACGTCATGAACCCGAAGAAAATCGTCTCAAAGTACCACCGTTCCTTGGTCATCAACCCCATCCTTGCCACCTTGCTGGCGTGGTTTGTGCTCTCCGCCAACACCATCTTGCCCGCCATCGTTGGAATCTTCTCAGGCGACACCGCCCTCCGGATGAGAGAATCGGTTGAATTGACTTCCGTCTACGGTGTGGCTCTCGGTACGCTGTTTGTGTTCATCACGGTTGGTATCCTGTTTGGCTTGAACCTCCCAACACATTTGCAGCGGTTCCGAGAGCAGCGAGCCGATTGAAGGTCATCGCTGGTGACTGGCGATCTTCGTCATCAGTTCGTCCAACAGGTGCGAGATGTCCATACGTTGCGTCAGCATGTGCGTTGATGAGGATGTTACGTGCATTTCTGGGTCTTGAGCAGGTGAACGTTGTTCAAGCATCGAACGCACCAACGCTCCATCCCTGCATCCAATGAACGAAAGCATGGCTGCATGATAGGCATAGGTCGCTTCGGGAACGATGGTTTTGATCACGTCCAAACTCCGGTTGACCTCATGTTGTGGAAACACGAATCGCCAACGGGTTGAGGTGGTTTCAAACGAGCAGATTCGGATGTCCTCTTCGGTCAATCGCTGAATGAGGAGGCTCAGGTCAACCGCAGGGTCTTGTGAATACTTGACGTTCACATCGACGCACGCAACCCGAGGGATGCAAGCGATGCCCTTGATGATGGAGGGCCCTTCAATGTCCGGGCCGATCACGGTTTTCATACCGCTCGTGCCGTGTCCCGTAAGGTGTCGAATTTCAATGGGGATACCCAGTTCGTAAACGGGTTGAACCGTGGCAGGGTGAAGGATGGTGGCGTCAGCATTCGCAAACTCGATGGCCTCGCTGTAGCCCAGATAGGGGATGGGAGACGAGACAACCCCCCAACGAGGGTTGATGGGATAGATGCCCAGCACGTCTTTCCACAACACCACGCGCTGCGCCTGCAGAAGGGCGGCCAGGGCGGTGGCGGTGTGGTCGCTCCCTCCGCGACCGAGAAGTGCAATTTCACCGTCGTTACCTTCTCCAAACCATCCGGTCACCACCGGTACGCCATGGAAGGCATCATGGTCAAGGTGCGTAGCAGAACGCTCCATGTCCACCGTGCGAGCGGTGTGGGTTCCATCGAGGCAAAGACCGATGTCTTCTGCGCCAAGTGGGTGGGCCTCAAAACCTCGTTCGGACAGACTGTGTGCGATGATGAGGGCGGAGAGGCGCTCGCCTGCTGCGAGCAACCGATTGTAGGCCTTCATGTCCTCTCGGTCGCTCGCCAACGCAACCAGCGAGTCCTCAATGCCTCCCAGCACTTTTTGAAAGAGGTCGTAGAGAGGAGAATCGACCAAGGTCGGCACGAATCGCAGGTGGTGACTGGCTAAATCGTTCACCAACCTGCCGGCGTAGCGCGGTTCTTGGGCGGCCCGCATCAATCGGTCGGTGGTTCCCCACAGAGCAGACACCACCAACACCACATGGCCTTCGGCATCTTCAACGATGCCGGCAATGCTCTCGAGGTCGGAGGCATCACGAAGGCAGGAACCTCCGAATTTGTGGATTTCTATCCCTTCAAACACGGTCAAATCCTCCGCGTATCATCAAGTCGGCAATGACCAGGGTCGCCATCGCTTCCACAACGGCCACTGCCCGAGGGCCCAACACGGGGTCGTGCCTTCCCTTCACCACCAGCGGTTCCTGTTGGTTGGTCTCGAGGTTCAGCGTGTGTTGCTCTCTTGGAATACTCGATGGCGGTTTGAACGCCACGTTCACGTCGATGGGCGCACCCGTCGCCAACCCGGCAAGCGCGCCGTCGGGCCGGTCACCTTCCAGAACGGGATGGTCAGCGGTTCCGCCCCATGGAGCATTGTGTTCGCTCCCCTTCATGGATTGGACAGAAAAGCCACGACCGAACTCAACGCCTCGGGCAGCAGGAATCGCCATCATGGCCCGAGCCAGTGCGGGTTCAATGCCATCAAACCACGGTTCACCAACGCCGAGAGGGAGTCCTCCTATGCGAGCGCTCACCCGCGACCCAATGGAGTCACGCTCCGCCCGTGTCGTCTCAATCAAATCGGCCATGGCCTCCGCAGCTGTTGGATCGCGACACCGCAACGCCTCACACGTTTCGTTGGCCCAACGGGGTGGACAACGCTCCATTGATTCCGCTTCAATGGAGCCCACGCCGCTCAAATGGGCTTCAATCGAGATGCCAAAGGAGGCCAACCACGGTTGAAGGACAGCCGCGACAGCGACAAGGGGAGCGGTCATCCTGGCGCTGGAGGTGCCTCCACCACGAAGGTCGGCTTCACCTCGGGTGCGTTTCATCATCACGAGGTCTTGGTGCCCGGGTCGTGGATGGTTGGGAAGAAAACTGTAATCGGATGAACGGGCGTCGTTGTTGGCAATTCTCACTTCGATCGGTTCCCCGGTGGTGAGTCCATCCTTCACGCCGGTGTTCCATTCAACGATGTCGTCTTCCTTGCGTTTGCTGCTGTATCGGCCGCCTGTTTTTCGCAGAGCCATGGCCCTGCTGACAACGGTGTCATCAATCAAAAGACCAGCAGGCATGCCTTCAACGACGGCTCCAACATAGGGTCCGTGACTTGACCCCTCAAGTGTTACACGCAAAGATTCGCCAAGACGCATCTGCATGGAGCAACATCCATCTGAATTCATGGCCCTTTTAGAAGGTGCTCACTCGAGTTCGTCGTCGCCCTCATGGGACAAAAACGTGGTTTCGATGATTTCCGTCCCCTGATGCCGAGTTGAATACCACGATTTGATTCGCTCTACGGTCGGCTTGAGTTGAGCGGGGACCACAATCACCAGCGCAGGACCTGAACCGGAGATGCCTGCTGCCCTTGCGCTGTTCATGAACGAATCGTTGGTCATTTTTCGACCTTCGATGTCGCTCAGGGTCGCAGCGATGCCACGTCCATTCCACGTCATCGCCACCAACGGATTGCCTTGTTGCAACGCTTCGAGTGATTGTTGAAAGGCATGAAGGTGAGGTGCGAAATCTTCCAGTTTTGGTTGGACCTCCCGAGGCCCTCTCAGCACGAGCAATACGGTCCATTCTTCGCTTGCGAGGCCCTGGTCCTCCAGGAGGATCCCTTCTGAAATGGGGGCTTGAACATCAATGAGTTTCCAACCCGGTGCGAGGCAACCCCAAGCATCGTCGATCGAACCGGTGAGTGAGACACCTGCGGCGAGTTGTGCTTGGGCTGCGAGGTGCACCATTTCATGCGGTTCCAACGCCTTGGATGTGGCATCGCATAGGGCCCGAACACCGGCAATGCAGGTTGCTGCCGAGGACTTGAGCCCCTGTTTTGGAGGAATCTTGGAGTTGACGCCCCAGTGTAAATCGTCCTCTTGAACGCCCTTTGGAAGTGGATGGCCGGCATCCTTCCACGCTTCCAGGAGGCATCCGAGCACGTTGTCTGGGTCGTCCACTTCTCGTTTGCTTGGACGGTCGAGGACGCGCACCGTGATGGGCAGGTCAAGAGCCATGCAGGCCCCGTAACCGAGTGCTGCAGCATGGAGAAGGCTGCACGCACCGTGTGCGGTTCCTTTGCCCAATACGGCCATTGTTCAACGCTCCTCCACATGCCCTCCTATGGCCTTCCCGAGATGGCGTGAGCCGTGCCCAATCCACCCCAACACCACCTCATTGGATTCAAGAGAGGTGACGGAGCGTGCTTCGGCAAGGTCGGAAAGAAGGCGGACGGTTTCTGCTTGTTGCATGTAGACATGGGATTCATTAGGCTTCTGTTCGTTATTCATCGTGGGTATTACCACGATTTTCAGCATGGGGCGGGGCTCAATTTTCAATCGACCAAGAACTACCGGACGTGTGCTTCCGTCGGTGGAGACCGCGAGGACAACATCCCCCGACGCCAAATCAGCCATGTATTTCGTCGTGCCATCGGCCATCATGATGTAGGAATGGGGAGCGCCGGCATTGACGCGAAATGGACGTGTAGGCACAAAGGTCGAGGGGATTGTTTCGCTGTGAATCAACACCATGCAGGCAGCACTTGAACCGACAAGCACGCCCTCGCCTTGATGAAAGTGAGAAAGGAAATCCAAACAATAGCGGTCACCGACGCCCGCTTGTTCAACCGATGCGACGATGAGGGGCACGAGTTGAACCTGTTCGGTTGCTTCGTCGTTTGGGGTCGCCGTTTCCTCGGATTCTTGACGCTGTGCACGCACGCTGAGGGCTGCATCGATCATCTCCACGTCGTTGGGAACGACAAGGGCGTCAACCCCTTCCTGAAGGGCGAAACCAGCCCCCTGGGCTTGGAGAGGTGAGGTGATGAAGGCTGCAATCTTGGTGTGGCTTCCTGTGCGGGAAGCAATGAGATTTTCAAGCGGAATCATCGACCAGTCAGTGCATTCGACGAGAATCCAGTCAACGCTTCCGATGAGCGATACACCGTCTGCTTGGTCGCTTCCTTGTTCAATGCGCACATGGGCGCCAATCACGCCGGTGCCGTCCGAGAGCACACCGTCGACCAATGTGAGATGGTCTTCCCTTCCGAGGTCGCTGAGGTATCGATTGGCAAGGCCCTCATCGAGAGGCGCTTCGCCCTCTTTCAATCGAACCCAAAGTTCCACGTCATCACCTACCATGTGACCGATGCCATCGCCTCGTCCGCTGTGGCACCGTTGTGAACCATCATCACCAGCGCCTTCGCCATGGCTTCCGGGTTTGGATGAGCGAAGACCTGCCGTCCCATGCAAACGCCGTTTGCTCCTGCAGCCAACGCCTGTTCAACCATCCCCAAGACCGTTCTAGCATCTCCAGAAGCAGGTCCGCCGGCGACCAAGACGGGGATGGGCACAGCGGAGGCTACCATGGAAAAGGATGCAGCATCGCCTGTCCACGTCGTTTTGGCGGCGTCACAACCCAATTCAAACGCAAGACGAACGGCGTGGGCCTGCCCGTTGGTTGGGTCACCTTCAACGGGGTTGAGGTTCGGACCTCTGGCATACACCATCCCAAAGGCAGGGAGGTCCAGAAGGTGGGCTTGACGGTTGAGTTCCCCCATTCGCTCTACCATGACCGCTTCATGGAGGCTGCCCATGTTGACTTGGCTTGAAACACCGATGCCACCCCTGCTCAGCGTTTCGTCTGCGGCCCCCACCATGACCTTGTTGTCGCTGTCCGAGCCGCCGTGGCGTGTGGAAACCGAATAGTGAACCACCATGTTGGTCTTGGTCCCCTCACAAAGGTGAGCGTAGTGACCGACCACGCCTTTTTGGGCAAGAATCACATCAACACCGGCTTGAATCAGTTGCTTGATCAAGACCTCGAGGTCGTGAAGACCAGGGTTCGGGTAATCGGATGCTCCGTGGTCAATGGGAATCCAAACGCCGCGACCCTTTGGGAGCAGGGTGTTCAGGCGTGTTGCTTTGTCCATAACAACGCCACACCACCGTGTTCATCAAAGGTTTGTTTCCTCATCACGTCATATCAACCGTGACGAAGCCCAACGAAGGACGGCCTGTTCTGCGGCATTCAAGTGTTCCTGGAACGTGGAACGGGCGATGCCCTTGACCTCAGCAAGACCTTGGATGGTGATGCGTTTTGGTTCATCATAGAAGCCGTGCTTCGCAGCGAGATCAAAGCACTCGTACTGACGGGTTGTAAGGAGATTGGCCAATTCCTCTTTGTCTTCCGATAATGTTTGAACGCTTACACTGGCGGGCGGGATAATGGCTTCACTCAACCGAACAAAGCTTGCGACCGCTTTGGGCAAACCTCGGACCGTGATCGTGAAGTTTCCGTTGTCGTAATCGCAAGGCACCAGGATGTGAATGTTCTCTGTGTTGGCGGCAAGCCGGACGAGTGGGTGGGTGTTGTAGACAACGAGGGCTCCACCCTCGCGTTCGCTCAACACCTGCTCAACCGTGAAGAAATCGATCTCGTCCAAGTCGTTCGGTCCTTTCCCATCACGAAAAGTGGGCTTCACCAATTGGCGCACGCCGTCGGTCGAGATCATCAGGTTGCCCATGATGGTGAGACATTCGACGACATCGTCCAAGGCAGCCATAGCGGTATGGGAGAGGGCGGCTTTTTCCCAGCGTAGCGTGACCTCCCGCATGAAGAGAAATTTTTCTCTTTGTTGTAATATCTATCGCCAATTCTGAAAGGGAGGTCAATGGTAGCCCCAGCGTATGATTGAAGAGGTAGTTCGGTATGGAACCATCATGCCCTTCGCCGATTATGTTCTCACCGCCGCACTCGGAGGAGCGTTCGCCTTGGGTTTGCTCTTCATCGTCATGCGTCGTGAGGCGCAGGTCAACATCCAAAGTGGAATGAGCGCCGAGGGGTTGATGCAACAGCACTCTGGAATGGGTTTTGGCAAGGCCAAGAAAAACTTGGACAGAAAGTTAGCATCCGTACAGGAAATGCTGCGGCAGCAAAATCAAGGCGACCGTGCCTTGGCTGAAGAACGCTTCAACCAGCGCAGACAAGCCCAAGCAGAAGCCGAAGCCGAGGCTCGCCGACAACGTGAATTGGAGGCAGAGCGCCTACGCGCAGAACAAGAAACGGCCTTGCTCCAAGAAGAGGAAGAGGCAGCACGTCGAGCCACAGAGCGTGAGGAAGAGGAAGCCCGTCTTGCTGCAGAGCGAGAGGCAGAACGACAGGCGGCGTTGGCCGAGGCTGAATCCGAGCGCCAAGCCGAAATTGAAGCGGCCAGAGAGCAAGAGATGTTGGAATCTCGAGAAGCGGCCCAACGCGCCATGGCCGAACTCCGTGCTCGTCTTGAGCGTGAGGGGGCCCAATC
>JALRLQ010000075.1 GCA_023254365.1 Candidatus Poseidonia sp. | reverse complement strand
CTTCGGCCGTGTAGCCCGAAGAGATGTTCTCAAAGCCGTAGAGAGCTACTAAATCGTTGCCTTCTGTAACACGACGATTGAATTGGGTGGAAATCTCATGATCGTAGAGGCTACGATTCCACCACCGGAATTCATCGATCCATCCCAAGAACGGCTCATCGTGCTGCGGGTTGCTCGACTTGTCTTCGCCGCCAAGAATCGGGCGCTGTCGATCGTTGATGGTCAGCGGAACACTTGTCCACGTCGACGTTTTGGCGCCTCCGTCGGTCAACATGTACAATTTGCCGTCGTCAAAGACGACGGTGAGGTGGGTCCACGTGCCTTCATAGGCAGTGTTGGAAGCCATCCAGTAGGATTTGCATTCCGTTGTGCTTGTGCCAAACCCATTTTGCAACTCAACACCGAATCGGTTGTTTGTGCTGTCAAAGACGATGGCGTAGCCTTCGCTTGCAGTATCGCAGTACTCGCCGTCAAGGTCGGAATAAACAGTGCTGTATTGGCCGACTTGAGAATTGATTGTAGCGTTGGGGAGAACCCACATTTGAACCGTATGGTCGTCGTGATCCATTGCGGCATCATCAGGGAGTTGAACCACCCCGTTGGACGTGAATTCTATGGCATGTCCTTGCCAGTCGGCCTTTCCTGCTGAGCGTGGGTCATCATCCACATCGTCATTGATACCGTCGCCGTCGGAATCCAATTCAAACAAGTCGAGCCATCCATCACCATCGGTATCCCACGTCTCGTCGCTGTCGAGGTATCCGTCATCGTCAGAATCATCGTCGAAGTAATTGAGCACTCCGTCACCGTCGGAGTCAACACGACAATACGAGGTGAAGGTGAGGCCATCGATGTATTGGCCGACGTTCCAATCTCGGCGTTCGTTGTCGCCAATGTTCATGTAGGCGTACTGGCCGTAGGTGGTGGGCACAACGTAAGCACCGGAGATGTAGCGCCAACCGTCGTTGAGACCGTAGGAATAGCCGACCTGCGTGCCCGTTTGTTCGCCGTATGCCGTGTGCATGCGGACCGAGAGGGCGTCCCAGGTGGTGGAGTGTCCGTTGTAATGGCCGGCGTGGGCAAAGCCCCAAATGAGGAGGTCGCCCGGTGAGGTCGTCACCAAGTAGGAAATGTCGTTGGCCGCGTTCCATCCATCCCACTGCAAGGACATGTACTGGTCCCCGTCGTAGGCGGGGATGTAGCCGTCCGTTGTTGACTGTGAGCCGTTGTGGAATTCCACGTGCTGTTGCATCCATTGAGCTCCTGAGACCGGGTAGGAATAGGAGGTGCTGGCGAGGCGATTGCTCGTACCAATGTATTGCGCGGCGTCCTCAAACGTCCCTTCATCAACCCAGTACAACTCGGTGAGTCCCGAGCCGGCGTATTGCTTGTCTTCACTTGGTGAGCCCGTCCCTTGGTCGTTGTAACACTCGCGAGCGTTGTACACGCCGTCACCATCGATGTCCAAGTCCTTCCAGTCGGTGATGCCGTCGCCGTCGTAGTCGTCACCAGCGTCAAGCGGGTTGGTGTCGAACCAGTGGATTTCGTAACCGTCGGGCATGAGGTCGCCGTCGCTGTCACGCGACGTGGGGTCGGTGCCCAGTGCATCCTCGTCTTCATCCAGCAAGGTGTCACCGTCCGAGTCCAAGTCCCTCAAATCGGGGATGCCGTCATGATCGGAGTCGAAATCGCCTTCGTACAACCCGTCGCCGATGGAGATGTTGTCAATCCAGTAATCGTTGCCGTTGTGATGGGTCCCGCCGTTGGTGTAGGCACCCCACGTCAAGGTGTGCGTCCCTGCGGCGATGGTTTCGGTGTGGCGTCCTTCGACGCTTCCGCTCCACCGTTGTGTGTAGCCCGAGTTCTGCCATGCACATTGGGTGAAGTCAACACAGAACACCAGCCAGTCGTAGTTGTTCTCGCTGTTGACGAAATAGTCGAAGGAAACGTCCGTTTCTTCGTCAAACTCGACAGGCATCGTCACCGAGTTGTAATCGCTGTGGCCCAAGCCACGGAAGGAGAGGCTGCGCTGGTAGTCGTCGCCTTCCTCGTAGATGGGGTGCCAATGGTCGAATCGGAAATCGTTGATGTTGTCGCCGAAATACAACCACTCACCGTTGGGGCGGTACCAATTGAACTCGTCGGCGACGGCCACTTCAGGGGTGCTGTCAAAGTCCAGGTCCCAACCGTATTCGTCGCTGTTGAGAATCCCGTCGCCATCCACGTCGTCGTCGTAGGCGTCGGTGATGCCGTCCTCGTCGAGGTCCGAAATGCACGAAGCGATGGCGACAACGTTGTCGAGGTAGTTGCCTTCGCCGCTGCTGAATGCCGAGACGTAATCGAAGGTGAGAATGTCGTCGTTCTCGCCCTCGACAATCAGCGAACCTCGCTCGGTGATCCAGTCGACATCGGTGTTCTCCAGCGTCCCGAGCACGTCATAGGCACTGGAAGAGGTGGCCGACGAGCCCCAGCGGATTTGCGTCTTGTCGGCGGTGGTGGGGTGACTGCCGAGGAAATCGACCTTCCACGTCAGCAGGTCGCCGGGGTTAGTCGTCACCTCGGTCCACAATTCAGGGTAGGAAGGTGAGGAAAGGGACGCCACGTGCGTTCCTTCGCTGGCGTTGTCCGGCCAGCGAGCGTTGTTTTGCAGTACGGCGTTGCTGGCGTTGAAAATTTCCAGATTGCTGGCGGTTTCGAGGGACCAGTCGTAGAGGAAGGTCTCTCCGTGCGACTGCCACGAGTTGCTGCTGGCACCGCCATAGATGCCCGGGAACTCAAAGCCGCCGTTTTGGACCCAGTCGGCATTCTGGCCGTAACACTGGTAGGGGTCGGGCACGCCGTCGCCGTTGCGGTCAAGGTCGTACCAGTCGGGAATGAGGTCGCCGTCAGCGTCGTCGGGCCCGAGCGGGTCGGTGTCGAAATAATTGACCTCGTGACCGTCCCAAGCACCGTCGCCGTCGCTGTCAAAGCGGGTGCGGTTGGTGCCCTCGGCGAGTTCATCGGCGTCCAACAAACCGTCGCCGTCGCTGTCCAGGTCAACGATGTCCAAGAGGCCGTCGTCGTCGGTGTCCGCATACCGGAAAGAGTGAATCAGCACATCGTCAACTTGGATGTAGGAATATAAGTTGTCCCGATTGGTGGGGAAGTCAAACACGATCATGGTTCTTTCGTGAATGGCCTCCGCAGGGAGTTCAACGGTGAAGGTGTAGCCGTGGTTGTAGGGATTGAGGGTGTTGGTTGAACCGTCGTTGCGAATCAAATAGCCGGGTGGCCGATAGTCAACGTCGTAGGCATCGCTGTGGGCATCGTTCCGCATCCACTGGACGGGCATTGGCGGGGCCTCAGCGTGCGTCACCACGGTGCCGTCAAGTTTCCTCCAACGTACCTCCATGTACTCGTGCTCATCCGCCGGGTTTCGGCAATCGGCGTCAACGTTGACGAAGAAGTTGAGCGTGGCCGCACCTAAACCCGAAAGGTTGAGGGTTGGCGAATAGAAGTGGCCCGCACCGCTGGCCCAGTACAGGTGGCCGTCGTTGCCCGTGGCGTTGTCGCAATCGTTGTCGTTGCCCCACCAGGTGTCTCCGCCACCGCTGCTGCGCGTCCAGCCGTCGTAACTCGCTCCGTTCCCGGCGTCGTTGACGAAATCGTACTCGATGGTGTCGTTCAATCCAGAGAGCAGGGTTGGAACGAAGGCGGGGGTGATCTCGACGCTGTTGTTGTACCCGTCGCCGTCGATGTCCTGGTCAATGGTGTCGCGGATGCCGTCGCCGTCAAGGTCGCGCATGCACGTTCGGTTCATTTCCACCATATCGACCCAGTTTCCGGCTCCGGAGGCCGGTTCGATGGGGTCGAGCACGAATTGCTTGGCGTCAATGGGCGCAATGACGATGCCCGATTGCTGGGCCCAGGTGGGCGAGGTGGTCTGCAGGTTGGCGATTTCAACGGCGTTGACCGCCACGCCCGAAGTCACGGTGATGTCGCCCGAAGCGTTGTCCAACATGAGCGAAAGTTCAGTGTATTCCGAGGTGACGCGAGCGCGGTGGTACATCGACCAGCGAATGAGGTCGTTTTTCCAGAACGGCATGTCCTGCCACACGACGGTGTTGCCAGACAACTCCACTTCGAGATATTGTTCCCCATGGGGAGGGGAATTGGTGTGGCCTTGGATTTCAAGGCGCTTGAGTCCACCGTTGTCGTAATTGGATTCCCACACGGCTTCGCCTTCCGTGACGTAGGTGTCCTCGTACGGGAATTCAAAGGAAGGGTCATACACGGCGTTGCGCGACCCGGGCCCGTAACAGACGTCGTCATCGGGCACCCCGTCGTTGTCGTCGTCATCGTCGAGCCAGTCGGAGACGTTGTCGTTGTCATAGTCCTCGAACACGTTCACGTCGGCGAGGTCGCTGTAGACGAGGATCTCCAACCAATCTTCCAATCCGTCACCGTCGGTGTCGGCGGCGGTGGTGTCGCTGCCGGCGATGCGCTCGGCTGAGTCGTTGGCCAGGTCGTTGTCGCTGTCGAAGTCCCACAGGTCGGGCATGCCGTCGCCGTCGCTGTCGCGGGGCAGGAGACCGCTGCCGAACTCCACCGAGTTGTTCAGACCGTCGCCGTCGATGTCGTCGTCAAGGGTGTCACGGACACCGTCGCCGTCGTAATCTCGGAAACATTGGACGGTCAGTTCAACGTCGTCGATGTAATTCACGCCCGTAACGCCGTTGGGGGCGTTGGAACGGACCCCAACTCGCGAGGTGGCTTGCTCAACAAACCCGTCGCCGCTGACCACGGTCCAGGCGGAGGAGCTGCCGATGTTGGTGTCGAGCACGTACATGGCGTTGCTGGCGTTGCCCACGACGATGCCGATTTGTTCGGCCGCCTGTTGCGTGCCCGTGGCACGATGGCTGACGTTGTACATGATGTAGTCGCCTTCCCAAAGCGTGCGGTTCTGCCAAACCACCTGGTTCCCTCCGTTCACGTTGAGGCGAAGGTATTGGTCGCCTTCGGCCGCGGCGACGCTGGAGTTGTTGCCCGACATGACGGTGAACCCGCTGGTCGCGTCCGTTTGCCAACCCACCATGGTGCTGGTGTTGACCGTCGTGCTGGCCACCGAGGTGTTGTGGAACACGCCGGGTGCCTCGAAGCCCAAGTTGGCGAAGGCTCGGTCGGTGGCCACACCGCACGCCATCCAGTCGGGCATGCCGTCGCCGTTGTCGTCGTCATCGAACCAGTCATACACACCGTCGTTGTCGCTGTCGTCGGCCGTGGCGGGGTCGGTGCCCGTGGTTTGGACTTCACGGCCATCGCTCATCCCGTCGCCGTCCGAATCGGTGTTGGAGGGGTCGGTTCCGAACACGTTGAGTTCGTACATGTCGGGCACACCGTCGCCGTCGGAATCGGCGTCAATGCGAGGACAAGAGGCCATGTCCTGCCCTTTGCCTTCGTCGGACGGCGTGCCGGCGATGACCGCAGCGGAGAGCGAGGCGGCGGGGGAGCCCATACGGACGATGCGGGCGCCGTTGCTGGCGAGCACCGTGCCGTTGGCGAGTTCAAGGACCCCGTCGGCTTTCTGGGCGTTGCTGTTGACCACCCAAGTGGTGGTGTAATCGTTGGAAATTCGGTACCATGAATCGTCAACGCCCGTCACGATGACCGAGCCGTTTGATTCCCCGTAGAGGTCGCCCAACTCGCCAAGTCCCGAGGGGAGCGCGGCAAGTTGAGAGGTAGCCCCCGAAGTGAGATTGATGCTGCGAAGGGTGCCGTTGTTGGTGACCAACAGTTCGCCCGTGGCGTTGAAGCCGAGCCGTTGGACATCGCCAACAAGGTCGGTGGTCACGACGGCGCGGGCGCCGCCCGTTTGGTTCCAAGCGTACAGCACCGATTCGCTGAGCCAATACACGCGACCGTCCTCAAAGGAACGGGCGAGCGTGCTGGTGTCGTTGTAACGGACCGTGGTCAGGTTGGTGAGGGTGTAGTCGGTCCAATCCAGCAGGGCCAGTTGCATGTGACTGCCGTTGGACCGGGAAAGGAACGCCGCGTCGCAGTTGTAGAGGTTGGCGTCGAGGTAGTCGGCCCGGCCCATCGTGGTGGGGCACGAACCGTTGGCGGCGTCGGGACACTCAAACGAGGTCAACCAACCGTCGTTATCGTCGTCGGTGTCGTTGTAGTTGGGAAGGCCGTCCCCGTCCGTGTCGTCGTTGGTGTAATCGCCGTCCCCGTTGATGTCCTCCATGTAGTCGGGGATGCCATCGTCGTCGAAATCGGTGATGTTGGCGGCCAAATCGACGGCGTCAAAGGTGTAATCGTTGGTGCTGCCGACCGCCGACGAGGCGTCGGAACCGTCCGCAATCACACCGCTGACGCCTTGCGTCCCAGCAAGGGACCAACCGGGTTGAACCACCATGGGGGAGACGGCCGTTTGAAGCACCATGAGGACCGACAGAAACAGAACTTTGCTCGTCATACGAGGAACGGCATGCGCAATCATACCTCAATCGGCATGTGTGCAAATTATAGTGGTTGTGTTGACATGTAAACTCAACGGTTTTGCGGGTCCAAAGCAAGGAGCAAACTTACCGAGCGAAACTCCGCTTCCCGAAGGTGCCGAGCGACCATGGTGTGCGAGATGTCAAGTCGGGCAGCTATTTCTCGTAGGGTCGCTTTTCTCGGGGACTCGAAATAGCCCATGGAGTAAGCCAGAAACACCGTTTGATGGACCATGGGAGGAAGTCGGATGTCGGGGAAATCTCGGGTTAACAACGGCTGTTTAACTTGAGCATAGGGTTCCAAGATTTGGAAATACGACCAGTCTTTGAACGTGGGTCGGTGGATGGCGAACCTCATGCATATTCCGTTCTCATTCCATGTGGATGAAAGCGCTGTAAAATCGGAACGCCAACTGTCCGTTTCACCGTCAGGTTTCAGTCGAACCGGTCCGTTAAACCGAGCAAAAAATTCAGCCTCCCCCGCTTCATTGAACGGGCCCAAATGCAACAGGGTCGTGGTAAGGGAGAGGGTACAACCAAGCTTCGGTTTGGCAAGCCCTGCGATGGTCACCGTGTTGGTATCAGTATCAATTTGGATGCTGTTGGAAGAATACGATTCACAATTCAAG
>JALRLQ010000074.1 GCA_023254365.1 Candidatus Poseidonia sp. | reverse complement strand
AACCGGGACGGGGAACAGCACCGGAAACGGAACCGGGACGGGGAACACCACCGGAAACGGAACCGGGACGGGGAACAACACCGGGAACGGAACCGGGACAGGAGATACCACCGGCAACAACACCGGGAACGGAACAGGGACGGGGAACAACACCGGAAACGGAACCGGTAATTCGTCGCAAGGAGTCCCACTTAGTATGGTGATCTCTGGAGGAAGCGGGGACTGCAACGACGGTGATGCCCGAACGCTGTTGGAAGGCCGAGACAACGGAGAAGGCGACGGAACCGCCGATGATGGCGTGTTGGATGACGGAGAAGTGGACAAGCGCACCACCGTTTGCACACGCACGGTGCTTCAGCGCCACTCCGATTTCTACCCTGAAATCAACACCAGTCAGCCCGGAAAGATGGTTCAAGCGGTGATTGGTGACGTCTTGTTTTACGATATCGGCACTGGCACAAACCCTGGCACCGGGGGGCTCTGGGCCCTCGACACGACCAACGGTGCAACGTGGCAGGTCTTTGACGGCGTCCTTACGTTCGGCGAGAGGATGGTGAGGGTGATTGGAAACGACCTGTTCTTTGCTGCGGCCAATTCTGGAACCGGGACTGAACTTTACGTTCACAACACCGTATCCAACACCACACAGAAGGTGATGGATTTCGTAGAGTATTACAGCAGTTACCCGGGCGCCTTCATGCACGAAGTCTTCGGCACGACGATGTACTTCAACGCCAATTCGGACGGTTTCGGAAATGAATTGTTTGCCTACAACACGGTGAATCGCACGTCGTGGTTGGTGGCCGACATCAACATTGACGGAGACGCCAATCCCGGCCAGTACCTCTCTGCGGTCGTTGGAAACATTTTGCTGTTCAGCGCCGAAACCGATGCGTACGGTACAGAATTATGGGCTCACAACACCGCCAATCACACGACCTATTTTGTGAGCGACATCAATGAAGGAAGCTCAGGAAGTTCTCCTGGAGACACGATGGCCCATGTGATGGGTGATACATTGTTTTTTGATGCGAATGACGGCAAAAACGGGCCCGAATTGTGGGCTTATGATACCTCGAACAGCACGGTTTGGATGGTGGCGAACATTGACGACCGGGCAGGGACGTACGGCAGCGATCCGGGTGGGTCCATGGCTCACAGCATCAACGGCATCCTCTATTTTGACGCTTGGGACCGAACCTCGCACAACGGCCTCTGGGCCTACAGTTCACTCAACGGTACGGTATGGGAACTGACCGTTGATCTCGACCTCCACTATCCCGGCAGCATGACGTCGTGGGTGGGAGGCGACCTCCTCTACTTCACCGGTTCACTTTCGCCAGCATTTGGCCTCGATGGGGGAGAATTGTGGGTGTTGGACACGGCTGATTTTTCCATGCGAACCTTGACCGATATCAACACCGGTCGCCACACCAGCAGTTACGTAGGCTATTACGGGATGGTGCAATACGGCGACCTCTTTGTGTTCAGTGCGAACGACGGAATCAACGGAACGGAATTGTGGGCGTACGACAACGTGCTCGGTGTTTCATACCAACTCGCTGACATCAACGTCGGGTCAAACAACAGCAATCCAGGCATTCACCTGTCTCTCCTCATCGCCGACACCTACTACTTCGCTGCAGATGACGGAACCTACGGGTACGAGATCTGGTCAATCCAACTTCAACGATCCGTGACGGTCGAAGAGACGGCATGATGTGGCATCGACGAATCAGGATGCTGTGCCTCAAGTAGTGACGCAAGTCCATTGAGAATTGAGTATTTGCTCAATCAATACGACGGCTCGTTCGTGGCGCTTGGCCCTGATCAGCGTAGCGATGACCTCCAAGATTGAATTGCAGTTGCACCCCTGTGCGACTCCTCAACGTCCATGTAAAATCGCTTGCAGTCTGCCGATTACTAATTTCGGCATTCAATGTGAGAAATGATTGAGGTATTGATTTAATGGATTTTCTCGCTCGGTGGTTTGAAACGACTAAATATGATTGATTCATACCAAATTCAATGACATCTTTCAAGGCGACGGTCATTGTTTCCTTGCTCATTTTGTCATTCATTCCTTCGGGCTTCGCCGTTTCGGCAACACAGTACAATTCAACTGCACCCGCCTTGCTGCACCATTCACAACACGCGAACTTTACCCAAGTTGCAATCGCTGCTGATTCAACGGGGAATCTTCATTCGGTTGCTGTGCATGAAAACGGGCATCTTTTCTACACCCTTTCCGACCCGTCGGGAGTGACGCTGATTGGCCAAACACAGGTATCCGACAGCGGTTTGAAAAAGACCAACCATCCTGTTATTCAAATCGATCAATCCGACATCGCCCACATCATTTGGGCCGACCACGCCGGGACACATTCCATCATGTACACGGCGTTGGATGCCTACGCCACTGCACCCTTCTCAGGGCAGAATCTGACAGATGAATCCCTTTCTGTCATCAATGACACCGTCCTTGTGAAAAGAACCCAAGACCGAGGGAATCCTCATTTTGCAGTGGATTCGGTTGATAACTTGCATCTCGTCTGGGAAGACCGATACGACGAACTCAATCAAATGATGGGGACCTCAAATATTTACTACAAATTGTTGAATCCAAACATTGCGAACCGGTCGCTCGAAGTTCTGGTTGATGACAGCATCATTGCTGTGAGTCCGTTGGAAAGTTCGGGCCCGCATGTGGTTCTTTCGTCATCGGATGTTCCGACCGTTTTGTGGCAGGAACCGTCTCGAGATCACGGATTGGAAATGGTGTTTGTCATGGATACCTCAGGTTCCATGTATTCGGAATGGCAAGATGTGTGCACGTTAATCTACGGCGGCAATTTTGCGAGCGGCGGCTATTTCCAAGGGATCAAACCGATGTTTAATGACAGCAATATTACAGTTTACGAAACAATTTACGGCTTGGGGAATACTCTCCCAGGTGCTGCAAGCTCCGGTAACTGTCAGGGTTACAACAAGAACACCGGCCCCCGAACCACCCCGCTCGGGCAAACGCCCGGTGATGACTCCGGCGGCATTCGCAAGTTGCCCGGGACCATCTACAACGGCAACACCTACTCCGGCTACTCCGGCGAAGACTGGGGCCCTGGTACCAACTGGGCCTGCCTTTCGTGGAAGGACGCTTCCGGAAACGTTCCCGGCAACCCACCAACGCAATCCGACCACCGCTGGAACCCCAACGCCACCAAGATCGCCATCCCCGTGTCCGATGAAGGGCCCAAGGACGGTGACCCCTCCCAACAAGCCGACGACAAAGCCTCCATCCAAGAAGCGCACGACAACTGCCTCTTGGCCGGTGTGGTTCCTGTCGGCCTCTACGGCCAAGGCTACGGCGGTGCGGGCAACATCCAATCCCACTTCATGGACCTCGTGCAATGCCCCAACGGGGTTGTGTCGACCCAGACCCGAAACTGTCCTGGCAACACGCTGGCCAACACCGATGCCGGCGGTCAAGCCAACGAATTCCCGAATACCGCGACCCTATGGGCGTTAATGATTGAAACATTTTGGTCGATGTACAACTTGAACGCTCCTCGAGACGTGATGATGAAGACGGTTGATCCCTATGGAATGATGAACAACGACCCGACCTGGGCCAACGGACAAAAGGGCCACTCCGTTTCGGGAGGACAATACGTTGAGAATCTTGGTGGTTTCGTCGCGGTTCAAACTTCACACCTGACCAATGACTCTGGAATATCACAACACCCACTGTATCATGTTTCCGATGAATCAGAACCGCAAGCCGTCATCGACAGCCAGCATCGGCTTCATTTATCATGGCTGCAATCCAACACCAACATCACCACCGGTTTGGCTACCGAGCAGTTGCAATATGCCGTTGTCGACATAAGCACCAACCGCTCGGACGGCGTCCCCGAAGGCCTGCTTTTCAACGGTACCCGGTTGATTTCAGCACCACGCATCGTAAGCAATCAATCTTGGACACCAAGTGGTAGCACACATGCGCTTGCACATTCTCCAAACGGCGATGCGCACATCGTTTGGAAAGGGACCAACGCTTCAGGTTCCCAACTTTTCTATGTGAAATTTGACCCAAACAACACCACCGTTTCGCTGCCTCCTCTCATCCACCAGGTGACCAACTGGACCTCTGAAAAACTCACGTTGGGCTCACGCATCGCCCTCGCCACCCTGCCGGCAATCTCGTTCGTCGCATGGGACGATCGTTTCGACTGTGAGGGCATGAGCCTCGGAAACCTTTCATCAGTCTGTCATGTGATTTTTGTAGAAAAAGGACTAAATTTTGAGTTTGAAGAAGAGCCGGATTCTCCTCAGATGGTTTACCCCGGTGACGCTCTCACGTTTAGGCTCGTGCTGGATACCAACGCTTACGGCACCACATCATTGACCGATGAACGCATTCGCTTCCAATATCCATCGGCACCCCCCTCTTGGAATCTCATTGTACAACATCCACTCAATGGCAGTTTGGTTGCGAACAACAGCGAATTGTTTGTGGAAGCAGGGTCCACGGTGTACCTTGACATGACACTAACGGCGCCAACAATCTACACCGCAACTGCCTCCACACAGTTTGCGCTGGCTTTTGGTGCGGAGATGGTTGATTTTTCCAACATCAATCAAACGCTTATTTTGGAATTAAGTTTGGTCGTGAACTCTTCCATCAGTGCATCGTCCAACAACCCGAGCGCTTCCACGGTGCAAGGCGGTCAAGCGAGCATTCCAATGAATATACGCAGCGAATCAAACGTGGTTGAGACCGCTATCATCAGTTGGTCATCTTCAATTCCAACTTTCTCCTCGATGTTTGATATCACGGCCCCGATGCTTGAGTATCTTGGCCCTGGTGAGCAAATTAACCGGTCCATCAACATCCATGTCAACAACCACACGCTCCCTGGCACATACACATTGGTGGTTGATGTGGCCTCGGCATACATCAATCCGCTCGATGTCTCGAGCTTTGAAATTTCAATTGAGGTTCTTCCTCAACTTGCCAATCATGTGGTGTACAACATCAGTTCCTTCGACCCTTATTTCATACCCGATGAATGCCGCCTTGTGTCTTTGGCCTTGACCAAGAAGTATGGCCCGGGGGAACTCAGCCTTCGATTGGATGGGGCCGTTGACGGGCGTTTCATCCACGATGAAGACGATTGGACCTTCGATTTGCGAAGTATGGGGGAGGATAACACCGAATTCAGAGGGCCGTGGTCGCATGCGCATCGCCAGCAAGGATCGGTGATCACGCTTGAGTTATGCGCTCCCTCGGTCATGACGGACGCGCAACCCGTGGGAATCAGCATCGTTCCCCGTTGGGATGCATATGGTGTCGAATTGAATTCACAAGCCATCGTAGTGTATCCATACCAGGAATCTGAGTGGCAAATTTACCCAGATTATTCCAAATTGGAGGAACGTTCGGTAAGCATCTCTGGGTCATTATTCAACAATACACAATCGGGGGATGTAACCTTTGAGTTTGCTCTCAATGCCTCTCTCCTTGATGCCTCTTCGCTGGCAAAACAAACCATGGCTGGCCTTGGAACCTACCAAGCAGTTACGCTCACCGAGGCAGGAGCCTTTGAAGTGCATCTCAATCTTAGCACCCTCCTCGATGAAGGTGTGAAAGGATTCACCACCGTATACGTCAAGGTCACTGATTCAAAGTCTTCAACTGAAGTTGAACTTGTTTACCAATACGACCCGATGCCCGACGGCGATGGTGATCAAATCCCTGACGAACAGGATGCTTTCATCAACATCGCCACTCAGTGGTCAGATATTGATGGAGATGGCTACGGCGACAACTGGGGCAACGCAACTTGGAATGAGACGAGACAAAAATATCAGATTGGTGAATTTGTTCCTGGAGCTGTCATGGCGGATTATTGCCCTGAAATAGCCGGAAATTCAACTGCCAATGGCTATTTTGGTTGTCCCGATGACGATGGCGATGGCATTCCCAACATGTTTGAGTTCGAAGAGTCAGAGATGGACAGCGACAATGACGGTATACCTGATGAATTGGACCAGTGTCCATACACGCCGGAGGGAATGCAAATTGACTCACTCGGTTGTGAACTTGAAAGTAAGGGGGATGATTCCGATTCTTCTGGTGAGGAGGGCTTCTTGCAGAATGAAATTGCTCAGACGGTTGGTTGGGCTGCTCTCTTGTTGGCGGTCTTCACCTTCTTGCAAACCAATGTTGCAGCAGCCATCCTTCCCGATGCATTCCGATGGATTCAGGTGTTCCGCAACAACACGAAATTATCGAAAGAAGAAGAGAACGAGTTGACTTATTTGCAGTCTCTTGTGCAAGCGTATTATCTTGAGCCAGAGACATTAGCTGAAGAATTACGTGAGTTCAAGGCCGACCTCACGGCAAGGTACACCAACAACGAAGTCAAGAAAACCACGCAAGAGAAAATCAGTGTTCTCATCAAAGACATTTTGTCAAGCAGTGGGGATGACCTTGCTCACATCGCCAACAACGACGCTTACTTTGGTTTGGTTGCTACCGTAGCAATCGAGGACCGAATTGACTTGCTCAGCGAAAAACTTGCCATGGAGGGCGAAAATTCTCAAACTATCTTTGAGGACATGGCTCCACCAAACGAGGCCAAGGGAGAAATCAACCCGAGGGATGGATTTGAATGGATTGAGTACCCGTCGGGTAGCAAAAACTGGTTTATGCGCGCCCAATCAACAGATCCATGGAAGAAATGGGAATCATGACATGTCTCATGGATTCTCATTGCAGATTTCTTCTGATATCAGCCTAAGAGCAATCTCCAAACGATTCGCACGAATCAGAGCTGCCAGTATAGCGAGAATTTCCTGGTGCTGTGAAGCAGGGACGACTCCCCAGCGTCCACTCCCCCTTTTTGGCCTCGCAGTGTGCGGGTTTTGTTGTCAAAAACCACGACGCCGATGCGTCTAAAACCCTTTCAATGCAGCCTCAATAGGATAAGTGACCTTGCCAGCGTCCAAAGTAGATTTCGTGTGATCCTGTCAAGCTATGGATAACTTCCCGATTTGTGTCCCTCTTACACAATGTTCATTTCGTGCATCGCAAGATGAAAATTCATGTCTCGTGAATCCGATACCGGTCTCGATCAATTGGAAACAAAAGGTCCCTCATCGAAACCTCAGTCAAC
>JALRLQ010000073.1 GCA_023254365.1 Candidatus Poseidonia sp. | reverse complement strand
CCACCAAATACCTCGGTGGCCACTCCGATATCATCGGCGGTGCTGTGGTTGGCTCGAAGGAACTGATCACGCAAATTTTCAAACGGAAAGCACACTTTGGTGGCAGTCCTGACCCCCACGCTTGCTATCTTCTTGAGCGCGGAATGCGAACGCTGGACGTGCGTATGCCACGAATCTGCGAGAACGCCGCCACCATTGCCCAACGGCTTGAATCCCATCCCGCCATTGAGCGCGTGTACCACACTCAACTGGAAAGCCACCCCGACTACGAGGTGGCCCAACGAACGATTCCAAAGGGATCGGGCATGGTGGCCTTTGTGGTGAAAGGCGGCGACGCAGCCGCGTTGAAGTTCATGCGCGGACTGAACATCATCTACGAAGCCACCAGCCTCGGAGGCGTCGAATCGCTCATCGAATGCCCGTTCAATTCCAGTCACGGAGCCGTTCCCGAAGATGTTCGCGTTGCCGCTGGTGTGGTTCCTGGTTTCGTCCGCATGAGCATCGGCATCGAAGACGTTGATGATTTGTGGGAAGATATCGATCAAGCCCTCGCCTCTTGAAGGGGGGCCCATGCATGGACACGGAACTGCTGATTGCAGCCTTGGCGTTCATCATCCCGATGTGTTTTACGCCGGGCCCAAACAACATCCTGTGCGCAGCCCATGGGTCTCGATACGGCGTGAAAGCCTCGCTGCCAATGATTCTTGGAATGGGCATCGGATGGTCCATTCTCGGGGTGTTGATTGGTCTTGCAACAGGGACGATTGAACAATACGAGACCTTCTTCAATTGGTTGGGTCTTGTTGGGGCCGGATACATCGCCTACATCGGCGTCTCCGTCATGAGAAGTTCCGGGGTGAAGGCCGAGGATGTTGACCAACAACTCGGCTTCAAAACTGGCTTCATGCTTCAGGTGGTGAACGGAAAAGCCTGGATCCATTTCTTGGTACTGATGACGACCTTCGGCAGTCTGTTTGGTAGCGGAGCGTTGGCCAAGGTCCTCCTCGTGCTGCTCAACCTCTCCTTTGGATGGCCTGCCGTGGTTACATGGGCGGCCTTCGGGTCGTACTTGCGCTCCATCTTCACCTCGGACACGTCAGGAAAGGTGCTCAACCAAGTCTTTGGTTTGGCCCTCATTGGCGTGGCCGTGTATTTGGTCGTCGCCTGATGACTAACCGGTCTGAATTTTGAGTTCAGCGAACGCATCGTTCCATCGAGCCTGAAGCGACTCGAGGTCGCCTTCGTCTGCCTTGAGGAGTTCTCGACCGAGTTGCCACAGCGCCTTGGTTGGAATGGCCCAGACACCGCCTCGGTCTCGGGCGTTGGGTTCGAAGTGCCATTCTTGACCCCCCGAACGGTCAACGGCCACCAGCCACGCCCAAGAGGCCGCCGCATCGTCCACGGCATCGTGGCGAGCCGTCGCCTTTCGCTCAACACCACCCATCCCTTGTGTCAGACCCTGAACGATAAAGCCGTGAATCATCGCTGCAGGCGTCCCTTCTTCAGGACACGAAGGGAAGCGAGCACGTTGCTTGGCCAAGGCCTTGGCCGAGTCGAGGCCTTTGAGGAATTTACCAAATGGTTTGGGGGACTCAAGTTGCTCCATCCAAATCGTCTCGGCCTCGCTTCCCTCAAGGCCAACCACCGTGAGCGCTTGGTGTCCATGCGTCTCCCACAATGCGGAAAGGACATCACCACACGTGGCACCCTCCATAATGCGCAACCCGCGCTCTTCGCGTTGCACCGTGGAGCCCTTTGCTTCAATTCGCATGCCGGTGACTTCGTCATGAGGCTGCGTCACGGCCAAGCGAATGATTTCAGCCGTTAATTGCTGTTCTTCAGCGGAACCTGCAACGGCTTCAATGCCAGCCAAGAGGTCGTCATACGACGTTCCTTCCATCCACATTTCACCGACCAGCACCCCTTCATCGATGCCTTCCATGACGGCCTGCTTCATGCCAGGGCCGACCGCCCCTTCGTTCATGGTCAACCCTTGCCATGCATCCAAGATGCGATCGATACCTTCGGTACTGGCCGAGGGCAACGACTTGTCTTCTGGCCAACCTTCTGGCGACCAGTGGGCATCGATGGACAAAATCGAGGGGAGTAAGGGAGGCAGCATCGACAGGGCAAGGTGGTGAATGAACGAGGAGTCTTTCTTGGAAAAGGTCTGCAATGCATCCAGTCCCAGCGCCACGATAGGGCCGCTGTTGAAGCGTAGGGCGATGTAGCCAAGTTCTGTTGGTGCTGCTTTCTCAACCACCTTGGGGTCGAGCCCGGCGGTGACCCAGATGTCCTTGCCGTTGACATCGTGCTTGGACAGATCAAAACGAGACCGCTTCAAGACGTCTTCAAGCCACTCCTTGGGCGGGTCGGCTTTGGGGCCCGTGCAAACAAACCCACCGTCCCAGCTGAAGAAATACATGCCTCGCTTGGCGTGGTCTTCCCACGGCAACATTCGCAAAGTGATGTTGTTGAAGTTTTGAATGCCAGCCAAGTAGCCGGGTTTTCCATCACCACGACGGATGTAGGACCCGCTTCCAAACGAACCTGAGTTGAACTGTCCCACCGTGGTGAACTCAACGTCGTGGGCTGCGTGCAAGGAACCTGCAAAGGCCTTGGCCACGTCGTCTCCGCGTTTGGCCATCATGCGCTTTGAGAGCCATTTGGTGTCGTCTTTCTTTCGGACAATGGTTTCAATTTCTTTCAGGGATTTTGTCACGGGGTCGGTTCGCCCCCAGCGCAGTTTCCCCTCAAACAACATGGCGGGCAAGTGGCTTCGTGGGTCTTCAAGAAACCGACCGAGATCTCGGGCCAATTTCTTGGCCGTGGCCTCGTTGGCCTGCTTGGTCCCTCGCATTTGGACACGTTGCTTTTTTTTCCCGGGGAATTCGACTTTTGACGGTGCCGGCATGTCGCTCCCCATTCGTCCGGACCGGTGGGCTCGTTTGAGACCTTCGCGTGAAAGCCCTCTTGTGCAACGCTGCCCACGGACGGGCATGGTGACGGTGACCCTGCTCGGGACCGCACAAGACGGGGGGCGTCCGCAACCCGGGTGCCTGCGGCCATGTTGTGCGAACCTCCCGCCTGAAGCGGTTCGTCACCCAGTGAGTCTTGGCGTCGTCGACGAAACCGGACAAGGTCACTTGATGGAGGCCACGCGTGCACTCGGCCAACAACTGCAGATATGGGGCCACCCTCCGTTGGCCTCGGTCTTCTTGACCCATGCTCATTTTGGCCACGTTGACGGGTTGGGATTGTTTGGCCGAGAAACCCTCAACGCTCACGGGCTCGAACTCTACGCTTCACCCTCCATGTTTTCGCTGATTGACCAAACACCTCAATGGCGTCTGATGGTCGAACAAGGCGTCTTTCAAACCAACACCACCCAACACGGCGATAGCGTCTCCCTCACCCCCACGCTTTCCATTGAACCTGTGCAGGTGCCGCACCGAGCGGAACTTTCTGACATGCACGCTTTTGTCGTCCGTGGACCGAATCGAGCCCTGCTTTTCCTGCCCGACCACGACCGGTGGGACGACACCCTCGCCCATCACGGACACACCACCATCCGTGATTGGTTAGGTTCGTTGAAGGTTGACATCGCCCTTGTTGACGGGACGTTTTGGAGTGCAGATGAACTTCAAGGACGGTCACAGATGGAGGTGCCACATCCCCCAGTCTGCGAAACCCTCGAGCGTTTGGGGCCACGAACAACGGGCGACCCTGAAGTCGTGTTCATTCACCTCAATCACACCAATCCATTGCACGATGCCCAATCAAGGGAACGGCAAACGGTCGAACGGTTGGGATGGTCGGTGGGCGAACAGGGAATGCAGTTCACGTTGTGACCGGCGTAAGTGTGCCGGGCTGGAACACCTGAAGGGTGAGTGTGACCGTTACGGTCTCACCGGTGTCGCCCCCAATCGGGAATTGGTTGTTGACTTCAACCGTGACGTCCATCGACAGCGAGCCCACCATTTCTGGAGCCTGCTGAAGTTGAGCATCCACTTCCTTTAGTTCGTTGAGGGTGCCGTTGAGCGTGTAGTCGCCAAGGCCTTCGCCAGCGTACCGATTCAAGTCGGTGTTGGGTCGAATGCTGCCCACCACCGTGGTCACGCCACAGGCGGTGGTGCTTCGGTCGGCATCATCGCTTTCGGAAAACGGACCGGCGAGGCCGCTGAAGTCGGGACTGGTGATGACGTCGTCGCACGCAGAGCCGAAACTTTCTGCCGTGTCGGCGTAGGTGATGGTCAGTTCAGCGATCAGCACCGCCGTGAGGTTTTCATCAAATTCAACGGTAAAGGTCTGCGTTTCACCGTCTTCAAGGGCGAATGTTTCCGATTGGGTCCACTCGCTGACGCTGTAGGTGTACTGGTGCGGGCTGTTTCCAGAAACGCCACTGGAACCTTCGGGGGCCACCGCCTGATAGGTGCCTTCGAGGGCGCCGAAGAGGACGAGGATGATGACGCCGCCAATCGCCGCCGTTTTCTGCGTCGGCAGGCTGTATCGCCCCAGGGGATTGGGATTGGACGCTGACCGGTTCCAACACAGGATGAAGTGGGTTGCGAAGGCAGCAGACATGGCTGGGATGGAGGGGAAGATGTCCTCGTTATAGGGGCCCAAACTCCAAACGATGACGGCGCTCAAGGCCGCCACCATCATCCAAATGGTGTGCTCGGTATCGGGCTCGTACCCCATCATACGAATGAGCAACAACGGCACGAAAATACCACCCAAACCGTAGACAGCGAGGACGACCAGGGCAAACACGGAATCACCAAACCCGGGGAATTGTTGACCACCGAGTGCGATGATGGTGACGACCACCGCCATCACCATCGTGACGATTTTCGTCGTCTTGTGTTCTTGGCTCCACTCGGGCTTCACGTCGTCGGTGATGGCCGCCGTGCAGGCGAGCACTTGGCTGTCAGCCGTGGACATGGTGGCAGCGAAAATGGAGGCGAGGATGACGCCCGCGAGGAAGGGATTGAGCACTTCCATCGCCAGCAGCGGCAACCCGTCCTGTGCTTGGGAAGCGTCAAGGTCGAGGAACACCGCACGGCACGCCAACCCGATGATGAACATCAGAGCGATGAAAGGGGTTTGCCAGACGAAGAACCAGATCATGGCCGCTTTTCGGTCAGCATCGTCCTTGAGCGTCATGACACGAGACACCACTTGCGGCTGACCGGCGACACCCAATCCCCCGAGGAAGAACGCGCCAATCCAAAGGGTCACGCCGAACGTCAAATCAGTAGGGAAGAGGTTGACCATTCCGGGATCGACGCCCTTCAAGGTGTCGTGCAGACCCGAAAAGCCACCTGCCTCAGACACAGCAACATAACAGAGGATGGTCGACCCGACGATCATCACACAAGACTGAGCCGCATCGGTCCAAATAGACGCCCGGATGCCGCCCGCGTAACAGTAGGCGACAACGAGCACAAAGCCGATGAGGATGCCGACAACCTCGGACCATCCCAGCATGGCTTGGAGCGCAACGCCACCCGCCACCAATTGCGCAGCCGCGTAGATGGCGAGGAACACCACGGAGAGGATACCCGCCAATTTCGCTTCGGGTGCGCCTCTGGTTTTGGATACGAGGGAAGAGAGCGAGCGAACACCACGCTCATTGCCTTCTTTTTGGATGAATTTGTACAACCAAACCCAGGCAACAACCTGCCCGATGGTGGACACCAAACCAATCCAGATGCCCGAATACCCTTGAACGAAAATGAAGCCGATGAACCCGATGAACATGTAGCCGGAGTTCCATGTACTCACGGCACTCAGTGCCGCCAGGGCTGGATGCATGCCGCGACCCGCAACGAGATAATCGTCGGTGGTGTCTTGTTTGACACGCATGGACGCCAAGCCCACCCCGGCAAAGAATGCCATGAACAACAAGAAGGAAAGCAAGAGCACGATTTCATCCGACAAACCGAACATCTTACTCACCTCGACTCCAGCGAAGAAGGGCCTTTTCTTCAACCTCACTCGCGTTAGCGGGGAACACAAGGCAGTTCAGACGCCCCCCTGATTCGCTGCCCAAGTGCCCCATGGTGGTGAACACGATGTTTTGGTCAGGCGTACCCATGTCCGAACACAGCACCACGGAAATTGAATCCATTGAGCGTTCAAGGTAGGAACGAACCGAAGGGTGTTGCCCCGCATCTTCGTTCTCGTTCAGTTTCTCCCACATCAGTTCGAACGACTGAACAGCATCCGCGGGCCGCATCGGACGTTGATCCCCGGTTCCTTGTCCAGTAGGGTCGAGGTCCAGAAGGGCAAGGGTGTGGAGGTTTTGCTCTTGGTTCGACGCGATGACTTCCAGCGGCGAAGTGGCCACCCATGTGCCGTGGGGATAGGTGAGGGTGGTTTGGCGCCCGAATTTGTAGTTGGACAGACCGATGGCACCCGTCACCACCGTGGTGATGGAAACGCCGTGAATCACATGGCATGCAATGCCTTCTTCGGTCGCCCGGAGTTGCAAATCCACGTGCGTGGTCGCTTGCAGTGGGTCGCCGACCACCAACAACGCCACCAATGAAACCTTGGCGAGGTCAAACAACACCTCTGGTTGCTCGACCTCAGGGCGCATCACGCGTTCAACGGGACCGATTTCGCTCTCGAGACGAGTGAGCTCCTCCGAGGGCCAAAGCGCCGTGTAGGCTTCGTATCGGCGATGGTCGGCGGCGGTTGCTGCCTGTTTTGCTTCAACGGTCATGCCCTCAACGGTTCCCATGCCCATACCAATCAACAACAACCCTGTGGCGGGAAGTGGGGTGTTGGAGGAAGAAGAGGCCGCCATACTCAAACCACCGAGACGCTTGGACAGGGCGAGGGCCATGCGTCATTTGAGCGTGCCGAGGAACCAAACACAGGTTTGGTTGGAACGCTGTCGTGATGAACATTGGCTCGGCGACAGCGGCGTTATCGTCCTCAGCGAGACGCATCGAGGGATTCCCCTCACCGAAACCGCACCTGAGGAAGGCGATCCTTGCTGGGAGGGCATGGTGTGTGTGGACGCTGAACCGAACGCAAAGGGGCCCACGCATTGGCGAGAACACCTCCCAGCCGCATTGCAATCCTTGCCTGAATCCACTTGGCCGTCGTCCTATGAAACGCAGGGCGATGTTCTGATGTTGAAATTCGAAGACGAGGCAAAACCGCACGCCAAAGCCATCGCTGAAGCGATGTTGGCGCACATGGCCAACGTCCGTGTTGTGTGCGAGGACGCAGGCGTGACGGGCGATTTCCGGGTACGTGACCTGCGGCCCATCGCATGGAGAGGCG
>JALRLQ010000072.1 GCA_023254365.1 Candidatus Poseidonia sp. | reverse complement strand
CAACGACGGCACGAACAGATTTCCGAGGACTCGCAACGATCAGCACCTCGTCGCCCTCGCTCACACCGTTCAAGTAACCCAAACCGATGCCCGTGTTGTCAAGACTGGGTGCTGGAGCGCCCGACGTCAATCGACCAATGGGCGTCCCATCAAGCGCCTGCACATCTTTGCCCGGACGTGGCAGTGGGCCTTTCTCCACGTAGCGAATGCCCCACCAACGAGCATCACTTGGTTGGTGGCCCATCACTCGGTCACGACCGATGAATTCGTGTTCGATATCGAGACCAAACGGCACGTTGGTCTCCCACGAATCCCGGCCCAGGAACCCGTCATCGCCATCGGGGGCCAGCGAAGGGGAACAGAAATCAACGCCGGACAGAAGGTAACCCTTCTCGAGGCGAAGGGTATCCCTGGCCCCCAAACCGACCGGTGTTGCTCCGTTCGAAATCAGGGCTCTCCAAAGGGCTGGTGCCTGCTGGTTGGGGACAAAAATCTCGTAGCCTGCCTCGCCCGTGTAGCCCGTTCCTTGAATCCAACCGGTCAAGCCGAGTTCGTTTTCGGAAAGCGAACGCCACCGGAAACGACCGACGTGTTGGCCTTCGCCAACAGACGCATCGAGAATGCGTTGTGCATCGGGGCCCTGTAGGGCCAAAATGGAGGTGGCCTCAGAGAGGTTTTCGAGTTGAATGGAGCCGTCTTCTGGCAGGAATTGGGAGAACCAAGCCCACATGACATCGATCATCGATGCGTTGGGTACGCCGAGGATTTCTGTCTCGCTCACCACAGCGAAAATCATGTCGTCGATCAGGAATCCATCCCTGTCGAGAAAGTGCGTGTAAGCGCAGCGTCCCGAGCCGATGCTGGTCACGCGCTGGGTGGCCAACCCTTCCAGCCAGGCGGCTACACCATCGCCTGAAAAGCGAAACGAGCCCATGTGCGAAACATCAAACAGGCCAGCGCCGCTTCGTGTGGCGAGGTGTTCATCTCGGATGTTGCTGTACCAAATCGGCAATTCAAAACCGTGGAAATCGACCATGTTGGCATCAAGCGCCAGGTGTTCTTCGAAAAGGGCTGTACGAACCGGGGGGTGGTCGCTCATGAACCTTGGACAGGTGTTCGCCCCATAAACATCGGTTTGACGACCGTTCACCCTTGGGCGGGAATTCCGCGGCAGATTTCTTCGCCGTGATGCACAACCCGCTCCAAGAATCGGTCGAGGGATGCTCTCGACACATTTTGGTTCACCAGCACCATCCGCAGGATGACGTCATCGCCAATGTTCGAACGGCTAACCATGAACGACCCTTCGTGAAGAAGCCGTTGTCGGATTTCTGCGTTGACTTCGTTCAGGTCAACATCACCGTCGTGGGTAAATCGAAAGCAGACATTGGTCCACATGCGGGACGACATCATCTCCAACGAGGGATGAGCCACGATGGCTTCCTCAAGGTAATCAGCGTCGCTCATGTGCTCGTCAACCATCGCTGCCCAGCCAGCATCACCGCGAACGCGCCATTCTATCCACAGCTTGAGTGCATCGTTTCGGCGGGCGCACTGCAGCGAATAACGACCAAGATCGTCAAGGGCCGCTTCGCTATGAAACAGGTAGTGGGCGACGTTGGTGTGATCGCACAAACGGCGAAGGATGTTCGGGTCCTTGATCAAAAACACACTGCACATCAACGGGACACTCATCATTTTGTGAGCATCCCAACACACGCTATCGGCTTTTTCAACGCCCTGCATGAGGGACGCGTGGGTGTTGGAAAACAAACAGGCACCACCCCACGCGGCGTCAACGTGGAGCCAAAGGCCTTCTCGGTGGGCCACTTCTGCAAGCGCATCCAGAGGATCGTAGGCACCACGGACGGTGGTCCCTGCAGTGGCGACAACACAAAACGGTGTCAACCCTTCTTGGCGAGCAAAAGCGATTTCTTCTGCGAGGCTCTCAGGGCGCATACGGCCGTCTGCATCACAATTCACCTTGATGATGTTTTGATGGCCGATACCGATGACGTTGGCTGACATCAACACCGAGTAATGGGCTTCCGCCGAAACAAACACCGCCATGGTGCGCCCGTCAAAGCCCAATTTCGTCGACCCTGGCAACAGGTGTTCACGGGCACACAACATGCCGAGCATGTTGCCGTTGGACCCACCGGTGGTAAACGTTCCAAAGCCATCGGGAAAACCGGCCAGTTCGTTCATGCGCTTGAGCACGGTTTGTTCAATCAGCGTACCCATGGGGGATAATTCGTAGGTGTACATCGAATTGTTGGTGGCCGAAGCGATAAGTTCGCCAGCGAGTGCCGGCAACGAAAGCCCACCCCAAAGCGGGTTCATGAATTCTGAACGGTTTGTTTTCACGCTGTTAGCGATGTAGGTGTCCAAATCATCCAACACGGAATCCATCCCGTAGCCTTCCAAGGGCAACGCCAGGTCCAACGTACGACGCATGCTGGTCAACGATGAGGCCGGATTCACCCGTCCCGGTCGGTCCTTGGCCTCAATGTGATCCAAGAGGCGGCGGGTGACCTCGTCGAGGAAAGCCGCCGTATTGAGGTTCATCGGTTGGCGGTTATCGCGGCCCGCTTATGAGGATGTGTATGCTGTGTATTCATGGAACTCCACTCGGCAAAATCTGGGCATGTTCAATCGAAAGAACAGCCTGAATTCGGCCTTGTTTCACTTCCGAGCACCATCTTTTAGCGAAAATGCATATTGAATACCTAAAATGCATAAAAGAGGCATAGAAAGCAATATTTCTTTTCCTTCTCGCTCTTGATTGGACCTTGAACTTGGAAATTTTTCGAACCCTGAGGATGGTTTTGAGAAATCAAAAGATCGTGTTTGGCCACGTTCAAATTCAGCGTTGACGCAGGCGGATAGATCAAAAATCCGCTTGATTTCTTATTCATAATGCATATTTCACGAACAACATTGAATAGTATCGAGTCGAGGAAAGGCCATGCTCAGACAAGTCGGTAGCAAGTGGTTGGACCGCCTCCATCAACAACTCGCCAAAGAACTGCGTGTGAACGGTTGGTCGCAAATGGACATCGCAAAAGCAACAGGCTCCACACAGAGCACCGTCTCTCGCCAAATCATGAAACCCGTCGTTTCACTTGGCGCCTCTGCCGACGAAACCACCGTGGACGGCTGGGCCAAGGAACTGGCCCAGTCACTCGCCCAGTTCGGACCAGAAGCGAACGTGCTCCGACAACGCTTGGTCTTTGAATTTCAATTCGGTGGAAACCAAACGCTACGATACGACAAGACACTGACCGGCATGAACCTCGACGATGATCAGGCGGGCCGGGCCCTGCTTCGAAGACTGGAATGGGCCACTGGTCGCTTGGACCTGCGGCGCTTGGCCAACTACATGCCTGCCGTTGGGATGAACATCGCAGCCTGCCTGCCGGATGCAGAGGAGCCCTCTCAAGTCGCCGCCTACCCCGGAAGAATGACGCTGGTGGACAATGTTCTGCGACGCCATGAAACCCCTGAGTTGGGAGCATCAAACCACCTCGCCAAGGTGCTCTTGCAAGCAAGAGCTATCGATTCGGAAAAATGTGCGATCCTCAACTTAAGGCCACCCACCCTTGACGGCATGGTTGATCAGGGCGACATCAACTACATCTCCGACGAACTCGACTACAAACTGGGGTTGGCGCCAAAAGGTGACCTGCAACACCACGAAGGGCGATTGGACATCATCCTCGACGAGGGTGCCTTCGGTTGGGAACCTTCGCTGTATATCCTTGCACCCAACCCAATGGACTTGATCGACCGGGCCCACGCCATCATCGACGCCATGGACACGGAGTGATTGGATGCGTGCGCCATGGATTGTCTTGCTCCTGATGCTCGGACCGTTGAGCGGTTGTCTCTCGGAAGAATTGGTGATCACCGAAGACGGCGTTTGCATTGAACGCATGTCACGAGGCGACGACGGAACGCTGCGAATTGTCACCTACGACATCGCAGCGTTTTCGGATGAAATGCTCACTGAGTTCACACAGCAAAGCGGATTTGCGATCGAACTCATCTATGCTGATGACGCCGGCGGTATCCTCGAACTCATGCTCCAAACGCAAGCAGCACCGCAAGCAGACCTTGCGGTTGGTTTGGACAACACCTATTTGCAAACAGCACTGGAGTTTTGTCTCCTCACCTCACATGCCGTGAACACATCCATGGTCGACGAAGGGGTGATGGAACTCTACAACGGACCCCAAGCCGTTCCCTTTGACCAAGGTCACGTGTGCTTGAACTACGATGAGGCCGTTGTCGACGGAGAAAATCTCACGTCACCCTCGAGCCTCTGGAACCTCACCGAATCGGAATGGACCGGCAAGACCGTCTTTCCTTCTCCATTGACGTCGTCGCCCGGTCGTGCCTTCATGGTGGCCACGGTCGATTATTTTGAAAACGACGAGGACACCTCCACGAACGCCTTTGATTGGTGGAGGGCCATGGCAGAGAACGGTGCAACGTTCACCACCGGTTGGACCGAAGCCTACGAAATCCACTACAGCGGGGGTTACGGCGTGTGGGTGGAAGGTCACTTGGGTGATGCAGCGCTGACCGTATCCTACTGCCACTCCCCCGGTGTGGAAGCCTACTACGGTGGAAACGCCACGTCGTCCACCTCGTTGGTGTTGCCAAGGGCCACCTTCCATCAGGTTGAGTACGGTGGACTCATCAACGGTGGTGGTAACGCCGACGCTGCCAATGCCTTCCTCGACTTCTTGTTAAGCGAGGAGGTCAACAGCAACATGCCGGAAAACAACCTCATGAAGTCGGTGTTGAACAACGCCACTTGGCCTGAACAAGATGGATATCGATACCACACCGACGAGCCGGTGCTCAGTGCAAACATGTCCACGGAACGCATCGGCGAAGAAATGGCAGCATGGTTGGTCGCCTGGAGCGAAGCAACACGATGAGGTGGAGTGTACGGGTCATGGGTTCTTCCACGCCGCTGCGTTTTTGGGGTGTTCATGGTGTTCAATGGATGGCCCTTGCCGTGGTGATTGGCCTAGGCGTCATCCCCATGGGAATGGCGTTCACCCGTCTCTGGGCCGTGACCGGCATTACGCCATGGGGCGCACTGTCGCTGTTCCATCAACAACCCGGTGCCGTTGAGGCGCTCCGATTTTCCCTGCTTGAGGCCACCTTCTCAACCTTGCTGACCGTCGTGATCGGCCTACCGTTAGCCTGGGCGTTTGGCCGATACAAGTGGCGACAACTCCGCTTGAAGCGCGCCCTGCTGTTTCTCCCGTTTGTGACACCCCCCATCGTCGCCGCCGTTGGTTTTCTCGCGCTTTACTCGCCGGATGGCATGGTTCATCGGTTGGGCTTTGATTTCCGAGGAGAAACTGGATTCATCGGTTGGTTGTCATCCGTGACAGGTTGGGAACATCCCGGTCATTTCATCGCCCTCGTGGTGGCCCACGTGTGGTTCAACCTCTCCCTGATGATTCGCTTTGTTGAGCCTGTCGTCGCCCAGCTTGACCCGTCATGGGAGGAACAGTTGGCGCTGTTGCCCGCCGGTCAAACCCGATGGGGGCGAATCCAGCATCTTTGGGTCCCCGTCTTGGGTCCGGCAACCTTGGTCGCTTCCGCCTACACCTTCTTTTTCAGTTTCACATCCTTTGCCCTCGTGAAGTGGCTTGCGCCGAGTTCCAACACCCTTGAATCGTTGCTCGGAGAACTTGGAGGCACCGCTGGCATTGAGGGATACCGGCTCGAAACCAGTCTGGCCGTGTTGGGCATCGCCACCTTCCAAATGTTGCTGATGCTGGTGATGCTCGCCCTGGCAGGACGATTTGAGAGAAAACACAGCCAAGTCTTGTCGTTGCACCATGAATCTGCGAATCGAAAACGCCACGGTGCAGCCCCAATGGGGTGGACGTTGTTCGTCAACGGGATGCTGGTGTTGCTGCTCGCCCCGTTGGCATCGGTGGTCCTCGCTTCGTTCCGGGTTCGGTCAACCACCTCACCTCAGGGCGGATTTGAGTGGACGTTGGAGGGTTGGAGGCGAGCGTGGTCGGGAGATTTTTCCACGGTGCCCTTGACCGATGCACTCGCCAATTCGCTGACCTACGCCGTGTTGACGTTGCTCATTGCACTGCCCTTGGGCTATGCTGTGGCCTCGAGTTTGGTGACCTTGCGGGAACGGGGTCACGCAAAAGCTGCCGGAATATTGGATTCCTTGTGCATGTTGCCGCTCTCCATGTCCGCCGTGATGGTCGGGCTGGGGATGGTGGCCGGTATCTTGCGGTGGTTCCCTGAGATGTTCACGTTTCCCTACTTTCCAGTCGTGCCCCACATCATGTTGGTTCTGCCGTTCGTGATTCGCTTGCTCGTTCCAGCCATTGAACGCATTGAACCAATGTATGCCGAGCAGGCATCCCTCCTCCCGATGGGGCGCTTCGCCTTCTGGTGGCATGCACGGGGTTCGTTTTTGGTGGTGCCCGCCACGATGGCGGCGTCGTTGTGCCTGGCCTTTTCCCTCGGTGAGTTTGGAGCAACCTATCTCGTCGTGAGAGTGGGCTCTTGGAATTCGCTTTCCATCATGGTGGACCAGGTCGCTTCTCGGCCAAAATTTGACCCCCTCATGTTTCCAACAGCCATGGCGCTGGCGACCATGCTGATGCTGGTGACCTTGCTGATGCTCTCGATCAACGAACGTGCCCGAGCGTGGAGGTTACGACATGAAGTTTGAACTCAAAAACAGCGACGTCTATGCGAACGACCATCCCATTTTCCGAGACCTGAACCTCTCGGTGGAGTCCGGCGAAATCGTGTCGATCCTCGGCCCCAGTGGATGCGGGAAGACCACGCTGTTGCGAGTGAGTTGTGGACTCACCGCCCTGACCCGTGGTGAACGTCGCCTCGATGGAGGCTTGCTCGAAAACCAAGCCATCGTGCCGGACATTACCATGTTGTTCCAACAACCCGTGCTCTATCCTCACCTGAACGTGGCGCAAAACATCGGTTTGGGGGCGCCCAGCGAGTGGAGTAAAAAGGAGAAGGCCACGAGAATTGACGAAGTGCTCACCTCCATTGGAATGGAAGGGTTTGGGTCTCGCGGCGTTGCCAGTTTATCGGGCGGAGAGGCCCAACGTGTAGCGTTTGGTAGAGCGCTGATGCAGGAACCGAACGTGATGCTTCTCGACGAACCGTTCGCTTCGGTGGACGTTGCCCGTCGCCTCGAACTGGCACGCATGACGCGTGACCACCTCAAACACCGGGGCATCACCGCCGTCCATGTTACCCACGACGAGGAAGAAGCAGACATCATGGCCGACCGTGTGATTCGATGGGTGGACCTGCAACCTCCAACCGAGGCGGGTGAAGAGGAGTGAGCCTCCAGCAACCTAAACCGTGGTCACTTGCCGAACGATGGTTCCCTCACCGCATGGAG
>JALRLQ010000071.1 GCA_023254365.1 Candidatus Poseidonia sp. | reverse complement strand
GTGGAAACCTTCTCGCAATTCATACGTCTCCAACTACCGCTTGATGCTCCTCATGATGGAGGCTGGCTTGCCCGCTGGCGTCATCAATTTCATCCCGGGCCGCGCATCGGTCGTCGGCGATATTTGTTTGGCGCACCGTGAGTTAGCAGGTATTCACTTCACCGGTTCAACCCGCGTGTTCCGTCAGATGTGGCGAGACGTCGCCAACAACCTCGAGAACCTCACCTCCTACCCACGCATCGTTGGTGAGACGGGTGGAAAGGATTTCATCGTCGCCCACCCCGATTGCGACCGTCGCGCCCTGCTGGTCGCCATGCTTCGCGGTGGGTTTGAATTCCAAGGCCAGAAGTGCAGTGCCGCCAGCCGTGTCTACGTCCCCGCTTCGGTCTGGGACGCCATCAAGGACGACTACATCGCCGAAGTCAACAAGATCACCGTCGGCGACGTATCGGATTTCTCCAACTTCCTGGGCGCCGTCATCGACAAGAAGGCGTTCGACAGCATCACCGGCTACATTGACCGCGCCGCTGCAAATCCCGATTGCGAGATCGTGACGGGCGGCACTTACGACGACAGCACGGGTTACTTCATCCAGCCCACCACCATCCTGTGCAAGGACCCCAAGAGCGAAACCATGGCGGAGGAAATCTTTGGCCCCGTTCTCTCAGTTCATGTCTACGACGACGACCGATTTGAGGAAACCCTTGCCCTCTGCGATTCGACCTCCGAGTACGCCCTCACGGGGTCCATTTTCGCCACGGACCGTCGCCACATCGAAACCGCTTTGGCAGCGTTGCGCTACAGTGCAGGCAATTTCTACATCAACGACAAACCCACCGGCGCCGTCGTCGGCCAGCAACCCTTCGGAGGTGCGAGGGGAAGCGGCACCAACGACAAGGCCGGCAGTCCCCTCAATTTGCTCCGCTGGGTCAGTCCACGTTCCATCAAGGAAACCTTTGCCCCGCCTCACGACTGGACCTATGGCTTCCTTGGTTGAATCAAACAGCGTCCTGTCCTTGAGCCGCTTGGGTTGCTTTTCGTGCCAACCTCGCTTTGTGGGCCTGCTCGGCTTTCGGAAGCAAGTAGCGGGGTTGAACCTTCGCAGACACCAAAGCGATCAGGAACCATCCCAAGGTCAGCAACGGCGTCGCCACCATCACGGTCAATGCGGCGGCCATCACGAGAAATCCATTGGTTTGCTCCCAGGCCCAAAACGCACACACGCCGGTGCACAGCGGTAGCCACCACCGGGCGGCGTAACTTGGGGTTGACATGCCCTTGTGGTCTCGTCGTGGTGCGAAGGCTGCTGAGAAGGTTCCCATGTTCCTAAAGCGTTTGGCCCACCTTATGAATCGGCGTTTCTCGCCTCCCCACCGTTCATGAAGGAGATGCGCATAGGACGGGTCACCTGCAATGATGATGGCCTCTGCCGAATGCTGTATTTCAGTGACGATTGATGGGCGAACTGAGCGGGTACTCACTCCAAGGTGGCGAGGATGCAAGGGATGCTTCAACCCCTCCAGCCCACCCAAATCCCACTCACGCCGGTGCCCGAGCAACTCACGGTGTGGCGAGCATCCACCCCCTGGCAAACGGTTCGCTCGATGTTGGGGTTGGTCATCGTCTGTTACTTCATTTCTTCAATCGCCGTTTATATCGCCGCTGGATTCATCGACGGCGACTTCGATGGAAGGCCCGGCCCGCTTAACCCAATGCTCACCTTTGTCAGCGGGTTATGCCTCTCTCCGTTTTTGTTGCTCTTCTTCTACCTCCGGCGACCACGCTTGACGCACACCGTCCATGCCTACCCTCATGCCCAAGGCGGCCAACTTCACCCGTTGGCAGGAGGCAGCGTGGTCAAATCACAAACACCAACCTATGTTCAACACCACCTCTTCCGTTCCACAGCTCCCCTTGAGATGCCCCGCCCGTCTCACCTGTGGTTGCTGTTCATCCTCGGCGTGGGCATCTCGACGTTGTGTTTGATTCCCTTGCTGTTTGGTGACCCGAGTATCGCTGTCATTCTGCTGGCCTTGTTGGTCATCATCCCTGCCTGGCTGGTCGGGTTTGCAACACCCGTGTTTGCTTGGTGGTCCATCACCAGCCGCCACATGGGCATCAACATCTCGCGTAGAGACGCTGAATGGGTGCTCGCTGCAGGGATGCTGTCCACCGTTCCGGCCATCATCATCAATTCGCTCATCAGCCCTATGCTCATCGCTTCGATTGGCCTGAACGCCAGCGAACCGGGGACACTGGGCGAAGGAATGATCCTGTTTCTTTCAGCCCCTATCGGGGAGGAGTTGTGCAAGGCCCTCGCGGTGCTCACCCTCACACATTTGATCATTTCACCAAGACATGGCTTCTATGTTGGTTCAACGGTGGGACTTGGTTTTGCTCTTCTCGAGAACGCCCAGTACATCTTCATGTCGTTGTTGGTGGGTGAATACAGCAGCATCTCCTACCTGTTCACCACGGTGCTACGTGGCTTGAGCTCCATCCCCGGTCATGCGATGTGGACGGGGCTCACAGGATACGCCATTGGGTGCTGGCTGCAACGTGGCAATCGTCTCCCAACCATCAGTGGAACGGCCTATCTCTCGGACGATGCCAACGCCAATTGGGTGCTGTACGATAAACAAGGCAGAACGGTCTCCACCTCCTCGTGGACAACGGTCCCGTCGCAGCGCTTGGTTCGCATGCTCTCGCGCTACCGTTCCTTTGCTTGGCCCATGCCCACCACGGTGAGCATGGGTTTGTTCCTCGCCATCCTCGGCCACGGGTTGTGGAACGGCACTTCATGGGGAGTGGGCATGTTGTTGGCGGACAACGAGACCATGTTGGCCTTTGCCATTCAGTTGGCGTGGTTGGCGTTCATGGTCATCATGCTGTGGTTTTGCATCTTGCGCTGGCTCCCCACCATCGTTTTGGGGCCAAAAGAAGCGAAGACTCGCTCGTGAAACAGGTCATGCCTTCAAAAACCCAAGAGCCTTGGGTAAAGGATAGCCATGGCCCTTTGGTCACCGGAGGTGGGATGCAATGGACGTCTTCACGAGTGGACCCAACACGGGAAACCTGTTGGTCACCATCGGGCTTGTTGCCTTCCTCTTGGTGATGTCTTCCCGGGCTCGTATGCTCGACGCCACCGGCTCAAGGGCTGCAGCCGTTTTGGGCTTGGTCGTGGGCGGTTTGGGCCACTGGACATGGTTGCTCATCTTGCTTGGCTTTCTCTTGAGTTCCCACAAAGCGACCAAGTGGCGATTTGATGAAAAAACCGAACTGGGCCTGTGTGAGTCCAGCGACGGTCACCGTGGCTGGACCAACGTGGTTGCCAACGGGGCTATCCCCGGACTCATTTGCATCTACGCCTACCTCTCTGAAGACTGGACCAGCATCGTGTGGGTCTTCGGCGCCGCGGTGGCGGTGGCGGCTTCCGATACGTTTGCCAGCGAAATTGGCTGCTTGGACCCTCGCGTTCGCATGATCACGACCCTGAAACCCTGTCAGCAAGGCGAAAACGGCGGATTCTCCCCCAACGGTCAACTGGCGGCGGCCATTGGTTCTGCGGTGGTCGCCATCATGACCTACATCGCTTGGCGACTGATGGGCGAAGGCTCGGGCGACGACGGCGTTCAACTGGCCCTCGCCTTGGGCGTCATCGGATGGCTTGGATGCCAAATCGACAGTTTCCTTGGCGCCCTGCTTGAGAACAGGGGATACCTCACCAAAGGCTCCGTCAATGCCCTGGCCATCAGCGGAGGTGTCGTGTTGATGGCCTGGTACCTGTCCATGGCTTGAGCGTGTTCAGCGGTGCATTGGCTTCTTGAACCGAGACCGCTTCGTTGGTTCATGGGGCGTCAGAGCAAAGCCATCGGTGTGCTCTGCCTCCTCCTCTTGGTGAGTTGGGTCAACGCGGCCAGCGCCAATGACTTCACCTATGAACCAGGCTACGTTGAGTGGACCATCAACCCTCACGAGCGTTTGTTCGTTGAGGGACAAAACATCGAGGAAGCCGTTCTGCAACGTGGCCAACCCGATTCAGCGGTGGGGGGTTTCACCGTTGGTGTGACCAACGAACCAGTTGAGGTCTTCACGCTGCAAAGCCCGCCGGTTGAACAAGCCGTGGAGGCTCAAGTCTTCATGAGTGTCTACTTTTCGGCCATCATTCAAGGCGGTGCTGGACCGCAATCCTGTACCCGCCAAACCCTCGTCGATTCGACCACCACCTTGAGTTACACGGTTTCTGTCGGGGGAAGTCAACTCTACAGCACCTCGGTGACCGAGACCTTGAATTCAGCAGCAGAAAACGACGCAGTGAACTTTTCCGGTGAAGTTCAGAACGTCACCTTGAGTCTCTCACCGGGGGACTCGATCAGCCTCACCCTCACCGTTGAACACCGCTGTGTGGGGACCCAAGCGAGGGTACAGTGGGGTGGATTTGAGCAGAACAGCGGTGGCATCATCATGGAGGGTGTTCTCTACGAGCCCGTCGCCCGAATCACGGTGGATGCCTCTCGACTTGCCCACGTTGAACTCGAGCATCGCTTGCCTTGGGGATTGGAAGATCTCCGCGACGAAAAATGGGAAATTTGGGGACCGTTGTTACCCTCCGACCGACGCACCCTCGATGGAGAATACCTCGTTGAAACAAGTGCAGGTCGAATTCGGATGACGAGGGACATCGGTGCAAACAACACGGTCTACACGTGGTCGGGTGCCAAACAACTCCCTGTCGGCGAGATGAATCTCCAATTTTGTCTTCGTACCGTCGCAGGCAACCTCAACAGCGATTGCCATGCTGAAGGCATCCTCAGGTTCGAGGTCACCAAGGGCGACGAAGGCTTTGCAAGTGCCCCATTGTGGCTTTCTCTGACCACCGTTCTTGCGCTGCTGGGCTACGTCGCCAATGCGTTTCGAAGCGGCCTTTTGCTCCCCCTGCCCATTCTGGGTGCCTTGGTGGTGTTGGCCCTCCTAACGCTGCCCACGGTCTTCGAACAACCCAATCTCGGCGCAGATGCCATCATTCTCGACAACACGAAAGCCGTTGATGCCGAGTTGAGCAAACCGGACGGTTCAACCGTTACCATCTCCGAATTGCTGTCTGGAAACGAGGCGTTGGTGATTGGTTTGGTGCTTCCGGGCTCAGAACAAAGCCTCACCCAAGCCAACGAATTCAATCGCACCATCGATCAACTCGGGGAGCGCATCACGGTCATTCATGTGGTGACCGGTGAAGGAGCCTTGTACTCGGATGTCAATGCTCTCGCCACCGCCACCAATGCGGCTTGGGCGGTGTATCTGGATGAGGACAGCACCTTTGCCTCCAGCCTGCCCACCGGTGCATCGGACGCCGTCGTGGTCTTGGACCCCGCCATGCACGTCACCTTCTCGCAACCATCGTCCGCAGCGATGCTGGACATCGTCGAGTCGGTTGAGGACATCACGTCCGGCGGTCAAACGTCAGTTGGTGCTTACTTCGGCCTCTTCTTCGGACCCGGTCTGTTCTTGTTGTTCTTGGCGCTTCCTCGAGAGGAATGGACGGCTCCAGAAGAGCCGCTTCCTCCCGGCCTGTTGTGGGCGTCCATCGTGGTCGCTTCCGGAGCGGGCATCTTGATGATCAACCTCCCGCCCTTGCTGTTGGCGCTGCTCCCGGTGGGGATGACCGTTCGTTTTGTCCTCGACATCGTGATGATGCTGTGGATGCTTGAGATGTGCTTCTTCACGGCGAAGCGGGGTGCACCGTTTGAAGCCGATTTCCTCGGCAAACTCCTTCACGGGATGTTCCCGAAGGGGTTCCAAGATTGGCGTGACCCTGTCGACATGAACCGAGATGTGCTGCTCGGTGTGTGGCTTGGTTGGTTTGGATGGCTCGCTTTCCCTCACCTGTTCCCGCAAGCCGTGGCTTCCTCTGCCCTTTTGGGAGGCTCGGGAATTCTGCCGGCGGTGTTGTTCTTGGTCTTGCTAACCCTTTCGGGAGGCGTGGTGGTGCTGTTGCTTCGCATTGTGGCCTCGTGGGGAGGTCCGTTTTCTCGGCTCTTCGGCAAATTTGGTGGCGAGGTGTTTGCACAATTTGTCGGCTGGGTGCTCACGCCAATTGCGCTTTGGATGGCCCTCAACGTCACCATCAACGTCTTCGAACTCGGCGTGTTTTAGGCGCATGCGTTAAGACGGTTGATGTGAATCAACCAACCTATGAACAACACCATCCCTCACTGGAGTCAAACCAGCGCCCGCCTGCTCAACGCTTGTCCACGTTCGTGGGTCCTCACCTACGCTCACGAGGCCAACGCCTCGTTCCAACAACAGCGGGGGCGTCGCCTGGCGTCTCGCCGTCCAAGAACGTTCGATGAGGCGCAAGTCCAGTGCATGCGAACAACATGGTTGGAACGGATACAAGACCAGTTTCTCGGAAAAACATGGTCGCCGTTGTACCTCGAGCGGAGGTTGCAAAACCACCTGGAGGATGCCATGACAACCCTCGAACCTCCCGTCCCTTCCATTCACATCACCATGGCTGTGCATCGAAGTCTTCGACAACTGCAACACTTGGAGGACACCCTGTCGCTTCGTCCCTTGTTCGGTTCGAAACCACATCGTTGGGCCTACTTTGACCGACGAGAGGGCGCTACCCTTCCAAGCCTTCACTTGTATGCGGCCCCAGATGTCGCCGTCCACCACCAACATCGCTGGACCCTTGTCCGGTTGCAGTTCAGATCTCCCTCCACGACCTTGTTGAGTCAGGAATTGGAGCACCGCTTGATGGTTCACTGGGCGATGAATCAACCTGGTTTTCCAAAGGATTGGCGAGCCTATCGGGTCAAGGTCGTGCGGTGGAACATCAACCGATGGATTGAGCACACCGTCTCGGTTTCTGAAGAGACACTGGGTCAAGCCATGGCCTTGATTCACCACGATGTCCAGGAGATGAAGTGGCTTCAACGAACCGCGATGGCCGACCCTTCGCTTTCCAGTGTTCCATTGGCGTCTTCACAGAACGCCTGCCTTGGTTGTCAGCACCGGCCGGCCTGCCCGGCAAGAGACGGGTTGGCTGCAGCGAAAACGAACGCTGTGAACGTGAAGTTGAATCAAAGCGAAGAAACCAAGTCGGCAAGGACGGCATGAACATCGTCCGCCTTGGTCACGCCACTGGCCAACAGCACGCCCTCCGCGCCAAGTTCGAGGGCTTTGGCAACATCAGCCCCGTTTTTGACGCCAGCACCGCACAGAACACGTACGTCAGGGTTCACGGCTTTTACCGCCGCCACCGTATCACTCACGATGGCGGGGTCGGCCGTGGTGACCGATATGTCACCGCCAATCAGTTCGGGTGGCTCAACAGCGATGAAGGTGGGGCCGAGTGCAGCAAGCGCCTTTGCTTCGTCAACATCGGCCGCACATGCACAGACCGGGAATCCAGCGGGCAGCATACCCAGCAAGGTCTCAACGTGCTCGAGCGAGACCTTGTGCTCGGCGTGGTTGATGAGGGTGCCTGCAGCGCCTCGCGAAATGGCCGTTTGTGGCTCCAGCCAGCCGGTAAAGCCTCCCAAACCGACCGGATCGAGGTGCTGCGACCAGACATGAACCCCACTCGAAAGGGTGCCTAAGGCTCCCAAATCAAAGGCAGAAACAGCTGCGACCATCTCGGCAGGGCCATCGGCTTGGGCGTCCATGGCCTGCAAAAGTTGGCCTGCGGCTTCGCCGGATGCGCTCGCATAGGTCTTGAAGTTCACAACAATGAGGGGGCGGTCCATGGTGGTACGCCTGCCATCATGCCTTTAGCAAGT
>JALRLQ010000070.1 GCA_023254365.1 Candidatus Poseidonia sp. | reverse complement strand
AAGAATCCCCGCTCGAATGCTGTACAGTTCGGCGTTTGTGTTCAATAGTCCACAGACGGAAATATCACTTTCAGAACAACGCCGTTTTCAGACTTGGAAACGGACGCATGACCTTTGGAACCGTGGGCTCGCTCCCACATGGCCGTCACCACTCCACAGGCATACGGTAACAACGGACTCTGGATGTGAAAGATGCTTTCTTGGCCTCCATCCAACACCGTTGAGTCCACGGTCACTGAACCGAGTCCATGAGAGGTGATCCTGCCGTAAAAGTGGTCTTTCCAATCGTGCGTCACCTGAACATAAACGGGAACCTCAGATTGGTTGAACGCTGCCTTTGCAGCGTTGAAGACCGCTGAAAAAACAGCCGGATGGTCAACTGTTCCATCCACCACGCATTGACGTTCCAGTTCTGAAGTGCGTTGGGGTGGTCGACCAATCAATTCGAAAAACAAACGATGCATGGTGGTCGTGTTGAGGAGAAAACTTCGCTCTTCGTTGAGAAAAAAACCGTACGGTCGAAGTTCAAAATCGGGGTGAAAATTCAATGATGTGGGGGGTGGAGAGCGAGGGAAACTCCATGGCTCGGCATCGACAGGACGTGGAAGCGTCATCGGCTGCGCGTGCGGTTCAAAGGTGATGTTGATGAGATCTGTGTTGACTTGCCGCCAGTCAATCTTCCATCGCTTTCCAGACATGTGCTCTTTGTGAGCCAATGCGATACCAACGCATAACCCATCATGGCAGGGAGCAGACACCGCTCCGTCATTGAACACCCCCCATCCCATGGCGATGGCTCGTTGTTCGAAGTTGGTCTGTACGCGGCGTTTCCCAAACCATTTTCCAGCACGAAAACGCTCGTTACCTCCGAGAATGGCTTCTTCAGCATCTGCTGCAGCATAAATCACCTTCCGGCCGATGGGGGATTCAAACGCAGCGTCCAAGGTGCGCAGAAATGTACCAAATTCAACCACGCCGAACAGCGAGCAAGGTTCCCCGTTGTCATCGATGAACCATCCATCCGAGCGAAAGTTAAACCCAAGGTAGCGGTTTTGAACCGGGTCATCCATGTGTACACGGCTCCGTCAACGAGGATATCCTGAACGCCCATCTTCATTGAAGCAATAGCGGATGATTTGGTGTTGTTCTTTGAGAGCATGCACGTCCATTTTAACGGTTGATGGGTCTTCTCCGTTCAGCAAAACACGGGCATAGAAACGGGCCACTTCAGCCATATCGTCTTGAGAAAATCCAACACGGGTCAGTTCCTGAACACCCAACCGTAGCCCCGATGGTGACATGGCCTTGGTGTCTCCCGGAAGCATGTTCATGTTGGTGATGATGCCTGCTTGCTCAAGCAAGGCCGCAGCTTTTGCTCCAGCGCCGGAATCAAGAGCGCCGTGTCGGGTGAGCACTTGATGGGAGGCGGTGTAACCTCTGCTTTCAGCCAGGACATCGAAACCTTCGGCTGCCAACGCCTGAGCGAATGCCTGAGCGTTGGCCACCGTGTCCCGTGCATACGCTTCACCGTACTCTTTGAATTCTGCAAGGGCCATCACTTTCCCTGCAACGTGATGAAGATGATAGGAGGAACACACACCTGGGAACATAGCGTTGTTGAGGCGTCGCTGAAACGTTTCATCTTCCGAGGATGAAAGAAGGAAGCCACCTTGCGGACCAGGGAAGGTCTTGTGGCTTGAACCGGTCATGATGTCAGCGCCTTCCCGAAGTGGGTCTTGAAATTGACCACCGGCGATCAAACCCAAGACATGCGCACCGTCGTACATCACCGAGGCACCGACTTCCTTGGCAGCGTCTGCCATTTCCCTCATCGGAGTGGGGAAAAGGAACACAGATTGACCAAACAAGGCCACGGTTGGCTCAACACTCCGAATGGTTTTGCAAGCAGCGTCAACATCTGGTTCCATTCGGTCCTCGTCCCACGGATACGTCGTCAGGTCCAAATCGCGAAGACCGACCGCACCCATTCTGGCATGGGAGATGTGACCCCCATCGGCAGTGGATACCGCCGTGATTCGATCGCCGGGTTTCGCCAAGGCCTTCAATGCTCCAATGTTTGAAACCGTCCCTGACGTGGATTGAATATTGGCAAACGGTGCCGAAAACACATCTTGGGCCAAGGAAATTCCGAGCGCTTCAATGGTGTCAAAATCATCACACCCCTGGTAATATCGCTTTCCTGGCAAGCCTTCCGCATAACGACCGTGAAGGTCACTTGCGACAATGTCTCGAACGAGGGGTGAAACGATGTTTTCAGAAGCGATCATGCCCAAACCGTTGCGGTACAATTCACCACTGGCTTTCACAGCGTTGAGTACCGTGGCTCCATGGTCACGGTTGGGGGCGGAAGGTTGCCATGCTCCGGGTGCGTTGGTCACGCCGATACATGGGTGAAATCGGTCTTTGAAGTCTCGTAAGAGGCCTGCTGGGAACCAACATCACGTTCGTTCACTTCGAATGGTGTTGCGCGGTATGAACCGCTCTTGGACGATGTTCTCCTCACCCTTTGCAGCCGCATTCAGCGATTGAGGCTCTTTCTTTCTGATGTAATTTGTTCGCCCACGGTACGCAACGGGTCCGATTTCACGTTCCAACATAGGGCCACCCTCCTGATGCTCTTTTGGTCGCTTCAACCACCATGCTTTGCCGAGGGGGCGAACGCGAGGTGTACGCCCCTTTTCGAGCGATGTGGCGCGTCGACGCAAGCGTCCACGCACCTTCTTGTCGGATTCCTTCGGCAGGCGCTCAAACAGCCAGGCAGGGAACCCAATGTCAAGAACAACGCCGTTGACAGAAACCAAGATGCCACCCAACAACAGGTGGTTCCCAATTGGTATGTTTTCGGCACTTGGTTGAACCTTAAATCGCCGCATTCTCCTTGCGTATTTGATGAGGCCCCGTTGGTCCCGATGTTTGATTTGATGCTCTTGTTGGCGGGAAAAGCGAACATAAGAAAAATGCATGAAAAGAAGTCCGCCCAATACCGACAACCCTTCCGAGGTGCCGACTTCTTGGTAGGTCAAAATACCCAGAACAAACCACATTGGAACGAGGACGAAGTACTGGAAGATACTTGAGAGAACACCGGGTGAGAAACGAGGGGGCATGGATCGTCGAGTTGCCTCGTGTGCCACGATCATAACGTTGGCGTTGATGGCCTCGTCCAAACCCCCCTTTTGGAGAAGCGGAGCATAGGGATTGACCGGAGCGGCATCCATCCACTGCTTTGTTGCCTTTGCATCATCCAGAATCAACGAAACCTCGAGATGTTCCTTGCCTTTGCTTCCATAGCCGAAAATAACGGCGAGCGCCATCACACGTGGGTCTTGGCTGTCGCTCTTGATCAACTCATCAACCACGGTTTTCGCATCGTGCCATTGACCCGTATCAAGCAGGCTCAAAGCAACAGCAATTCGTGGACGCACCCCCGTGGGGTCCGCTCTCACCAGTGTAAGAGCCAATTCGAGAGCCTCGTCGTAGCGTCGTTGAGCACGCAACAACGCCACCATTGACAGTTGACCGACCAGTGAAATTCTGTCGTTGTGAACCATCAGGTCCTTTGGTTGTGGGCTCCAATAACGCATCATGTTCTGAAGCATTTGGAGATGGTCTATCACGGAATTGTTCTCCCAATCCCAAAGGTCGTCCTCGGTGACTGAGCCATGCCATGGGTCCAACCATTCACAGATGAAGGAGAGAATTTCTGGTTCGTCGTAACCATCTCGTTGTTGCAAACCGTGCAACGCCTCACGAGCTGCGTCGAGTCGACGCAATGCGATGTAACCTGTAGCGATAATCATCCGTGCTTCGTCGTTTTCCCCTCCTGATTGCGCCAGTAATTTACGGCTTTCTTCAATGGCTTGGGGCCACAAACCACGGAGGGCTTTTTCCCACATCGACGCCCTTGATTGTTCTTGACGAATCAAGGCCTGATCGCCAGGGAAATCATGGGTTTGAACTCGAATAAGGAGGTCTATGTCTTCGTTGTAGGCTGCCGTTTCAACCAAATGTTGGAGGCGGTCACCACCTGCCAATTTGACCGCACCCTCCCGGCGTTCATCGGGATTTAGGTCGAACCGCAATTTTCGAAGGTGCCCGAACCGGCTGATGGAGAGGAGCCATGCCAAAAGGAAAACGGCCTGACCAACAGCGATAAAGAGCCAAACGGTCAAAAGTCGCATTCCCTCATCGAAGTCGCGCGCCTCCAACCACGCCGTCATTGGCATCAAATCACCAAATTCCTTGTAGCACACGAGAATGAGTAACAACACTGTATAACCTGAAAACCCTGCAAACGCAAAGGTCAATTGACGTGCTTGAGCAGCCTTTTCCGCACGAATTTCACGGGGCGTGTCTAGGGTGACGCCGAACATGCCACCGAAGGTTTGTCCACCAAGGATCAAGTTGCGGGTCAATTCAAAAATAAAGGCCAATCCAACGATGGCGATGTTCAGCGTGAGATAGAGAGAAAGAAATTCAGGAAGGGCTTTGATGAATTCGAGTTGGAACAGGATTTCAGAAATCAAATCGATTTCCAAATAGATGGAATAGCCAATAATGCCACCGTAGTTCAAAATCTCAGTGGCGTTGGCTGGGCTATTCAACATCACGTGAAGCACGGTCAAAATACCGTTCAGTGCAGTAATAGGCATGGTGAGGAGGAAGAGGACGAGGATAAACGAAAACAAACGCCCGATGAACCCGTTCTTTTCGGGGTCAATCGGGTTCAACCGGCCTCTCGTTGTACGCCATTTACTGATCAAGAGCATGTTCCATGAAGCCCCCATGATGCGACCGTAAGCGAAGATGGTCGGCGCCATGAAGGTCAGCATCCCAAAGGCAATCCACGTTGGTGTCAGGGAGCCCTCAACTTGGTAACCGTAGGCGAGCACCATCGCCGTAACAATCAGCAGAATGGCCAGCGTAGTAACCGTGCGAATAACTTGGGCACTCGCCGAAGCTTTGGTCTCCCTTTTCTTGTTTGAAAGTTGGCTGTTGAGCGATTGCCAAGGGGAGATGATGACAGGAATCAAAATCAAGAACGCCATGATGTACAGATTGATCCTGGAAAACACGGCAGCATTGAACAACAATTCCGCAATCAGAATCAAAACACCGGTGAGTCCCATCATGTACAGCATCACGCCAAAACCGACGCGTCCTTGTTTGAGCAATTTACGTGAATCCCTCAGCGTTCGTGTGATGCGATGGACTTCGTACAAATCGTCTTCGATTTCGAACGCGACTTGAAGATTCTTGAGTTGTTGTGGAATAAACCACTTGCGCACGAAGAACGCAATAAGAAGAGCAAGGAGCAAAGGTGCAATCAGATCCATGTTGAGGCCCTGGCTTGAGGAGACCGTGGCGGCAGAGGTCGTCGGCAAGCATAGCAGAAGCAATCCAATCGCAACGGCGATGTGGTGCCCGCTTCGCATGGTTCCATGGCGTAGGAGAGGCTTGAAGAAATCTTTGCCTCAATGCCCCGAGAGCCGATGCCTTTTGAGGAAGGCTTCGATTCGGTCGAAGGCCACCTCAAGAACATCAATCGTTGGAAGATAGACCAAACGAACATGACCTTGTCCCAAGGCAGGAGAGAAACCGCTTCCATGGACGAGCAGAACGTGTTCCTCTTCCAACAATTGAAGCACAAATTCCTTGTCGTTGTTCGACCATTGGTTGTCGGTCAGGCGCACAAACATGTAGAAGGCGCCTCCTGGCGATTCAACTTCAAGTCCCTCAATGGCATGAATACGCTCGAGACAGTAATCACGCTGTTGCTTGACTTTCTCCATGTACGCATCCATCCATCCTCGGTCGCCCTTCAAGCCTGCGAGGTAGCCGAGTTGTGCTGGCGTCGAGGCACATAATCGCGAACGAAGGAGCCGCTCAAGGCCGTCTCGCACGAGGTTCATGCATCCGCTTGGGTCGTGAAGCGCCATGTAACCAATTCTCCAGCCGGGTGCGTAGTAGACTTTGGAAACACCGTTTAAGGCGATGACAGGTACGTCGGTGCTCCGGCTGGCAATCGAAACATGGGTTCCGGTAAAATCCAATCCATCGTAAATTTCGTCAGCAACGACGATGCAGTTCGGATAGTCGCGAGCGATGGAGAGCAAACGGTCAATTTCTTCGGGGCCGCATACCGTGCCACATGGATTGTTTGGGTTGATCAAGACAAGCAAACGAACATCATCGTCCATCTTTGATGCGATGTCCTCAAAATCGGGTTGCCAAAGGTCATCACTGTGAAGTTTGTATTCAACGGTGGTCCCACCGTACATTTGCGGATACGCCATGTAGGGTGGGTAGTGGGGGCCCGGTGCGAGGACTTTGCTTCCTTCCTCCAGAACCGCTGCGAAGATCAGTTGCAACGCCTCAGTTACGCCATGACAAACATAGATGTCATCGGCCGATGCTTCCCAGCCTTTCCGCTGTTCATCTTCAGCAATGGCCTTGCGAAGTTCAGGTAGCCCATAGGAAGGAGAATATCCATTGCGGCCATCGTGCAGGGCTTGGGCGTACGCATCAACCATGTGCTGTGGCGTTGGTAACCCAGGGTACGCAATAGGGTCGCCGATGTTCAGCTTGATGATTCGGTGGCCTTCAGCCTCGAGACGTGTAGCGGGAACCACCACATCTCGAATGGCATACTCGATTCGAGCCGCTCGCTGAGATACTGGAATGTCAGGCCGCATGCAAACACCGTGTTATTGGAGATCATCTCGAGATGTACCGGCCATGTTGAGGACTTCATCAAAATGTTCTGACGAAACCGTTTGCACCGAGAGACGTTGGCCCCGTTGAAGCAAGGGCATTCCCTCGAGGTTCGGGTTCTGCCTCATGGCATCGAGCGACACCATCGGAAGTTCACACACGGGCTCAATATCCACCATGAACCAGCGTGGGGTATCTGGTGTTGATTTTTCATCAAAGTACTTGCTCGAAGCATCCCAGGACGTGAAATCAGGATAGCCCTCACGAACCACACGTGCGACGCCGCCGACATGAGGAGGCTTGGTGTTTGAATGGTAAAACAAGATCAAATCGCCGACTTTCATACTGTCACGCATCGTGTTTCTTGCTTGATAATTTCGAACGCCGTCCCAATGCGTTTGGCCATCTGCCACCAGTTGGCTGTAGGGATACACATCCAATTCGGACTTCATCAGCCAGAAGTTCATGATGCATCCCAAGAGGAAGGGGTCTATGGATTGCACGCCTACCAAGCATCAACAACATCGTCAAGGAGTGCAGCCTCCATCACGTCTTCGGTGGCTTGGTGGGTTCGCAACAAACCGAGTTTCTTCGCCATGCTGTTGGTCCCGCTGACTGCACCAATGCCCATTTTTTCGAGGGTGACGAAAATGGCCGGGAGGAGAATCAACGCACTGGCAGCAGCCACCCAAAGAAGAATGAGAATAACTGTGATGAACGGCTGAATTTCTGGAATCGGAATGTTGTATGCGGTGAACATACCCAATGAAGTCACCACCGCTGCCTCAAACAAGGACATGCCTGTCCCTACAGCAGCACTTCGGATGGCTTGAATGCCGCCACCGAGTTCACGGATTCGGTTGGCTATGTGAATGGAAAAGTCAACACCGACCCCGACGAGAATCGATCCGATCATCACCGTGACGAGGGACAACGGCACGTCCATTTGCCACATGACCAACCATTGCAAAGCGACAGTGGCGATCACCGGAGACGTGGTCCATATGGAATACCGGATGTCCCTGAACACGATGGCCAGCGTGATCAGCGTCAAAATGATGGCAAATCCAAGCGAGGTCCACTGTGAACCTACAATCAATTCGTTGACTTCGATGGCCGTGGCTGCAACACCCGTCAAATCCTCTGCAGATTCTCCGTGCGGGCCCTGGAAGGTTGAAGTCAGTTCGTTCACCGCATCCACGCTCTTGGATGTGTCAGCAACGGGAATGAACGGCATATCGACCTAGATCAAGGAGCGGCTGAAGTCCTCGCTGACGAAAATTTCACGGG
>JALRLQ010000006.1 GCA_023254365.1 Candidatus Poseidonia sp. | reverse complement strand
CTGCCGGTCAAATGTTCACGTGGTGGGTTCAGGGTGTGAACCAGTCGATTCCGGGCCCTTCCTCGGCGCGCTGGAACTTCGCTGTAGGTGACCCCAATCATGTGTACAACAACGATTACACGTTCACCTACACCATGCAAACTGGAAACGAAATTCCGGCCTTTGGTCACACCAACATTCAGGACACATCCCTGTACTCAGAGTACCCTGACACCAACTTTGTCGGTGACGGGACCATCGCCGCTGGAACCTTCTGCGGAACCTTGTATGCAGATGAATGCCGCATCACCGTCGGTCTTGATGCAGCGCAAATTCCGTTCCCAATCTATCAGAACGTGCACTCTGCAGCGCTCGGTTTGTACGTGGATTCTTGGGCTTCCGCTCAAAGTGCAACCTCGGTTTCGTTCAGCGTTCACCCGTTGCTGACCACCTCGTGGGCCCAAACATCGGCCACTTGGAACGGCACCACGGGTGGTGCGACGTGGGGCGCTGCCGGTATGCAAGCCGGTGTTGATTACGGCGATGCCGTTTCCACCACGGTGTACAACGTCGATACCACCGGCTGGCTCTGGTTTGATATCAGCACCCTCGGGATGACCATCTCGAACTCGCAAGCATGGGTCATCATCGCAACGCCCAACACCGGATATGCACACGCTTCGTTCTACTCGAGCGACGCCACCGTCCAGTCGTACCGACCTCAGATTTTGTTCAACACGACCAACATTTCCACGATGTCCATCACACCAACCGGTAGCGTCACCACCGACGCCGACACCACGGTGAACTTCAATTCCGTGGCGTACGACCACCAAGCCATGGTTCAAAGCCCACCGGTTGAATGGTATGCCTCAGCCGGTAGCATCGGTTCGAACGGCTTGTACACGCCCAGCACAACGGGCACGCATTCCATTTCGGCCTGTTTCGGGCTCGTTTGTGGGACGCAAACAGTCACGGTGACGCCCGGTGCACCGACCGAACTGGTGGTCACGCCTCTCTCGGCCACCATCACGGCTGACGACACGCTCACCATCACCGCATCGATGGTTGACCAACACGGAAACGACGTGCCCGGAGAAGCGATCACGTTCTCACCAACCAACGGAAGCATGAGCAGTGTGATGCCCAACGTCTTCGAACCCTATGCAGTAGGAACACACGTCGTTCGCGTTCAACACACCACCTCGGGTGAGTTCATTGATGTCAGCGTCACCGTGACTGCAGGTGTGCCTGCCTACTTCGAATTGAGCGGCTGTGAGGGCACGATGCCCGCAGGCGTCTGGTGCGACATCACCGCTGATTTGTACGACCAGTTCGGCAACGAGTTGGATATTTCAGCCGCAGGCAACCTCACCTGGACGACCACCAACGGAAACTACTCGGAGATTAACCAGCAGTATTTCCCCGACCATGTCGGCGTTTGGTGGCTCAACCTGACCTCCGTTTCCGGAGCTTCGGATGAATTGATGATCACCGTTGGCCACGGTCAAATCGACCACCTCGAGTTGGCGGTTTCGGCCACCACCATCACCGCCGATGACCGCGTGTACATCAACACCACACGCGTTGACGTCCGAGGCAACAGACTCCCTGTGGTGCTCCCCGGTGACAACTGGACACGCATCGCTGACGGTCAAATGACACCCGGCGCACCCGCCATTTGGGACCCGGTTGGCCAAGGTGCCAAGACGCTCGAGGCAAGGTACGAAACCACGCTTGCCTCGGTCACCATCACCGTTGACCGAGGAGCCATCCAAACCTTGCGCATCGAGGTCGACGACGAAATTGCAACCTGGCAACACTTCGACCTGACGGCTGACGAAACCCTCGAAGCCGACATCTTTGCCATCGATGGAAAGGGGAACCAATGGGCGATTCTCGCCAACTGGAGTGTGTCTCATCCGACCATCGGTGACTCATCGAGTTTCTTGGAAACACTGGTGGGCGACTCCACGACCTTCACGCCGTACTTTGCAAGCGAGGAGGCCTACACCCTGTCAGCAACGTACTATGACGGTACGACAAGCCACGTGGTCGCCATCAACATGACCGTTGATCACGGTTTCCTTCACACGGTGAGCATTCGTGGAACGGCCAACAACGCCGATGCCACGACGGGCGCCGTGTTCGAAATGACCGCTGACTATGCCGTGGATTTCCTCTCCGATCTCTACGATGCTGACAACAACCGGATTGATTCGGGAACGCTCACCTGGGTAGAGGTCAATGAAGCCACAGGGCAGGTCCGTGATATCACCACCGACCTGTTGCTCAACGAGATGCGGTGGGAAGCGACCACCGTTGGAGAGTGGACCATTCAGGCCTACAGCATCAGCGGAACCGGATTCAACATCTCTGACAGCATCACCATCACCGTGCTTCACGGTGTGGCCGTGACCGTCGCTGCCGATGCATCCCTGACAACCCCGACCGCAGGTGACCGCGTTGACATCCTGGTCACCGGTACCGATGCTGACGGCAACCAATTCGCACAAAACGTACAGTGGACCGAAGACGGTGCGCCAGTACCAACCCTCAACATCATCACCACCACCGATGGAACGTATTCCTACGACGCTGAAGTTGCCGGTGTTCACACGCTGGCCTATGCAGCGGGTGGTGCAACTTCCACGCTTGAAATCACGGTGTCCGCTCAGAACACCGTCGCCCGTTTGGAAGTCAACTTGAGCCGAACCAGCCTCGAGCAATTGGAAAGCCTTGACATCAGCATTCGGGCCTTCGATGCCTTCGACAACGAAATCGATGTCCCTGGCAGCGTGAAGGTCGAAGCCACCGGTCGTGGCACAACCACGATGATCGCTTCCAATGAATGGACCCTGACGACCCTTGATGATGGCCCACAAACCGTCACCATCAGCGTTGGTGCCGTGCGGGTGAACGAGGAAATCAACGTCGTTGGCAACCTCCAAGGCTTCTTCGAGGCAGGTGGAACGCTGTATTATGTCGGTGCCGTGTTGCTTGCTCTCGTGGCCGTCGTCTTGCTTGTCCTGCTCGTGATGTTCCTTCGTTCAGGGGTTGACGACGATTGGGATGATGACGACGAAGATGACGATGACCGTCCCTCCGGACCAACAGGCCCTGCCCCGGGTCCATCCGGCCCTGCCCCGGGTCCATCCGGTCCTGCCCCGGGCCCGACAGGTCCTGCTCCGGGCCCAAGCGGACCTCCCGAAAAGGAGGTTCCGGAATTGGAAGAAGAGCCTGAAGAGGAAGCCATTGAGACAAGCGTCGATGAAGACGGAACTGAATGGTGGGAAGACGACGAAGGAACCTGGTGGTTCCGCCTCGCTGGCGAGGAAGAATGGCAAGAGTACAACGAGTGAGGGGTGCGTCCATTGTCCAATACCAAGGCGTTGGCATCGTTGCTCTTGGTGTGCATGCTCGCCAGTGCATGGCCCGTGACGTGGTCGTCGCTGGAGGAGGATCCTGCCATTCTTCGTTCGGGAACCCCCGACCGCGTTGTTATCGATGCACCACCCGCGACGATGTCTGCCGATGAGGTTGTGATGTTCGAAGCCATCATTTACGATGCGGTCAACAACGTTGTTGCAGGCAACATCGCATGGAGCGCCGCCAACGGCTCCATCGACGACGATGGTCTCTTTTTCCCGTGGTCCTCTGGTGTCATCGAAATCATTGCGGAACACAACGGCCTGAAAGCCAGCCACAACATCACGGTGTATCCGGGTGTCGCTACCGATATTGAGATCACCAGCCTTACCTTCGGTGCCCGTGAAACGGCCACCCTTACGGCTGACTTGCTTGACGGTCGGGGCAACCGAATGGCCGGCTCGACCGGTTTGGTTTGGGACATCGACGGGTCCTACATCGGCCATGACACGCCCGAATGGACGCCCGACGCCACCGGTTTGTACACCGCTCGGGTTCGCTTCAATCAGCTCCAGGATGTCGCCACCCTCACCGTTCGCGCCGGACAACCGCATGCCTTTGTGTTTGACGAACCGGTTTCGGTTCGGGCAGGAACGTGGACGTCCATCCTGCCGAGGCTGGTTGACATCAACGGCTACGAGATGGCGGTTTCGGAGGCTGGCCCCATCGCTTGGTTTGCTCAAAACGGGACCTTCAATGCCCAAGGTGAATACCACGCCATCAACACCGGAAAGTGGTTGATCTCTGCAACAGCCGGCAACATCACGGGAAGCACGATGTTATCGGTGATCCCAGGCGATGCTGTCGCCTCGGAATTGATGTTTGCCAATGCGCCCGAGACCTTCCTCGCTGGGGAATCCTACGAAGTGCTGTTTGAACGGCGGGACTCCAACGGCTACATCGGCATGGTGTCGCCATCAATTGAGACCTTGACGGCGAGTTCCGGCGGTCTCTCGGTGGATGACGAACAGCGCGTGTATTGGAATCCTTCCTCAACCGGGCAAGCCACGTTGTCGGGAACCGATGGAACCGTTTCGTCATCGATAACGGTCAACGTCGAACACGGGCGAGCCATCGATTTGCGCTTCCTGATCACACCCTCCAACCCTTCAGCGGGCGACCAAGTGGTGGTGGAACTTCAGGCAGAAGACGTGAAGGGGAATCGCTGGGTCGTGAACGGCAACATCACCATGACCATGGGCGATGCAGATGCTGTAAGCGACCAAACTTCGTACTCGCTCGTTCAAGCCACCGTCGCACGGTCATGGAGGTTTGACGGAAGTTGGTTTGACAACACCACCGGTGCCATGTTTGTGAGCGATATCGCCTTTGATATACGCACCGGGCGGTTGGCCTTCATCACCCTTGAGGGCGAAGGTTCACAGGTGCCAGCGGACGGTGAATTGGAACTCAATCCAATGTTTTTTGATGCGCACGGAAACCAACTTGACGACATCGCTCTCAATTGGTCGTTGGACGGCAAGGACATCACCCTGCAGATGCTTCTCAACGATGGTCGCTGGGTTGCCACTTCGCTTGGAGGTCATGAATTACGGGTCAACGCCGACGGCGTCTTCGCCACCGTGCGTTTGACGGTCGTCGCCGGGACAGCACATGCATTGCAGACTGACGTGGAAGACCGGTTGATCGTTCAAGCAGGAAAGCCCTTCGACGTCTTCATCCAGGTGGTCGACGTGCACGGAAATGTTGCCGAATCAACGGCGGTTTCCACCACCATGAACACCAGCATTGGTGAGTTGGAAACCTCGCCGACCGGACTTGGTTACTGGCAGTTTGTTGGAAAGCAAGTTGGCGATTACGAGTTGGTGTTGCAGGAATCGGGGGCTGAGTACGTTCTCCCGGTGACCATTGAGGCAGGGACTCCTGTTCGCATACAAGCCGGGATGAGCCGAGATGCCATCGCCGAAGGTGACGTGGTCCTCATGAACGCCTTTGGAACCGACGTCTATGGCAACACGCTCTCCATTCCAAACGCCAACACCAGTGTTACCTGCACGGCAGGCGATGTCCGCTTTGTCACCAACGGGACGTGGGAAGTGGATGTCAACAACGGAGGCACCGATCGTTCCTGCACCATTCGCTGGAATGGCCTGCTGGCTCAAACCTTCTTTGACGTCGATGAAGTCTTGCTTGGTGGAGCGGTAGGGTCGACCAACACGGCGATGACCATGGCCGCCCTGCTGCTCGGTTTGCTGCTGGCCGTCTTGGTGGTGCTTGCACGGAAAGCGGCTGAAGTTGAGAAAGAAGCATGGATGGACGACGTTTTTGATGATGAAGAATACGAAGACGAGGACGAGGAAGAACCTTTGTCGGCAGGTGTCGTTGATGACACCCCGATTCATGAACGGCATGGATTGTCCGACGATTCCATGAAAGCCCTCGCTCAGGAAGCAGGGCGGCTTGGTGTGATGCAAGCCACCCCGTCAACCGTTCAGGGACAAACCGGTTGGTACGTTGATGTTTCAGAGGAACTCCAGTATTGGGAAGTTACCCCAAGCGGTGAGTGGATTCGTCACGAATGAACTCATTCTTCGCTGAGCTTTTCATAGCTCTGGAAGAATTCGTCAATGTCGATCACACCATCCTCGTTGGCGTCGGCGTTGTGGAAGATGGCACGCGACTCGTCTTTTGTGAATGTGAACCCGAGGGCCTTGAGAGCGTTCTGGAATTCTTTCAATGTCAGGTGATTCTTGTTCCCAAAGTCAGCCGCATGGAAAGCAGCGAGGCGTCGGTCATGCTCGGTTGTTGAAGCGGTACCAAACTGCGCAGTGAAGGTTTGGAACGGGGTCGTTTGAGAAACGATGTAGTGCTTGCGGCCGTAAAGGTAGTAGGTACACAGTCCAGCAACGACCGCAACGCCTCCTCCAATGAACGCTTTTGACCCCATGAGAGAAATTAAGAACGCACCTGCGATGATACCCCAGAGGTTGAGGTAGGGATACAAGGGTCCTTTGTAAGCAGGCTTCCATTCATGGACCTCGCTGGTTTGCCGTAGCACGATGACACAGGAATTGATGAGCATGAAAATCATGATTTTAAACCCGGAAGCGAGCTTGACCACGTCTTTGAGCGGAACGAAGAGAATGGCCAACCCCATGGCGAGCCCGGTCAGCAATATCGGGATGTGAGGGGTTTCAAATCGAGGATTGACTTCTTCAAGAGGCTGCGGGAGCAGGTTGTCCCGGGACATGGCAAACAAAAACCGTGAGGAGGCCAACACCCCCGCGAGCGCCATGGAGATCATCGTCAGCACGGAGATGATGGCCACCAGAACACCAAACTCGGTCCCAGCAAGCTGAGTAGCAAAGACAGAAATGGGGTTCTCAATGGCTTTCCCGTCCTCCATCCACCATTCCCCGGGAATGACTGCCATCATCATGAAGGCCAGGACAGAGTAGAGGACGGTAGCGATGGCAAGGGAGAGCAAAATACCAGCAGGGAGGTTCTTTTCGGGGTCTTTGACTTCGTCACCGATGGCGGCGACTTTGGTGACCCCTGCGTAAGCCACGAACACAAAGGCCGCCGTTTCGGCCAGGGTCCACACGTCGGTGTCAAAGGCAGCATCGAAGGGGACCGAGGCATCAAAGTCAGCATTGAACAACGCCATGATGCACATCAAAACGAGCAAGCCAACCGTGGTCACCACAATGGGTGTCTGGATGGCCTTCACCTTCGAAACACCGAGAATGTTCACCACCGTGATGAGGACCAACGCTGAGAGCGACAGCGTGTACATGCTCATGTCGATGTCAAAATAGGTGGTGACGACCACAAAATAGGCGGAAAAACCGATGAGCGCAAAGGCCGATTTAAGCAAAAATGAGGACCAAAGGCCAAGACCGCTAATGGTGCCGATAAGAGGGCCATAGGTTCGTTCAAGGAAGACATACGAGCCACCGCTGGTCGGCATTCCAGAGGACAATTCTGCTTTCGAAACGGCACCGGGAAGCACCACGGAGGCTGCTAAAAGGAAGGCGAGCCAAATACCCGGGCCCATGATTTCAGCAGCAAACGTTGGTGTGACGAAGATGCCCGGAAGCATGGCAGAGAGCGAGATGATCACCACGCCGGCCAAACCGATGGTGCGTGCAAAGGTCGTTTTGAGGGTGTCCGTTGCCCCCTTGAGGTCCCCCGATGAGACGGATTTGACTAATTTTTCAATGGTTCCATCAGCCATGTTAATCCCCGAATTCCGACCTCAAGGGAGGTGCTTAGTGGTGGCAAACCACCGCGCCATATTATCCGTTTGTTTCTTCGTGACAGGTTTGCGCCGATATGTGGAAATCATTCGGGCATGTGAACGATGACCTTCATCTCCACAGCAATCGGCGTGGGAAGGGCATCGATGGCGAGCGTTGTTCGGGTCGGGCCGACCTGGCCGAGGGTTTCAGCCCACACGTCGTTGTATCCAGAAAAATCTCGCTTCATGTCCACGAGGAAGGTGGTCACATCAACGATCTGTTCCATCGTTGCGCCGGCCTCTTCCACGATGCGCCGGACGTTCTCGACAACCGCACGGGTCTGAGCTTTGATGTCGTAATCAAGCGGTTCACCGTTCTCATCGTGAATGGGCCCTCCCGGAATGGCGTTGGTGCCCGGCTGTCGGGGGCCCACGCCCGAGAGAAAGAGCATATCGCCCACTCGACGAGCATGCGGGTAAGCCCCCACCGGTTTTGGGGCGGCATCGGTGTTGACCGAACCTTTGGCGTCGGTGGGGTCCCACAACGCTGGGCCGGATGAAGAGGGTGACACCTCTTCCGCTTCGTTCTCGTTGGCCGTTTCGTCGGTTGAATCCAGGACGCCTCGCTCGCCGTGGTAGAATTCAACGTCGTCTTCGTCGTATTCTTTGTCGCCAACCCCGGTGGAGGTCGGGTCGAGGGACACGACGGCGCCTCCGGCGCCGTGAATGGATTCGTACGCCAGAATCTTCCCGGTCAAATCGTTGCGATTTCCGTTCATGGCCGAGAGCCACCACATGGGTTTGAACGCCACGACCTTTTGCACGCGGATTTGCTGGTGGATGGTGCGAGACAATTGCCCGACATCCTCCAAACGTCCTTCTTCCAAGAACTCGAGGATTTTTCGATTCCATTCATCGTCCTTGAGCGAATGAATTTTGTCGTCTTCGGGGTTGATGAAATCGGTGAACATGCGGTTTGACAGCGACATCGCCGTCACTGCGACGGCTCGCCGACCTTGTGCCTTGATCACATCAAGACAGGATTTGGCCAGGACGGTGGTTTCGCTGCGGTTGGCGTACATGTTCGATGAAACGATGACGGCAGGAATGGAGTTGTCCGGGTTGAGCAAGGTCAGCGCCACGACCGAGCCGACATCAATCGGGAATCCATGGTAGTTGACGGTGCGGCTTTGCAAACCTCGATTTCGATTGGCATCGTCCCAGGCGTGAGCAAAGTCTGCATCGATGTTGAACGAATAGGGAATGGAGCCGAGGTCGTGGAAGTCGTGGTCGACCATCACCCATTCCGGATTGGGGTCGGCTTGGATTTGGTGACCGATGATGGAGGGCCACGTGGTTGAATACACGATGATGAGGTCAGCCTTGAGGTCTCGAATGGTCTGTGCTGCATCATCGTAGGCGTCCCGCAAGCGTCGCCAACCGGGGTTCTGGTCGGGGGCCAACACCGTGTGCGGGTGGACGGGGACCACGAAGGAAGCCACCACTTCGCCTTGACTCATGCTTCGCTCACCTCATGGGCATGGCAAGGCCATTCAACCACCGCATTGCCGGTGCCGATGATGGTGCCATAGCCGTGAAGAATCGCAGGATAGGAGGGGACGTCAAGGGTTGAAAGCAACCAGGAGAGGCCGCCCCCATCGCTTTCAGCGATAGCCTGTTCGGTGAATTCGGGCATTTCATCCAAGATTCGCTGGGCTTGGCCGGTACGCATGTAGTCGATGATTCGCATGTCCCACAGGTGCATGGCGTGGCTCGTGATGTGTTCACGACTCATGTCTTCGGGCACCTCTGATTCGGTGGTGAAATGGCGGTGGGACAGCGAATTGCTGGCCAAGACAACGACCTTCTTCCCACTGGCTTCAATGGCTTTTCGGGTCACGCGGCCAAGTTCGACCATGATCTCTTGCATCACTTCAACCGAGTAATACGCCGTTGAACGGTTGCTTGAAATCACCACCAGCGGTTTGTCCCAATCGGGGTTGAACAGGTGGCCGGTGGTGATGGTGCCGTAGTCCACGCGGAAGTCGGGATTTTCCATCATCTTGACCGGCAAACCCGCCGCCTCTGCCTCGTCGTGAATGGCTTTGGCCAATTCAACATCGACGTTCATGTCGTAATGGTAGCGAAACAGGTTTGGGAACACGGGGTCGACCGAGAGCCCTTCGAAATGGGGCAGACCCAAGAAGTGGGTACCGACATAGGTTTGCCAGTGCGGCGAGAGCAAGACGATGGCGTCGTAGTCAATTTCAGCCAACGACGCTCGGAGGCGCTCATACCCCCAACGCAATTGCTCCCATCCACCCTCGGCCACCGGTTCGTTTTGTGGCGGGTTTTCGGCGTAGACCAAGTGCGGTGGGTGAGGTGCGATGCAGCCTGCAACAATCTTCCCCTTGCCCATGGCCCAGCGAGGTCGCCGTGGTTTAATTCACCATCGGATTGTTGGCCTCCAATGAAGGAACACCAAGCCCTAAACGAAGTGGAGGTTTCGCAGGCGCATGGAGGCGCAGAACGAGCACAGCGTTCCCGTGTCCAACCCACCGTCTTCAGCGACATGGGCCGAGACCTGGACCAACGTCGCTTTTCCAGCCCTGTTCGGCGTGGTGGTTGGCAGCATCTGGCAATACGCCGTGCAACCGTTGCTCCCTTACGATGTGCCCAACCCCGTCCAAGCCGCCTTGCTGGTCATGCTTTTTCTCTCGCCGTTGTTTCATCGCTGGCTCACGCCACATGAACAAGGACGATGGAAGGAATACATGGGCGGCACGGCCGTGCTCGGGTTGTTCTTTGACGCCGTTTGGATGACGGGATACGGTGGATTCATTTGCGGTGGTTACCTTGCCATCGTCGTTTGGATTTGGGTGAGTACCTCATGGTGGCGGTTTCACCTGCCACCGTTTCGATTGGCCCTCTGGCACACCTTGGGGGTCAATGTGGGTGCTCTTGCAGGTTCGTTGTTGACCTACAACCTGTTAGGATGATCACGACGTGTAAGATTCCTCATCGTTGGGGAAATCGCCCGATCGCACATCGTCGCAATAGGCCTTCAGTGCCCCATCAATTTCTTCGGCGAGGTTCAGGTAGCGACGCAGGAATCGTGGTGAGAAATCCATGGTGATACCCAACAGGTCGTGCAGCACGAGCACCTGACCGTCAACATCGGGGCCTGCACCGATACCGATGGTGGGAATGCTGAGCGCTTGTGAAACCCGCTTGGCCAATTCTCGTGGTATTTTCTCCAACACGATAGCGAAACATCCTGCCTCTTCGAGAATTTTTGCGTCGGCGATAAGCTTCTCCGCCTCTTCGTCTTCTTTTGCACGGACGGAATAGGTGCCGAACTTGTAGATGGACTGAGGTGTGAGACCCAAGTGCCCCATCACGGGGATGCCAGCGGTAAGAATGCGTTGAACCGATTCAACGATTTCTGCCCCTCCCTCGAGTTTGACTGCATGGCCACTGGACTCCTTCATGATGCGAATAGCGGAATCGAGGGCTTGGCGAGAATTCCCCTGATAGGTGCCAAACGGCATGTCAACCACCAGAAGGGCTCGGTCCACTGCTCGCTCAACACACTGGGCGTGGTAGATCATGTGGTCGAGGGTCATCGGCACCGTCGTCGCCTGTCCAGCCATGACGTTGGAGGCCGAATCACCAACCAGAATCACATCGACGCCCGCTTGGTCGACCAAGCGAGCCAGCGAGTAGTCGTAGGCGGTGAGCATGGTGATTTTTTCACCAGCCCGCTTCATTTCTTGAAGCGTGTGCGTCGTTACTTTGCGGGCTGCGCCGTAAACGGACATGAACTCCCCACCGGTCGTTGTGTTTTCAAAGCCTCGCCTGCATCACTCACTCTCGTCGGCCCAGCCGTCGAGGTGTTGGCGAAGTTCATGGACAGCTTCATCTGCACTCGCGCTGGCCAGAAGGTGTTGGCGAACTTCGAGGTCGTTGAGGCACAAGGCAGCGACGTTGTAGACCGAGGAGCGCTGGTCGCTGATTTGCTCTTCGCAGATGGTCGCCACCCAATCGTCGAGGACACCTCGGTCGACGTTCATTCTCGTTCCTGCACGATGAATCAAGTTCGTGGTGACGGTGCGGAGGTAGTCTTGGTCGTCCGGTGAAACGGCCCCCTCTTCCTCAAGATAGCGCACCTTGGCTGAAATGTACAAGCGGTGGTGGGGCGCGTCGTCGGGGACCCGTTCGAGCAGCGAATGAACATCCGGGGCAATCCCGCCTTCGCTCAAATCAGCAATCGAAGGATGATTGAGGGGTGGCAGGGCGGGCTCGATCACCTCCTCAATGAAAAATCGCCGCCCACCTGAAATGGTGATGAAGTGGTTCATCCCTTTGGTCTCGTGGTTCACGATGATGGCTTCACAACCGTGGCGCCGGGGTCCGTCCCATCCGTTGGTTGGTTCAAACGGGTCGTTGAGGACCAGTCCAAACGGGCGTTCGTCCAAAATGCAGGTGTCGAGCATTTGGCGGTAACGAGGCTCGAACACACGGAGTTCCTGAAGTTCACCCGGGAACAACACCATCGGTAGGACAAACAGGGGGAGGTCCTCATCGTCCATGGCTTGGACTCAACGGGGAGGCATTTGAAGATGTGTTCTCAGGGTTGTTGAACACAAATATTGGTCATTTCCGAAAAGAAACTCATCGACCAGGCACCACCTTCACGCCCCACACCGGATTGCTTGACGCCACCAAACGGTGTTCTCAAATCCCGGTTGAGCCACGTGTTCACCCATACAATGCCGGTTTCGATGCGTTGGGCAAAGGCATGTCCACGTTCCACATCAGCGGTCCACACCGAGCCTGCGAGTCCGTACTCGGTGATGTTGGCCATGGCCACGGCCTCGTCTTCGGTGGTGAACGGGTGGAGGGTCACGACGGGCCCGAAGATTTCCTCGGTGGCCGTGCGCGAAGTTGGACTCAAACCTGCCAGAACGGTCGGACGAAGGAAGGCCCCTTCGGCGGAAACGCCGTCCACGGGATTCATGTCGCTGGTTCCCCCGGTAAGGAGCACCCCGCCTTCTTCCAAACCGAGATGAATGTAGGATTCCACCTTGGCCTTGTGGTCTTGCGAAATCACCGACCCCATGACGGTGGTTTCTTGTTGCGGGTCGCCGACTTGAATGGCTTCAACAGCCGCCACGAACTTCTCGGTGAACGCTTCGTAAATCGAGGCGTCGACGAGAATACGTGAGCCGCACAAACACACCTGTCCTGAATTCGTGAACGAGGCTCGCACAAGACCGTCCATGATGTCGTCCAGCGGTGCGTCGTCCAGCACGATGGTGGCGTTCTTTCCGCCCAACTCGAGCGAGAGTTTCTTGAACATCGGTGCAGCGGTCGCAGCCACGATTTTTCCCGTCGCCGTTCCACCTGTGAACGAGATGCCACGGATGTCAGGGTGTTCCACCATCGCCTGTCCAACATCGGGCCCGTACCCGTTCACGAGATTGAACACACCCTTTGGCAAACCCACGCCATCCAGGGTTTTGGCGAGGAAGTGAGCGGTGAGTGGTGTCAATTCCGAGGGCTTGGCCACGATGGTGTTGCCCATCAACAGGGCCGGAGCGACTTTCCAGGAGAGAAGATAGAGCGGAAGGTTCCAAGGGGTGATCAAGCCGACCACCCCCACCGGTGAACGGTGGACGTAATTGACGGCGCCGTGGTCTTCGAAGATTTGCTGAGGCTGTTGGGTTGCAAACTCAGCAAAGAAGCGGAAATTTGCAACGGAACGAGCAGCGTCCACTCGACGGGCCAACGCAATCGGTTTGCCGGTATCCAACGACTCGAGTTGCGCAATGGTTTCTGCTTCGGCTTCCAAGGCATCGGCGATGGTGTGCAACCATGCGATGCGCTCTTCCAATGACGTGGCGCCCCATGATGCCCGAGACTCCATCGCTGCTGCCGTGGCTGCTTGAACATCGTTGGCATCGGATTGAGCGACCGTGGTGATGATGTCTCCTGTGGCTGGATTTACCGTGTTCAACGTCTTGCCGGAACGCGAAGGAACAAATTCCCCGTTGATGTAGTTCAACACGGGCTCCATCATTCCACCTCCGGATTGAAGTGCCAACGGTCTCGGTCGGGGTCCCATTCATCCCAGGTTGGAACGGTTTCGAGGACGTCGACGTACGATTCCGGGACGATGCCCGGGACGATGAACGCCTTTTGTCGGTGAAGGGGGTAGGGGTTTCGCAACTTGATGCCGAGCACACCCAGGAGGGCCCGTGCCACGTACCAGGTGGCTTGCGAATTCCAACCGTGGGCGATTTTCACCACGATGCCAAGGCCCTTGGGGTAGTCGGGGTGTTCAATCGCCATGCCCAAGAGACCGTCTGCGCCTTCCTTGGCGATGACACGTCCTTCACCGGCCTTCAGAATGGTCGAATCAAGTCGATTGAATCCGCCCACCAAGTCGGGATGACGGACCATCGCCTCCCAAATCCAATCGTCGTCCTTGTCACGTACCAGGCCGGCATAGATTTGCGCCAGTTCCGAAACGGTGTTGGATACGGTGGGCAGGCCACAGCCGTCCTTGGCGATGCGCAGAGGCTTCCAAGAGGGGCCGAGGTAGGTTCGCAATTGCTCCATGTAAGCGTGAAACACCTCGTGGGTGGGCAACGTGTACCCTGCCCTGTTCCAACCTTTTTTCCGGCATCCGCGAAGGATGGCTGCGTGCTCTCCCGAGCAGGTGTGGAACCAACGACGCGGTCGGCGAACCTGGCGACCAAACTGAATCAGCGGGACATCGAGCGGCGTCAGCATCAACGGCCATTCCGACTCGCTCAACAGCGATTGGGCAGCAGCGACGTGTTCGGTGTCGCCGTTGTGCGATGCAACAGCGATCGCCTTCTGTTCCCACGAACAGTCCTCAAGTTCCTCGGTGAACGCCTTGAGCATGAAGGGCTTCATCATCGAGCGACCGTAACACAACACGTTACCACCAAACGAATGGATGACTTCGTCGCCGTGCGCCCAGGCCACCGCTCCGTGGATGGTGGTCTCGGAGACGCCGTTTCGCCGATAGTCAACCAGGGGCTCCCACGCTACTTCACGTCCGGTCGGGATGCCTTCGACCTGCTCGCCAAGGGGCGATTGGGGGTACATGGCGGAACCGGGCTTGCCCGGTTGAACCGCCGAATAGGTGTCGTGACGAATGCCCACTTTACGCACCACCAAGCAGTTCCTCTACCCGAGGAGCGACCTGTTGCATGTAGGCGGTCATGTTGCGGCAGACACGGTCCGAATCGTGGTTGAAGAAATCAAACCAGGCCATGATGCGGTCCTCGGGGTGGAATCGTTGCACCATTTGCTGCGCCACTTCCTCAACATTGCCAATCAGGGCATTGTTGGCTGCCCGGTTCACTTTATCCGGGTCGATGGTGCCTTCCAGCGCGTTCCAATAGGCACTCAAGGCCGCTTCCGCTTCTTGCTTGGCAGCGGCCGATTGTTCTTCGGGCGTCAACCCTTCCTCCGCATTCAGGAACACAAAACTGGTTCGGGGCATGTCGCTTCGCTGCCACGTTCCGCCCTCCGGATGGTACACTTCTGCCATGCGAGCGTGGGTTGCATCGATCACCTCTGGAGACGTGATGGAGAGGTTGAACACCTTGACGGGAAGAATCGTATTGACAAAGGTTTGAGCCTTTGGATCGTGGGTGCCTGCCACCAATCTGAGCAGTTCTTTTCGGAAATTGCTGGGGACGATTTTGAGGTCCTCAAAAACGTAGCGAGAGGGGATATGGATTTCCTCGGGCCGCTCACTTAATCCCTCAAATTCAACGGCGGCCGCTTGGACGGCCTCCCAATCTTCATCGCTTCTGAAGTTGCTTCGCGTGAGCACGGTGTCTCGAATCATGTCCGAATTGATGACATCGCCGCGCAGCAAGCGAAGGAAAATTTCTGCTGCTTCCATGAAGATTTGACCTCGCAACGCCGGCCATGCGGCTTCTTCGATGGAGGTTCGAGGCACGACACCGTAGGGGCGCGCCATGAACTCAAATCGGCCGGCTGAAAAACCGACGTGGAGGTGACGGTGTTCGTCTTCGTCGAGTCCGTGGAGGCTGAGCACATTGGCGATGCGCTCTGCTTGAGCAATCGGTCCCCCCGAAGCGAGGATGGAGACCACAGCGCTCCCGATTTCGATGCGACGAGTGCGTCGAAACGACTCGAGAGCGAGTTGAGGGAAATCGGTGCACAAGCCGACTTCACCCTGCCAATGGGGCACCACGGGTTGTGCGTTCGATTTTTGCGTCTCCGTTGACAAGTGCGCCTGCGCTATCCAACCAACGCCGAACCCCAACTCGTCAGCGCAGGCCAACTGCTGGAAGTAATTCCTCAACATGGTCGCTTCGTCGGGAAGATGGCCCGTGGTGTCCGGCGTTTGAGAGATGGAGAAGAAGATGTCATGCTCCATGCCACTCACCCGATTCGCCCACAGCGCCATGGCTCATAATGGGTATGGCCTCTCATGCTGCATCATCGTCTGCAGGTTGGTTGTTCAAGGCTGTGAGGTCCTGAATTCGCTGGCGAAGTTGGGCTGGTGCTGGAGCATCCACCGAAATGAAATCGTGCAGTGCGTCGGAAAGCACGAGCATTGCCGTCTCGTAGTCCTGTTGAATTTCAGCGATGTCAGCCAGCCCCCATCGGGCGACCAGTTGACCCGAGAGGCTCCCCAAAGCTCCAGCCCGTTCCAGCGATTGCGTGAACAGGTCGTGGGCCGTACTCAACTCGCCGATGGTCGCCTGGCAGTGAGCAAGGTCGGCGATTGCTTCCATCTGACCGACTTCATCGTTCAGGCTGGTGAGCAGTTCGAGGCGCTCAGTCCCGATGGCGATGGCGGTATGTTCGTCATGTTGACGTTTGGCGATGGTCATCAACAATGCCATGCCGTAGGCCATGCCTTCCTTGTCGTCGATCGTTCCTCGAAGGGTCAGCGCCCGTTGAGCGGTTGCACGAGCTTCGTCGAATTGACCCTCGGAGAGGTGAACCAGCGCCACATAATGCTGAACCGCAGCGGTAAGGGCTTGAGCGTCGTCCATCGCTTCCGCTTCTTCGGCCAAATGCAGAAAACTCTCAAGGCCGGCGTTCATCAATTTCAGGCCCTCAAAACGAGCCCACCCTCGCTCATCGTCGCTGGTAGCCACCAGGGTGGCTTGGTCGAGGAGTCGTTCCACCAGTGCCTCGTCCCCCAATTCCTTGGCGAGGGGCATCAAACGTAAGGCGAGTGAGGTGTTGATGTGGTCCATGGAACCACCGGCGGTCAGCATGTCCAGTATCTGACGCGCACGCTCAGCCGACACTTCCCCGTCCATGGTTTCACCTCAAATGGAACGAAGTCGACCACCGTCAACGGCGAGGCTGACACCACGGATGCCTCCTGAAGCCGGCAGGCAGAGGAACGCGATGGCACTCGCGGTCTCGAGCGGGTCGATGAGGCGACGAATGGGAACTTGGTCCAACCATCCTTTCCGCACATCTTCAGCGGATTTTCCGGTCCGTTCCTGAATGGAGGCGGAAAGGCTGCCAAGGCGTTCCGTATTGGTGAATCCCGGCAAGACGTTGTTGATGGTGATGCACGGGGCCAGCTCGTTGGACAGGGATTTGGCCCACGAAGCCATCGCACCTCGAAGCGTGTTCGACAACCCAATGTTTGGGATGGGCTCTTTGACGGAGGTGGAGATGATTTGAACAATACGCCCGTAGCCTTCCTTTTCCATCACCGGAACGGCGTGTTGGACCAGGGTGTGGGCGGCGTGAAGGTGCCGCTTGAACGGGGCTTCAAAATCATCCAGCGTGTTGTTGAGCAGAGGTCCACCGGGAGGTCCTCCAGCGTTGTTGATGAGAATGTGAACCGGGCCCAAGGTCTCCATCGCTGAAGCAAAAGCAGAACCGATGCTGTCCACGTCTTCAAGGTCAAGGGCCAAGGCCTGGTGGACACCTGAGCCAAGGGTTCCAAGCGTTTCGCAAAGGGCTGTGAGGGCGGCTGCGTTGCGAGCACACACGGTCACGTTGGCACCGGCCTTGGCCAGCATCTTGGCCGTGGCCTCGCCGATGCCTTTGCTGGCACCGCACACGAACGCGTGTTTTCCAACCAAGGCCGACGTTGCGTAGGGAAAGTCGTCGCCGAGCAGGTCCATGTGGTGGCCAAGCCCCCTTAGGTCATAGGCCTTAGCATCAAAGCCAGTCAAGAATCGTGTTGAGTTGAACCAACCAATCATCGGTGGCCACGTCGATGATGTCGTAGTGGTTTCCGGGCAGCCACACCTTTTGCACATCGGCACCTTTGGCCTTCATCACCCGTGCATAGGTCTCGGATTGCTCAATGGGTACATCCTCGTCGTGTTCCCCGTGAAACAACAACACGCTGGTTTGAGGTGGATGGTCCACGGGATTCAATTGGCGCCACAACGTTTCGTTTTCCTCCGGTGAGGCACCGATCCACCGACGGACAGCATCGCCTTCATCGGACAGACGGGCGTGGTCAGCACCCACCAAGTCCGTGATGGGGGCCTGAGCGATGGCCAGCCACGGGCGGCGTTCGGCTTTGGCGCTCATCAACAAGGCGAGATGGCCACCGGCCGAATGACCCATGACCATGGAGCGCGTGATGTCAATACCCGGAATCAAGGCCAAGTGACCCCACGCTCGCAGCACGTCGGAGAGCGTGTCCATCCAGACGCCCTCATGGCCGGGCGACCACCGTTTGAATTCAATGTTCCAGGCTGCCACACCCGCCTCGGCCAAATCCGCCGCAATGGGTTGCATCAGTTCCATCGTGTACTGTTCTTTCCAAAACCCACCGTGAATGAGCATGACGCAGGGAACGCCTTCGTCCTTTTGGAAGGGCGACGGGTCATCGGGCATCCAGAGTTCGGCAACCTGCCAATCTTCCGCACCCCATTGCATGCGGTCAACGGCCATGGACGAAACAACAGGGGGTGCCCTATCACGGTTGTGTCGAAATCGAACCCTCGCCTCAGGGGCAATGGCGTCGGAGGTCACGTGGGAACAACACGGTTTCACGCACGTTCTTTGCTCCGGTCAATTTCATCAGAATGCGTTCAACACCCAACCCCCATCCAGCGTGAGGTGGCACGCCGTGGCGGAACCCGGCGACGTAGAATTCGAATTCTTCGGGGTCCAAGTCCATGGTTCGCAGGTTCTCGACCAGCACGTCAATACGGTGTTCGCGCTGTCCGCCGGAGGTCATCTCGTCTCGACCAAAGTTCAGGTCAAAGCCACGCGAGAGTTGGGCTCCGGTGCTGCCGGTTTCGCCCTCGACCTGATGGATGTAAAACGGCTTGAGGGACATCGGCCAGCGAGGAAGGAAGTAGAATTGAGGAAGGTCCTCAGCCAAAAGGTCGGAGTTCTCTGCGTCGATGTCATCGCCCCACTCAATCTTCCCACCTTTTTCCTTGATGATGCGAATGGCGTCGTCGTATTCAACGCGCGGGAAGGGTAACTCGGGAACGATGATTTCGATGGGTTCCTCGCCCTGTTCTTCGCGGAAGGCGTTGATCGTGGCGATGAGCGCGTTGGATTCCTCATCTTCAGCAACGGATTTCCAAATGTGGTGGAGCATGCGCTCGAGCACTCCCATCACGTCGTCGTCGTTGGCCCATGAACACTCGATATCGAAGGAAATAAATTCTGCAAGGTGGCGGTATGTATCGCTTTTTTCAGCACGAAAGGCGGGGCCGATTTCGAAGACACGCTCCAAGCCTCCACTCATGCACAATTGCTTGAAGAGTTGTGGAGACTGGTTGAGGAACGCCGGGCGGTCAAAGTACTGCATGGGAAACAAATCCGCTCCGCCTTCGGTCGCCGTCGCTACAATTTTCGGCGTGTGGGTTTCGATGAAGCCCTCGGAGATCAGGTGGTTTCGACCAAATTGCAACACCTTTCCTCGTAGCCGGAACATGGCGTTGACGTGGGCTCGGCGAAGGTCGAGGAAACGGTTGTCCAGACGGGTGTCAAGTTCTGCGTTGACGGTGTCGGTGACACCCAGCGGTAGCGGGGCCTCGGCGCGTGCAATCACCTCAACGCTTGTGGCGATGACCTCGTAGGCGGGTGGTGGTGTGGGTTCACCTTCCTTGACCTTGGGTGGTCGCTTGAGGGCCACGGTACCGGTGAACTGGAGCGTGGATTCACGGGTCATGCGTTGAATGGTGTCAAGTGCCTCCTCACCAATGGTGTCGGCTTTGAGGAAAATCTGGGTTTTTCCCGTTCCGTCGCGAAGGTCGACAAAACAGATGGCTCCTTTGCCTCTGTTGGCCTCCATGAAACCGATGACGGTCACTTCGCTGTCCACGAGGTCGGCTCCTTTGCTCTGCAGTTCGCCAAGCGTGTGTGTTCGGTAGGCGGTGGGCACCCATGTGGTCATGGTTCGCCGGCTGCGCTGGAGGACATGAAGCATTCGCTGGCCGACCTTGCAGGCGTGAACGGCCGTCCGCGAGGTGAGCCGTTGACGGAAGGACGGCCTCGACGGTCACCGATGGCCCGAAGTCTCATGAACACGGTCGGTTTGGTTGGGTCATGTCCAGCCGACCGGCTCGTGCCGTTTCGTGTGTCATGGTGTTGCTGTTGATGAGCATCTCTCCCATGCTGACCACGGTGTCCGCCCACGATTCCATCCTGCTCAGTACCGATGTGCAGCACGTGATTTTGGAACCCGGACAAGCCACCAACATCACCCTGACCATTGAGAACAACGGTTCGAGCATCACCTCCTACAACCTCTCGGTTGATGCCTCTTCCATGGCCTCCGTTTGGGACGTCGTCAACGTCGACACAACGGTGTCCAACGTGTTCCCTACGTGGTCGAAAAACACCACCCTCGTCGTCCGCCTTGCAGAAGGGGCCACGGTGGCCGACAGCGGTTCATTCAGCGTGACGGTGACCAACACCGACACCAACGTCAACTCCTCGATTACAGTGTATGCCTCCGTTGCTCCAGCCTATCACCCCTCCATCGAGGCCACCAACCCAGGACTCGTGTCCATGGCTGCCGGTGGTAGCAACAGCCTGTCGTTTACCGTGAGCAACCTCGGAACCGTCACGGACACCTTGCTGTTGGATGTAGAGGTCGCCCCTGACCTGTCGGGGTGGTGGGCCAACCAAAGTTCCTCGTCAAACGGAACCAACACCACCACCTCTCCGTCCATGAACGTGCTGATGTACGGCAACAGTTACACCGGCTCCAACAACCTCGAATCGCTGGTCGATTCTGTTCTCGTCGCCGACGGCTACAACGCCTCCGTGACGGCGCTTACAGGTGGTGGGATGAAATTGCCTGACCACTGGCAAAACATGAACACCTCCGGTCACCAATGGAACACGACGCTCCGTTCGTCCGCTTGGGACTACGTTGTTCTTCAAGACCAAAGTCAAGTCCCCTCCTTCCCCACCACCGAATCGATGTGGCAAGAGAGCCGGAATGCCTCGGTGGACTTGAGCACAGAAATTGAAGCAGAGGGCGGTGAAACCGTTCTGTTCGTCACCTGGGGCTACCGAAACGGTGACAGCCTCAACAGCTTCAACAACAACTTCACCACCATGCAAGAACGGTTGCTCCAAGGGTACACACGCTACGCTGACAACATCTCTGCGGCGGGCAATACGGTGTGGATGGCACCTGTTGGCTTGGCGTTCAAAACGGTGCATGACGCCGTCGTTGCTGACGGAGACGATCCTACGGCGGCCGGTAACCTGTTTTACGATCTCTACACCTCGGACGGCAGTCATCCCTCGCTGGCGGGCTCCTATCTGGCTGCTTGTGTCTTGCACGCCAGCATGACCGGTGATGCATGTTCGGGGAGCACCGATACCGTCAACCTCAACGCGAGCACGAAACTTACCCTGCAAGAAGCTGCAGACGACACCGTGTTCAACCAAACCTCCGGGATGTCGTATTACCCTTGGGAGGTCGGAGGAACCACAGCCTTTGGCCTTGGCTCATCCGTTCCCGCAGGTTGGTACCTCCAGTGGACGAACGACGAGTTGCCCAACATGGCAGCAGGATCCTCCCAAACCGCCACACTCTCCGTAACGGTGCCATCGGATGCTGCTCCGGACTACTACGGCTATCGTTTGACGGTGGGTTCAACCAACGGTAACGTCACCGGTTCGACCTTGCTGGTCATCGAGGTGGAAGAAGACCCTTCGGTCGCCCTCGCCTTCCTTCAACAAGACGACATCTTCCTGCCGGGTCAAACCACACAAACCGATGTTCAAGTCAGCAACACGGGCAACACCGCCCTCAACGTGACGTGGTCGGTTGAAGCCTCACAGACCTCGTCGTGCAGTGTTTCCATGGTCGACGCCGAGACGACCGGTCTGCTGCCCGACGATGTGGTTGACGTTGGCCTCAACGTTGACATCCACCCCTCGGCTGACAGCACCGATGTTTGTGACGTGACGTTGACGGCTCACGCCATGGATGGCGCAACCATGGTCGAACTGGCTGAACTTTCGTTCGGTATCAACGTCGATGAAGCCGTCAACTTTTCACTCACAGGGCCGTCTTCTCCAGTGGTCTTCGTCCCGCAAACCGGTACGAACTACGAGGTTCGAATACACAATCATGGCAGCGATGGAGCCGTGTTTTACCTGGATATCCTCTCTTCGCCAGGTCTGCAAACGGTCATGGTCAGTGCCTCGGGTGTGACCGTTGCAGCCGGTGAAACCGGGGTTTGGACGGTTCGTACCACGGCTGATGCCGACCTCTCCGGCACCCTTCTGCAGTCGTTCTCAGCCACCTACGCCGGCCAAACCAACAGCGTGGATGTTGCGTTGTTGCTCAGCGAGGTGGACGCCTTTGACCTCGTCGGACCAACCGAAGACCGCGTGCTTGTTGAACCCGGTTCGTCGGTGAGGTTGAACATGACACTGGACAACACCGGTACGTCAAACCTCACGCTTTCACCATCACTTTCTGGGTTGCCAGTGGGTGTTTCGGTGAGCGTGCTCGACGAGGTCGTGCTCAACCGGTCATCCTCTACTGAAGTGAGCCTCGAATTCACGGCAACGGTGGGTGCTTCACCCTCAACCTCCGCCGTGACCCTTACCTACACCGGCAACGACGTGTCACAGACCTTCTCGTTTGACCTGATCGTTCTTGACCGAGCCGAAGTCATCGTGAACAGTCTTCAATCAAGACTCCTCGCCAATCCTGTTGACGTGACCACGATGACGGTTGACGTGACCAATCTGGGAACGCAATCCGATGTCTTTGTTGTCGATTGGTCCTCAGCCACCACCTCGTCTTGGTTTGAATTCACCGTTGCGCCCACGACGTTCCAATTGGAGGCCGGTGCAACACAAGTCGTGACCATCGGTGTCCGTGAAGTGCAGCAAGGTGCCCCCTCTTCTGGCATCGACTACGACCTTACCGTGTCCTCAACCACCGACCCGAGCAACGACGACACCGTCGCCGTACGGGTTGAATCGGTGGTCGCCAACGCCAGCATCACGGTCTTCAACGACCAATCTTCAGCAAAACCCGGACAGTCCATTTACGGAAGCGTGATTCTCACCAACACCGGGAACACCGACGATACCTTCACCATCACCACGGTGGGTGTCGATTGCGGCCTTGACACCTCCGTGACGCTCGCACCGGGTCTCTCTTCTGATGCACTGGGTTGGTCCTGCATCCTCGCCAACGACGCTCAGGCGGGTCAACAAGGCATCGTCTTCCGAGCCGTGAGCAACGTCCGAAGCAACGTGGCCGTCGAGCAAGCGGCTTACTATACGGTGGAAGCAGACTGGCCGGGCGATGCCTTGGTGGCGTTGACCTTTGAAACCTCCAAAATCTCGTTGGGTGTTGACAGTTCAACATCCACGGTGTTGACCGTTCAGAACCTCGCCAACACCGATGTCTCCGGAACCCTTGATGTGTTGGGACAAGACACGGGTGTGCTCATCCTCGAGTGGGTCAGACTCGCCGACCAAACGGCCACACAGGAGTATTCGCTCACGGCCGGCTCGACGGTTGAATTCAAACTCACGGTGATTTCCAACACCGCCCGAACGGCCAACGCCGAGGTCGTGGTTCGAGCAACGTCATCGGGTGGCGGCGTGCTCACCACCGACCAATCTGTCCCCCTCACGGTCACGGTTGAGGGCCCAGCACTACCCCCCAACGGACTGGCTCTTCCCCTCGGTTTGTCCGTCAGTCAGCCGGTGACGCTCAGCGTAATGGGTCTGGGTTGGTTGGTGGCCATCCTCGCCGTACGCACCCTCCGTCGCCGTCCCAGTGGAGACGACGTTGATTTCACCGAAGAGGTTGTTGAAGAGGAAGAAGAAGAACCAGAGAAAGATGTCCCCGAGCTCGGTTACAACGAGTGTCGGCTCGACGGTGAAAGCAAGGTCAATTGTCCAACTTGTGATGCTCGACTCGGCGTGCCTCGAGGAAGCGTTCCACCGTTCCGGTTCACGTGTCCACAATGCAGCAACAAAATCCGTGTCGTTGAGTGATCACGAGCGGCGTTGAGCCACCAGCAAAAACGCCGTGTGACCAAATGGTCCGTTCACGGGGCGCATGCCGCCTTTGGAGGCTCTCCCCCACTCCCGTTCCATGAGTTCTCCAGCCCATTCAATGTCCAATCCGGCAGCCTCACATGCTTCCCAAGCACGTTCCAGTTGGGAGGTGACGGGACAGTAGCACGCCAAGCGACCACCGGGTTTCAACAATCCCGCTGTTGCTTCAATGGCCGGAGGATGGTCGGGTAAATCGAGGACGATGGCATCCACCGGCGCTGCGATGGAGCTGATGGAAGGTACAACGTCTTCGATACGCCCTTCGAGATGGTGATGTTGAGGGAATTGGGACCAACTCGCTCGGGCTCGCTGCATGTTTTCCAGCCCGACCGTAGCATGCTCATCGCGCGGTTCGACCGTGATGTGGGTGCCTGTGCTGCCCAGTACCCTTGCGATGTGAAGGGACAGGCCTGCACTGCCAATCCCGGCTTCAACCACCACGTCTCCCGGGCCCAAGCCAAGGCGAGTGACAAAAAATCCAGCGTCCTTGCTCCCGATGGTTTGGGCACGACGTAGCATGCCCTGGTTGAGTTCGGGCAATCGGGGTGGGAGACGCAACAGCGATTTCTGCCCAATGGTGACGGTTGAGCCGATAGGTACGTTGGTCAGGCATTCAATGGGATTAAACACGCCAATGCCCTTGATTTTCTCGTTCCGGTCCACCAATTCGACGGCGAAGGTTTTGCCCGCCTCGTCCTCGAGAACAGCCCATGGTGTGTCGGTCACACATGGGCCAAGATTTCCCATGTGTTAAGTTTCTCTTCCGCCGATTATCATCGCTCCACTGCTCGCCTGTTGAGCGATTGAGCAGACAGACATCGGTGCGAGTGTTTCATATACCCTCCAAAGTGTGCGGAAATTATGAAACCCGCCGCCCGCAGTCTCGCATTGATTATCGTTGCCGTATTCCTCGGAAGTTTGGCCTCAGGAATGATGGGCGAGTTGTATCAAACACCCATCCAACTTGAAGAAGAATCAACGGTGTTCGAGTCCCACGGCACGCACGCAACCAGTCCCGGTCACGTGGTCTTTGGCCAGTATATATCCTCTGACAACTGCGGCCACTGTTCTAAGACAGGTGGCGGGTCTGCGGCTCACCACTCTATCAAGGAAACGTTCCCAGACGAATACGTCTACGTGACCTACATGTCGGCTTCTTACGGCACCACCAATACAGCCCGTGCTGGGAACGTTGCTCCCTACAACTGGGCTTGGACCACCGGCGGCGCACCCGATGCCTACTTCGGCGACCGAACGGACCAGCGCCAGTCAGGGGCAAACGCTCAGTACACCACCTATGACAGTCTCTTTTCCAACGGTGGCGGTATGCACAGCACCGTCAACGATTACGGCATGTCGGCGGCCATCTCTCAGAACGGCGGCACCTACGACGTCACGATCAACTACACGTACGTAGGATCTGGAACACCCGCCTCCAACATGAAGCTCTATGCGGCTTTGGTTGACAAGGACTGCACGGGTTACTCCTACTCCTCCGGCATCCCTCACGGCTACAACTGCTGGATGGCCTGGCTGACCGCTGGCGACACCTACAAATCCAAGAGTGCTGGAAGCGGTACGGCCTTCCACAGCGTGACCGTTTCGTCAACGGAAGCCAGCCAATCGTGGACATCGGTGCCCACCTCCGTTGTGCCAGGTGGTATCAACAAGGCCGTGGTCGTCGCTGCGTTGATGAGCGGCAACCAAGTTTCCGTGGGCGGCTCTTCGCCACACGTTTACCACGCTGTTGACTCCACGATGGGTCCAAAGATGGACATTGGCATCTCTGGCTTGACCGTGACCAACTCGCAAGGCACGGCCTCGTACATGCGAGGCGACACCGTTACCCTTTCAGCCGATGTCAAGAACACCGGTGACCTCGATTACACCGACGGTGGCCAATTGGAATTCTTCTACAAGAACGGCGCCACCATCACGCCCATCGACACCGTGACCATTCCAACCTTGAACGTGGCGACAGGCTCGTCCTACCTCTCAGGTTCGGCCACCTTCGACACCTCGAGCCTTCCCGCCAACGCATGGTCCACCACCTTCGGTGCTCGTTTGACGGGCCTTACTGGCGACATGGGTGCGACCAACAACATCGCTGAGATGCTCGTTGACCACGACCGTCCGCCCATGGTCAAGTCGCCCAGCGTGATTGGCTCAGATGTCGTTGAGCGTGGCGAATACGTCACGTTGCTCGCCAAGGGTGATGCTGACGACAACGTTGACACCATCGATACGATGTCCTTCGATGTCGAAGTCTCACCTGCAGGTCAAGGTGCTTGGGATGCGAGCATGGTGTCCGGTGGCGAAAACATCCTCTACCGCGAGTCGCCACAAGAAGGCAGGGAATACATCATCACGCCAACGATGGAAATGTCGGCAGGCAAGTACGACGTTCGAACCCGTGCTGTTGACGGCCGTGCCCAAACCAGCGACTGGACCGAATTTGATGACGCCTTTGAATTGGCCAACGGCCGACCGGCCGTCATTGCCGATCCCGTTCCAACCGTGATGTGCGACCTCAGCACGAAGGTCAGCATGGCCGGCCACATCGTTGACCCCGAGACTCCCCTCTCGCAGCTCATCGTGACCTCTGACAGCGACAACTTCGTGGCGTGGCATGCTGCCACCGAGGAAATCGAGGTACTCTTCCCCTACGACAACGGTTGCCCGCTCGGTCAGAAAGGCATCGAAGTCAAGGTGGACGACGGTGGCGATTACACCGACAGCGGCGAATTGCCCTACGGTACTTTGCTGTTCAACGTCATCGAAAACGGTCAGCCACGCTGGGCTGGATTGCCCATCCAAACCGTTGACGAAGGCGCCAGCGGCATCCTCTCCCTGTCCGAATACCTCTCCGACACCGACGACACTGGTCAGCCCGCAGACGCTTCTGCCCTGACCCTGCAGATCATGGAGAATACCAACCCAGAAGCCATCTCGCTTGAATTGCGCGGCACCACCCTCGGCTACGAGACCGTCGATGACGATGTCAACGGCGAGACCGTCGTGACCCTCCGAGCCAGCGATGGTGAGCAGTATTCCGACCAGACCGTGACCATTCGCATCAACCCCATCAACGACGCCCCACGCATCGACATGACAGACATCGAATCCTTCTCGTTGAAGAGCAACAAGCAGATGGTCATCAACCTCAAATCTCGCATGACCGACGTAGACAGTTCGCTGGACCAGGCGTTCATCACCGTCACGCCCTCAGAACCCGGTGCTGCTCGTTACAACATTCTCGATGGCAACATGATCCTTCTCTTCGAAGATGTTGGTGAACAAACGGTGACCATCTCGGCCACCGACGGGTTCTCCACCAACTCGTACATCATGACCGTCAACGTGTTTGATGCCCTTCCGTTCTACATCTCAAAGAACGACGATGGTAGCGGCCACCTCTACGTGAACATGCAGGACACCTACGAAACCCAAACCCCTACGGCGACATTCTTCTTTACGGAAAGCGCCCCCGATTTCAACCTCGTTTCCCTCACGTGGTCGCTGTGCAACGACCTGTCGGGCACCTGCGATGGATTCTGGGAGTACGACCTCGACCTCTCCCGTTCCAGCATGGGCTGGACCGAGGAGATGAACATCCCATCGGCCTACGGTGACGGCGGCTACGCCCGAACCAACGGCATGCGCAACATGGACTACATTTCGCTCACCGTGCGAGCCGTGGACCTGTCCGGCCAGGAATACAAAACCACCGACCAGACCAAGTGGTACACCACTGAGGCGCTCCCTGCCCCTGTTGACATGGACGAAGATCTCCTTGACTGGTATGTTGCCGACCTCTTGGCCGACATCGCTGAAGCCGAACAGGCCAAGGCGGACGGGACCGAGGATTCAGCCTCTGTTGATGCTCGGTTGATGGACCTCCAATCCAAGTTGGATGTGGCTTGTGACGACCCACGGGCCGAATGTCCTGCGGAAGAAGTGCAATCCAACGGTGAGGAAGCAAGCGAAGGCATGAACATGAACATCATCTTCATCGTCCTCGGCGTGGTCATTGTCGCTGCACTGCTCGGCTTGATGTTCATGCGTGGCGGCGGCGGTTCCTCCGACGAGGACACCAAGTGGAACGAGGCCATGTTGCCTTTCCACGACACGGTGGCCAATTCGATGTACGGCGGTGCTCAAGACATCTTCCAGCAACCTGTGGCTCCGGTGGCTCCCGTTGCAGCCGTTGCACCACCCCCCGTCCCCGTTTCGCCAGCTGCTCCACCGCTTCCACCCGGTGGCCTCCCAGCAGGTTGGACCATGGAGCAGTGGACCTACTACGGCCAACAATACCTGGACCAATTGCACCAACAGTGATTGCAAGATTTATCATCCCTTGACAGGGTTGATGAAAAAGCATAGCCCTAAAGGGGAGTGAGGAGAGGAAGTATCGTGGCCGAAGAACCAGTTGATGCGGGTGAGCCAACAACGGAAGAGGTTCCGTTGCTGGACACAGAAGCGGAGACGACCGCCGACGATGCGGTGACGGTCTGGGCTCCCGAGCCTACCGGAGCAGACGAAGTTCTCGCAACCTCTGTTGAAGAATGGATTGCATCAGTCGACTTCGAATCCACGGCGGATGTGCCCATTCCCGAGCGACTTGTCGACCAAGTGATCGGCCAAGAAGCCGGCTCGGTGGTCATCAAAAAAGCCGCGGAACAACGCCGACACATGTTGATGATTGGGGACCCCGGCACGGGGAAGTCCATGTTGGCTCGGTCCATGACCGACTTGCTTCCCAAGGATGCGCTCGAAGATGTCTTGGTCTACCCCAACGAGGACGATGAAAACGTCCCTCGTGTGCGAACCGTCCCGGCCGGTCGTGCAGAACGCATCGTCAAAGTGCAAAAGGAAGCGATTCGCCAACAGCGGGAGAAGTCGCAACGCATGCTCTTCATTGCCTTCGCTGCAATCGGTTTCCTGCTCCTCATCGCCGCTCTCCAATCGGGTGACTTGTTCACCTTGCTGTTCGGTGGTTTCCTTCTGGTGTTCGGCTACATGTTCATTCGAAGCCGATTGGGCGCCGTGGACGATAGCCGCATTCCAAAGGTCCTTGTCAAACACGATTTGAACGAACTACCACCGTTTATCGACGCTACGGCGACGCTGTCAGGTTCCCTCCTTGGCGATGTCCGCCACGACCCGTTCCAATCCGGTGGTATGGAAACACCGGCCCACGACCGTGTCGAACCGGGAGCGATTCACCGTGCTCACAAGGGTGTGCTCTACATCGATGAGATCAACCTCCTCCGATTGGAGGAACAACAGGCATTGCTGACCGCCATGCAGGACCGTGCTTTCCCTATCTCGGGTCGCTCCGAGCGTTCTTCTGGAGCCCTGACCAAAACCGAACCCGTGCCGTGTGACTTCATTCTCATCGCTGCGGGTAACCTCGATGCCATCCAGGGCATGCACCCGGCCCTCCGCAGCCGTATTCGCGGCTACGGTTACGAGGTGTATGTCAATTCAGAGATGCCCGACACGTCCCGCAATCGCCGACGTCTGATTCGTTTCATCGCGCAAGAGGTGTTGCGAGACAAAGACACCGTTCGTGAGATTCCACACTTTGACAAGAGTGCGGTGGCCATCATCCTGCGAGAAGCACAGCGTCGTGCCGGTCGTCGAGGAAAATTGTCCCTTCGTCTCCGTGAACTCGGCGGTTTGGTGCGCATCGCTGGCGATTTAGCCGTTGAGGCTGGCGCTCCGTTCACGTCAGCTGAACACGTGCTCGGTGCTCGCAACATCGCCAAACCCCTCGAGCAACAAGTTGCCGACCGCATGATTGAACGTCGCCAAGACTACGCCATGCTGGTCAACACCGGTGAACGTGTTGGCCGAGTGAATGGGCTTGCGGTGCTGGGTGCCAATTCAGGGCTGTCCGATTTCAGTGGTATCATGCTGCCCGTTGAGGCATTGGTCACGCCCTCTCAGGGCGGTGGAGGCAAGATTCATGCCACTGGCGGTCTTTCAGACCTCGCCAAGGAAAGCGTCACCAACGTCAGTGCTGTCATCAAGAAACTCACCGGCAAGGACATTTCCGATTACGACATCCATATTCAATTCGTGGACACCCACGGCGTTGACGGCGATTCGGCCTCCATCACCATCGCCACCGCCATCATCTCGGCCCTCGAAAACATCCCGATTCGTCAGGACTTGGCCATGACCGGCTCGCTTTCCGTTCGTGGAGAAGTGTTGCCTATCGGCGGCGTAACGGCCAAGATTGAGGCCGCTGCTCGCTCCGGTGTGAAGACCATCGTGGTGCCTCGCGCCAACATGCAAGATGTGCTCCTTGACGACCGCTTCGAAAACATGGTGGAAGTGGTAGCCGTTGACACCTTGGACGAGGTCATGATGTACGCTCTGATCAAGCACGAACAAAAGGCCGGCTTGGTTGAACGCCTTGAAGCGGTGATCGACCGGCTCACGCCCGACGTCCAAAGCAAGATTTCGCTTGTGTGAAGGCCTTGAAAACAAGGTCCTCTTCGCACGTTATCGTGGTTGATTAGAAAAAGGCGAGAGCAAACCGCGCAACCAGTGACCGAAGATACCAACAGAGCAACGGACGCCAGCAAAGGCGCCCTTCTGGTCCTGTTCATGGTCACCATGATCGACATGATTGGTTTCGGCATCATCATTCCCTTCCTCACCTACTTGGTCAAGGACTTGGCTTCTGCTGAAGGCGTGGTCCAGGTCGGTCTTTGGGTGGGCTTGCTGATGACGGCTTACTCGGCCGCACAATTTCTCTCTTCACCCTTCTGGGGGGCGCTGTCCGACCGCATCGGTCGACGACCGATTTTGATGATTGGCTTGGTCGGCAACACCGTCTTTTTCACGGCGTTTGGCTTTTCCAACACCTTGCTGTTTGCGCTCGCCATGCGTTTCTTCGCCGGTGTGTTCAACGGCAACATCGCCGTTGCAAGAGCCTACATTGGTGACGTGAGCACGCCACAACAACTCGCCACGCGCATGGGTCTTATCGGGGCGGCGTTTGGCCTCGGCTTCACCATCGGCCCCTTCCTGGGCGGCGAGTTTTCCAGTCCTGCTGAACGATGGGATGTGTTCGTTGGAACCGTCTTTGACACCTATCCCTATCTGTTGCCGTGTGTGATAGCAAGCGTGTTGTCGACGGGTTCGTTGATTCTCGCCTACTTCAAACTCCCCGAATCGGTGGACCTGACCGCAAAGGCCACCTCAAAGGAACGGCGGTCGTGGAGAAGCCAAATGGTATCTGTCATGTCAAACTCATCGGCCATGCTTCGTACCTCGGGCATTGGCGCAATGATTTGGGTGTCGATGTTGTTTATTTTCGGCTTCACCGTGATGCACGCTGTGTTCATTTTGTACACTGAGATGAATGTCGCCAACGGAGGGTTGGGCTTCTCCGAACAGGACAACGGACGTATTTTCGCCATGATCGGCCTGCTGGGCATCCTCACCCAAGCGGCTCTCATCGGCCCGTTAACCCGGCGTTTTGGAACCCGGCGATTGATTCCAATGTCCATCTTCAGCACGGGACTGGGACTCACCCTCCTGCCCTACACCACCTCCTCGTTGGTGTGGCTGCAGATGTTGTTGGTCTGTTCCTGCATTGCTATTGGAAACGGGTTGTTCCAGCCCTCTTCCAGCACCTACCTAACCCGAATGGCACGCGAGGAAGGGTACGACCTCGGCGTGGTGATGGGTGCTCAAGAATCGCTCACTGCCTTTGCTCGCATCCTCGGGCCGCTGTCCGGTGGTTTCGTTTGGGAACTCACCATCGGTGGAACCTATCCGTTTGATTATCACACGGCCTTCCATCTGTGTGGATTGCTCATGGTGATTTCTGCCGTGTTGACCCTTCGTCTTCCCAACCTACCCGACCTGAATCCAGAATCTGCAACCCCGCAGGCGGGGCAGAAGTCTTGAAGTGGTCATCAAGATTCAACGGTGCATGGAAGACACTGCGACGTGGAACAGTCAACAGTTTCGCAACCGGTTGACGGTGCTTTCTCACGCGGCCATCATCATGACCTTGGTGACGATTTGGCTCATCCAACTGGTCGATGTTCTCCAGCCACTGTTCATCGCTCTTGGGACCTACTTTGTGCTGAAACCCGGTGCGGACTTCCTCTCCAAGAAGGGTTTCCCGCTGATGCTTTCCTACATCACCATGCTCATGCTGGCCATTCTGATCGTGCTCAGCGCCGGTTTCTTCGCCTATCAGCAAACGGCGAACTTCCTTGACGATGAGGAGCGCATGAACGAATACACGGACAAAATGAACGATCGTTGGATGGATGTCAAAGGCATGCCGCTGATTGGGAAGAGCATCTTGGATGCCGGAGCGGAGCCCAACGGAACCTTGGATGAAGATCTTGGCAGCATGGGTGTGCTCTCCGAAGGTTCAGGACTGACCGATGCCATCGGTTCGCTTCTCTCAAGCGTGGGGATGTTCTTCGTCACCGGTGTGACGGTTCTGTTTTTCTTGCTCTTCATCATTTTTGAAGCGAGTTTGTTGCCGGGGCGCATCGAGCGAGCCTATCCCGGTGGGGCGAGTGAACGGGTTCACATGATTCGAGACCAAATTGAAGCCAGTGTCAACACCTACGTGGTGGTCAAAACCGGCGTTGGTTTTGGAACCGGTGTTTGTGCCGGTATCATCATGCTGGCCTTTGGCATTGACCTCTGGTTCACCTGGGCCTTGCTGACGTTCCTGCTCAACTATGTCCCTTACATCGGTTCACTGCTGGCAACCATTCCGCCGTTGATTCTCGGGTTCATTTTGCTTGACCCAGCCCTGCTCATCTTCCTCTCGGTCTTGTTGCTAACGAACCAACAATTGTGGGGCAACATCATCGAAACACGCTGGGCTGGGCGAGCGCTCGATATCTCACCGGTCTTGTTGTTGGTCGTGACGGCGTTCTCCTTCTGGGTTTGGGGCATTGTGGGTATGATTCTCTCCATCCCGCTGGTGGTGATTTTGAAAATCGTTCTCGAGAACATCGATGCAACTCGTCCCTTGGCCATTCTCCTTTCTGAGCGTGCGCCGACGTTGGAAGAAGCATGGCGTGAAGCCATCAAGGACGGACGTATCACGGCCTACGAAGAACGGATGCTCAACGACTTGCAAACCGTTCTCGGTTATTCCGATGACGAAGTGAAACTGATTTCGGCACGCATTGCTGCCGAGTATGCACTTCGCCGAGGACGCCTCACCCTCGACCAAATATCGCTTGTTCGCGTCGGCATCAATTCAATGCCGGACAAGAAAAAGTGGAGTGAGCAGTTCGAGGCCATTGTCAGCGAAGGAAAACTCAGCGTGAAAGAACGCTTGTTCCTCGGAAAACTCGTGTTTGCTCTTGATTTCACCGAAGAAGAGTGATCAGAGCACTTCGGTGAGAATCCGTTCAAGTTCGGTGTTGATGGTCAAAATCAGTGTGCCAAACTCGGGTGGGATGTTGGGGTCTTCGTAAAGTTCCTCCAACTTTGATTGGGCCATCGCAATGCGAACGTCCAACTTCTTGCCTTTGTTCAACAGCCAGTTTTCACAGGCTTCCTTGGCTTGGCGGCGAATGTTTCGAGGCACCTTTGGGTCATCGATTTGATTGATGACGGTGGCCACTTGTTCGAGTCGTTCTTCGATGTTCATGTTCATCACCTGGAAGCACGCAATTACGGCTAAACGGTGACCGTCTTTAAGTTGATGGCCGCCGTGGTTGACCCATGGAGGCAACCAACGAAGCCATTCTCGGGTGGACCCGAGTGGCGGTGTTGCTTCTCGGTATGGGGTGGGCCGCTTGGATGGACCACAAAGAACGGCGTGTTCCCAACGAGCACTGGATTGTTTGGGCCAAACCTGCAATTTTCATCTGGGCGTTGGAATTGATGGTTGCCGGCGCCGACTGGACGATTTACCTCACCGCTGCAGGCGTGGTGGCCTATGCCAGCATCTCGGTGTTCGGTCGACCAACACTAAAGGACGCTGCCGCAGGTTCATGGATAGATCGTGTGTTTCTGTTTTGGTACATTTCGGCTGCCGTTGGTGCCGTGGCGGGGGCTTTGCGATACCAGTCCACAACGCCCATGGATGTACTTCTCAACGAAGGTGACCCGCTTGGCATTTTGTGGTGGAAAACAGCAGCGGTGTTCTTCGTCATTTTGTTCATCGACCTCGCTTGGCGACTTCGTTTGCTGCACGGCGGAGCCGATGCGAAGGCGTTGATGTGGGTCACGTTGACGTTCCCATCCTGGGCAACGGTTCCTCTCCCGTTGAGTGATGTTGGCGAGCCATCGGTGGTCGCCCTTCCGGTGAGCGTCGCCTTGCTCATCTGGGGCGGTTTAGCGTTCCTGTTGATTCCTCTCTTCATGCTCGCCTTGAACATAAAGCGAGGCAGCCTGCGTTCACTTCGTGACATGAAGCTTGCATGGCATGCCTCGGTGATGCCGGTGACGGATGTCAAGCAACGTCACGTGTGGTTGTTGACCGATGTGATGGAGATGCCGGATGGACGGATCATGCCCGTCCACCACGCACGAGCTCCACGGCACACGCCCACAGAAGCAGCCCTCGACGACCATCTGGAACGTCTTCGCAACGCCGGTATTGAACGCGTTTGGGTCAGTTACAAGATGCCACTTCTCGTGTTCTTGTTCCCAGCCGTGCTTCCGCTCGTACTGATTGGTGATCCAACCACGTTGCTGTTGGTTTGGATGAGTTAGAGCGATCAGTTGCCCTTTCGCTCAATGTTCTTGGGGCGCAAGCCCTTGTAGCTGCACTTTCGGCAGCGCACGGCGCGAACCGCATTACGGGCGTTGCAGCGCATGCAGATTTTGCGGCGAAGCATGCGGGCTTCTGCTTCAGGGAATCGTGCCATGGAACGGGCGACCGAATCCCCCTATTTAATCGCAACCGCCCCATTTGGGTATCTTCAAGGACGAGGCCTTCATCGGTCAAGTGTGAAGGTGACGCGACTTCCGGGCATTCATCACGACGGCAACGTCGTGCTTGTCTCAGGAACATTGGGCCACGTGCTCATCGATGCAGGTACTTCGTGGTACCAATCGTTGCAGGTTGAACGCCTTCTTGGCCAATTGCCCGAGGAGGTGCTGGACCGAATCCTCCTCACCTCCCGCCGGTTCCCTGTTTCAGGTGGCGCACTTCACCTCTCCGAAGCGTTTCGAAACGCTCCCATTCACATCCACCCGGACGGCCAAGCGGCGCTCGAGAACGGCGATTTTTTCACCACCTGGGCGAACCGATACGATTCGGACATGCCCCGGACACCAACACAACCGGTGAACGATCAGGACGTGTTCCCGTTGGGTGAGGGAGAGGTTCAGGCCATCGCACTGCCCGGGCACGCTCCCGATGGCATGGGCTACCTCGTTCCAAGTGCGTCGACCTTGGTCGTGGGCGCCTTGATTCCTCGTGCAGACCGCCCCACTCGCTGGGATTTACCGGGCGGGTCGTTGATGGAGGTCGTGGCGAGTCTGCAAACCATCAAGCGACTGAACCTTCGAGCAGTCGTGCCTCTCCAAGGTCCGGCTATACGCGGACAGGACCACGTTCAGGACGTGCTTAACCGCCATTTGGCGTTCTTTGAAGAGGCGATAGCGAACGATGGCAAACCACCCTCGTCTTGGCACCGCCCTGCGCCAACGGCCTTGTGGTTGACGCCCATCACGCCATGGCCACTGGAAGAAAAAGAGCAGGTCTAAACGGCGTTGGGGAGAAGATAACTTCTGTCCAGTCGCTTGTAGCGCGTCGTACGAAAGTGGTCGGCCGTGTTGTCCGTGCGATGGTTGGTTCCATCCCATGAGCGCACATGGTGGATCCAACCGCTTCGAACGTGCACCGAATCGCTCTCCAGATGCAAGCTTGAGACCGGACCTTCGATGCTAAAGGTCAGTTTGGTACGCACTTGCGCAGCATCGTCCAAAAGAAACACATGGCCCAACTGCGTTCCGGCGAGGAACGTCATCGTACCCTCTCCCACAAGGGTGAGCGCACGGATGCTTCCAGCCTCCAAGGTGAATTTTGTCACCGTTTCCAGTCGGGGCAAGGTCAGAACCAGAACATGACCGTCAGCCGTGCCGACAGCCACCGTGTCAACGCAACCCATGGGGCCTCGCATGGCGAGAAGCACGGTGGGAAGCCCTTCGAGGAGGGTCCTTGTTGGTCGGCCATCGTTTGGTTTCCAAGCCAGCAACCCGTCGTTCATGGCCACCAGTATACCCTCGTTGGTGGTGAGGCTCCTGACAATTGTTCGTTCGTTCATGGTGCAAGAGGTGAGCAGGGGGTACTGTATCCTTACCAACACCCTTCGCACGAAAGGTGAAAGTGAACTTCAGTACATTTCGTCGGTTTTGCTTTCCTTCTTCCACTTGCGGTAGCAGGATTTACAGACGCGAACGCGACCCTTTCTGGCCTCGTAACCACTTTCACCCCACATGTCAATGGCATCGTCAATCGAGAGCGACCGACCACCCATTGATTTGTCAGCGAAGTTGTCACAATCTCGTATGCCACAGGGCAATTCACCTTCTTTGGTGACCTTGCTTGGCTTCTTGTCATCTTCACCGGCGTCTTTGCGGTGCTTTCGGGCCTTTGCTTTGAACCCCATGGCGATACCCTCACACGGGTTGTTCATCAAGGTTGGGTCGCTCACTGGAGGTTTTTGTACTGCTCAATTTTTTGCAGCAAATCATCAAACAACCGAAGCAAGCCGCGCAGGGTGACTTCCGAGACGTTGGCAACAGCGCACACTTCGGATTGCGTTCGAGGCGTTTCTGCCTCGTTGCAAGCCTTGTAAATCAGGGCAGCAGCAACGCCCATTGGTTTCTTTCCTTGCCACACGTCGTCGTGGGGTTGAATGGTCGTCCACAATGCATCGAGCGGTCCACGGATGCTTGGCTCAAGACCGAGGTCGGAGATGAATTTGTCAAAGTACTCATCGGGTCCGGTGATCTTGTGCATGTTCAATCGACGGGAGACCTGGCGAATCAAACGGGAGAGATCTTTCTCCGTGATGTCAAAGGCGGTAGCGATTTCTGGAATCTGCCGCGGCAGTTCTTCCTGTCGAGCCACGAGGTAGGTGCAGGCAGCGGTGACACCGGCGATGGAACGACCGGTGACGAAGCCCTCGCTCGAGAGACGTCGGTACAGGCGAGCTGCCTCTTCTTGGAGGGGTGCTGGAAGCCCCGATCGGTCGCGAATGAATTGATTGGCCTTGACCAGGTTGCGCTCTCG